>NZ_JBHYMQ010000060.1:0-54535 GCF_042742985.1 Streptomyces sp. NPDC058864 | reverse complement strand
CAGCATGGACATGACGAGCAGTCGGCCGGGACGAGGATCAGTAACACGATCGAGCGATCGCGAACCAGGGAAGATCGGACTTAACGACCTCTCAGTGTCGAGGGGTACGGTTCAACGCGTGAAGATCGTCGTGCAGGTGAAGGTGCTGCCGACCGCTGAACAGGCGGTTGCGATGCGCTCAACCCTGCGCGCGTGCAATGACGCGGCGAACTGGGTGTCGCAGGTCGCGTTCGATCGGGGTTTGCCGCGCGAGTACGAGCTTCGGAAGCACACGTACTCCGAGCTCAAGGCCCGCGGTCTGGGCGCCCAGTCGGCGCAGCACGTCATCAAAAAGGTCCGCGACGCTTACACAACGCTCCATGCGAACATCAAGGCCGGAAAATTGGGGAAGTCTGGTTCGAAGCGCAGGGTGAAGGCAGAGGCGAAGCCGATCACATTCCGGTCGGAGGCCGCTCAGCCGTACGACGAGCGGTGCCTGACCTGGCAATATGGTGCCGCGACTGTGTCCATTTGGACCACGGCTGGTCGGCTCAAGGGCGTCAGGTTCGTCGGCGGCGCAGACCAGTTGAAGATCCTGCGGGAGTACCGGAAGGGGGAGTCTGACCTCGTGGAACGCGACGGCGAATTCTACCTCCTCGCAACCTGCGAGATTCCCGAGGCCGACTTCAACGACGACCCAGCTGGGTTCCTCGGCGTGGATCTCGGCATCGTGAACATCGCAACCACCTCAGACGGCAACGTTCTCGTCGGCCGACGGCTGAACCGGTATCGGGCGCGGCAGGCAGATTTACGAGCCAAGCTGCAGAAGAAGGGCACCAAGTCGGCGAAGCGGCTACTGAAGAGGCGCGCCCGCCGGGAGCGGCGGTTCGCCGCTGACACCAATCACGTCATCTCGAAACGCATCGTGGCAGAGGCTGAACGCACCTCCCGTGGAATCGCCCTGGAAGACCTGGGTGGGATCCGCATGAGGGCTCGGTTGAGAAAGCCCCAACGAGCTGCGGTGCACAGCTGGGCGTTCGCCCAGCTCGGAGGGTTCCTGGCATACAAAGCACGCCGGGCCGGCGTGCCTGTGGTCTTCGTCGATCCGGCGTACACCAGCCAGACTTGCTCAGAATGCCAGTACACAGACAAGAGGAACCGGGCCTCACAGGCCCGGTTCCAGTGCAGGTCGTGCGGCGTCGTTGCGCAAGCAGACCTGAACGCTTCCCGCAACATCGCTCGCAAGGGCGAGGCTGCGTGGACTGCGGGGCGTCAGTCACGCGTCCCAGCCCCTGCCTAGCAGGGGCTCAGATGCGGGAGGTCCCACGGCCGCCAGTCGTGTACCTACCTGCAAGGCCGGTTCTTCAGGGCCGGGTTAAGTTGACGAGCAGTACTGCGCCTCCTTGCCGATGGCGCGGTACATGCAGTCCGCGTTCTCCAGGAGCAGCAGCACCGCCTCGCGGTTGCGGCTGGTCTGGGCGGGGATCACCTCGTCGGGCGGGTAGAAGCCCGACGAGCCGTTCGGGCCGGGGTACATCTCGAAGGTGTACGCCCAGACCCCTTGGTTCGCCCAGAGCCAGTCGATGATCGACCCGTCGGTGATGTAGAGGTCGCTGGACTGTTCGGGGGTGTAGCCGTTGGTGGCCGCCATGGTGCGGCCGAAGGTCGCGAAGGTGTTGTACTGGTCGGCCGTCATGCCGGTGGTGGTGTTCGCGGTGGTGTAGCCGAAGGGCCACAGCACGAGCTGGCTGTAGGTGTGGAAGTCGATGCCCGCGGTGATCTGCTGCCTGCCGCCGACGACCCGGCCGCGGACGAAGTCCGCGACGAGCCTGACCTCGGGTGCGGACTCGGCTGACGCGCCCCGGTAGGTCTCGCTCGACTTGGTGCCCGAGGAGCCGCCGCAGCAGCCCCAGCGGTAGTTCCAGTTGCGGTTGAGGTCGGTGCCCACGGCCGAGGAGCCGGCGTTGGGCTGGCGGTTCTTGCGCCAGCTCCGGTAGGAGCCGGTCGCGATGTCGTACTCGCCGCCGTCCGGGTTGAGGTCCGGGATGATCCAGATCTCGCGGGAGTCGACGATGTTCCTGACGCGGCTGTCGGTCGCGTAGCCGTCGCCCAACTGGTGCAGCAGGTAGAGCGCCATCTCCACGGTGAGGTGCTCACGGGCGTGCTGGTGATGGGTGAAGAGCACCTCGGGTTCCGCCTCGTCGGTGCCGACGTTGTCGCTGATCTTGACGGCGACGATGTTCCGTCCGCTGTAGGAGGTGCCGATGACCTGCTGCCGCATGACGGCGGGGTGTGCGGAGACCAGGGCGTTGATCTCCGCGGTCATCTCCGCGAAGTTGTGGTAGCCGGAGTCGGCGCCGGGGAAGTCCAGCACCGAGGCGCCGCCCTCGCCGCCGCGGCCGGTGGCGGCCGCCGCGGGCGGGCCGGGGAGCGCGGTGAGGCGGTAGCCCGCGGAGCGCAGTGCGGCGGCCTGCGCGGCGTTCGCGGTGACGACGGTGGAGTGGCTGCGGGCCGCGTCGATCGACACGCCGTGGGCGGCGAGCGCCGTGCGGGCGGCGACGGTGCCGGTGCCGGCCACCTCGTACTGCCGGACGACCTCGTCGGCGGCGGCCGCGACGGGACGGCCGCCGGCGGTGGAGGGCGAGGCGTCGGCCTGTACGGCGAGCGAGGTGGCGAGGACGCAGGCGAGCAGCGCGGCGGTGACCGTCGCCCGTCTGCCGGTCCGGGGGATGCGCATGGTTGTCCTCCTGGGTGTGGGGGTGGCGCAGGAGTTCGGACCGATCGTGCGGGTGTGGCATGACCGCGTCAACGCGGAATGCGTGCTTCGGTTGTGAACGCCCGGAATTCTCCCGCGGATTGGCCGGTGGGACCTGCCTGTGGCGGGTTCCGCGGTGCCGGTAGGATCGGGCCGATGCCCGGGCGTAGCGCAGAGGCAGGCGCACCGCCTTGCTCAGGCGACTCACGCCGGTTCGAATCCGGCCGTCCGGGCAGCCGGCGCACATGGGCCCGTAGGGCAGAGGCAGACCCGCCGCCCTCTCAAGGCGGATACGCCGGTTCGAATCCGGCCGGGCCCCCGATAGGATCATCGCAATGCCCGGATGTAGCGCAGAGGCAGGCGCCCCTCCCCTCAAGGAGGGACACGCCGGTTCGAATCCGGCCGTCCGGGCAGCCGGCGCACACGGGTCCGTAGCGCAGAGGCAGGCGCCGCCGCCTTGGCAAGGCGGATACGCCGGTTCGAATCCGGCCGGACCCACCGGGAGGCGCCGGAGGACGGGCAGGGGCAGTGGGGGACACGGACGGCATCACGGAGGCGGAACTCGCCGTCTTCGACGAGGTGGTCGGCAAGCTGCGCGAACTGCCCGTCGACGACCCGGTACGGCTGCGCGCCGAGCAGGTGGCCGCCTCCTTCGCGCGTGACGGACGGCTGCGGCGCAGGAAGACCCGGCGTGAGGACCGCGCCGCGGCGGACGCGGAGGTCGTGGCGGCCACCGCGACGGGAGCGCGGGAACGCCGCGAGGACGCACCCCTCGACGAGACCCCGCAGGGCGGCGCCGCGGGGGAGTTCGCCAGGCCCCGTCGCTGCTACGTCTGCAAGTCCCCCTACCGGCGGGCGGACGCCTTCTACCACCTGCTCTGCCCCGACTGCGCCGTGGACAACACCGCACGCCGGGGCGCCCGTACCGACCTCACCAGCCGACGCGCGCTGCTGACCGGCGGCCGCGTCAAGATCGGCTTCCAGCTAGCCCTGATGATGCTGCGGGACGGCGCCGAACTCCTGGTCACCAGCCGCTTCCCGTGCGACACGCTCCGCCGCTTCACCGAGGCGCCCGGCAGCGAGCGGTGGCTGCCCCGGCTCACCGTCGTCGCCGTCGACCTGCGCGACCCCCGGCAGGTCGTCGGCCTGTGCGAACGGCTCCGCGAGAGCGGTGAGCCGCTCGACATCCTCGTCAACAACGCGGCCCAGACGGTCCGGCGGCCCCCCGGGTCGTACGCGGCCCTCACCGCGGGTGAGCGCGCGCCGCTGCCCGCCGGGGCCCGGCCGGCGGCGCTGCTCACCGCCCCCGGCTTCGGCACCGTGCGCGCGCTGCCGGCCGCCGCCGGGCCGACCGCCGAACTCCTCCTCGCCGAGACCGACGAGGCGGGGCTGCTGCCCGACCTCGCCCCCGAGAACTCCTGGTCGGCGGAGCTCGGCGGCCTCGACCCGGCCGAGGTGCTGGAGACCCAGCTGGTCAACTCCCTCGCCCCCGCGCTGCTCTGCGACCGCCTGCTGCCCCTGCTGCTCGCCTCCCCGCGGCCGCGCCGCTACATCGTCAACGTCACCGCCGTCGAGGGCCGCTTCGCGGTGCGCAACAAGACCGCCGGCCATCCGCACACCAACATGGCCAAGGCCGCTCTCAACATGCTGACCCGCACCAGCGGACCCGCGCTCGCCGCGCAGGGCGTCCACATGTGCAGCGTCGACACCGGCTGGATCACCGACGAGAACCCGCTGCCGAAGAAGAACCGGCTGGCCGGCCAGGGGTTCCGCACCCCACTGGACGTCGTGGACGGCGCGGCCCGGATCTACGACCCGATCGTGCGCGGAGAGGCCGGGCACCCGGTCTCCGGCGTCTTCCTCAAGGACTACCAGGAAGCCGAGTGGTGACATGACGGACGACCGGCCGCCCTACGCGGGTGTCCCCGAGGTCGTGCCGCGCCCGCACGCCGACCTCGAACCGCTGCTGGGCTGGCTGCGCGGCGGCGAGGGGGTCGCCGAACGCCGGGACTTCCCGGCCGGGACCGCCCTGCCCGACGGGCGGCTCGACCTGTGCAAGCAGGCACTGGGCCCGGAGGGCGCCGCCGCGGTTGCCGAGGCCCTGCGCCGGGCACCCGTCACCGGTGCCGTACGCCATCTGCTCCTCGGCACCGACGGACTGGGCGACGAGGGTGCCGAGGTCGTCGCCGAACGCACCCGGGACACCGGGGTCGAGACGCTCTACCTCGGCTGCAACGGCATCACGGCGGGCGGAGCCTGCCGCATCGCCGACAGCCTGAGGGCCTCGCCGCAGGCCGTCACCGGGGTCTGGCTGAAGCGCAACCCGCTCGGCGGCGGCGCGGGCGAGGCGGGCGCCGGACTCGTGGAGGCCGCACGGTCGTTGCGCACCCTGGACCTGGTGCAGACCGGACTCGACCCGGCGGGCCTCGCCGTGCTGGCCGACGCGCTCGTCGTCGCCGCCCGCTCCGGACGCGCCGTGGAACGGCTGTTCGTCGGCGGCAACGCCCTCGGCACGGCCGGCGCGGCCTGCCTGACGACCCTCGTCACGACGGGAGCGGTCGCCGAACTGTACGTGTCGGCGGCCCGCCTCGGCGACGAGGGCGCCCTTCTGCTCGCCGAGGCCCTGGCCCGGGCGCCGTACGGCCGGCTCACCCGGCTCTCCGTGGCCAGCAACGGCATCGGGCCGGCGGCCTGCGCCCGCCTCGTCGCCGCCGCTACGACCGCCGGCGTGGAACTCCTGGACCTGGGGCGGGTCAAGGCCGCGCGGGTCCTGGACGCCGCGGACAACCGGGTCGACACCGAGGCGGCCGCGGCGATGGCCGGGGCACTGAGCTCGGCGCCGCACCGGCTGACCCATCTCGTGCTGGCCCACACCGGAATGCGCAGCCGGGAGGCGCACCGTCTGCTCGACGCCGCCCCGGGGGCCGCGACCGCGACCCGCTACGTCCTCGGCAAGGGCATCGCGACCAGCGTCCGGCGGCGGCTCGACGCGCTCAGCGCCCACCTGCCGCCGCCGGCCCTGCCCGCGGACGTGGCCGCCGTGCGCAGCGTCCACCGCACCCCGCGCTGATCAGCGGGGCATACGGGCGAAGGTCTCGATCCAGAAGCGCTGCGTCTGCTCCGAGGCGCCCACCAGATACGTGGAGCGCAGCTTGGGCGGCAGCAGTGCCACCAGCCGGGCGACCGCCTTGCGGTGCCGCTTGAGCTGGGACAGCTCCGCGTTGGCGAGCACCTGGTGGACGACGTCGCTCTCGTCGTTGCCCTCCGCGGACTCCTCCCGGGCACGTCTGAGCCGGGCCTCCCAGGCGTCCACGTCCCGGGCCAGCTCGCGCAGCCCCGTCACCGAGCGGTTCGCGAGCCGGTCGACCAGGGCGGTCAGCGGCACCGGTGCGTACTCGCCGTCGCCGAGGTAGACGGTGGCCATCTGCAGCGGCAGACCGCGCTGGTGGAGCTTGATCAGCCGCTCGATGGTGCGCTTGGTGATCCAGGCGCGGCCGTCCTCGTCGATGTCGTGCTTCCACCACTCCAGCACGGTCTCGGCAATGCCGCCGTACCGCGCGATCAGCCACTCGTTGGCCGGGATGTCGCCCGGCTCGACGGTGAGCGAGGCCGTGAAACGGGTCGCCTGGGCGATGTTGTTGCGCGACACCATCAGCCTGCGGCCCAGATGGTACGGCGGGTTCTGCACCGCTATCTGGGCGCGGAGGTTCTCGATCGGGCGTCCCGCCAGCGACCACTCCTGAGTGATCTCCATCAGCTTGGCGAAGGCCGCCTTGTCCTTGGGCCGGTTGTACTCGTCCCAGACGATCGCCTTCGGCTCGCTCCCGGTGAACTTCTGCGCCAGCAGGGTGTCCAGGGAGCCGTCCCGGTCCGGAACGGGCGCACACAGGTCCTCGACGTTGGTGACCGGCAGGGAGAAGTACAGCGGGTCCCGGCCCAGGTCCGCGCGCAGCGTCTCGCGCACCACCTCGGTCTTGCCGCAGCCGGGCGGCCCCTGGAGCAGCACCGACCACCGGTTGCGCAGCGCCGCCCGCACCACCGAGCGCACCGGGTCCGGCACCGTCGCCGGATTGGGCACACCGAGCTCCGCGGCGATCCGGTCCAGGATCTCCGGCGTCCGGTCCTGCCCAGGGGAGCCGTCCGGCCGGGGTTCCGCCAGGCGCAGCCGCTCGCCGTTGACCAACGGCAGCCCCCAGCGCAGCGGGAACCCCTCCCGCGCGTTGGCGAGGACGTGGTCGAGGGTGCGCGGGGAGAGCAGCTCGCGGACCGCCGGGCCGAGCGACGCCCACAGGGCGAAGACCCCGTTGAGGTCCCAGTCCCGGTACTTCTCGGCCAGCTTCCGCCGCCACGCCGTGTCGTTGGCGGTCACCCGCACCGTGACCATGCGGTCGAGGACGGCCAGGTCGCCGCGCCGGGCGGCCGTCTCGGACAGCGACTCGTTGTCGCTGAGGAACACCCCGATGCAGCCGAGTTCCCTGAGGTCGTACTCGCCGAGCGTCCAGTTGCAGGCGATCTGCATCAACTGCGACTGGATTGTCTCGCCCGCCTGCAGCGAGTCGTCGATGAGCAGCACGAACGGGCGCCCCGGCCGCAGCTGGCTCATCACCAGCTGGCGCAGCACCAGTTCGTCCGTGTGCGGGTCGCGGACCGGCGCGTTCACCAGGAGGTCGTCCGGGGTGAGGTTGGCGGCCGGGACGTAGACCAGTCCGGCCTGCGGATGGGACTCGGCGACGTGCGAGAAGAACGTCGACGTCTTGCCGATGCCGTGCTCGCCGAAGACCTGCCCGGTCTGCCCCATGTCGATCATCGCGTCGATGAACGACTCCAGCCGGGAGACCTCCGGGCGGCCCTCGGGAGGCCGCGGATAGGTGGCGTTGGCCCGCCGGGGCCGGGGGCCGGCCGTGGCGGTCGCCGCGGTGCTGGTCATGTCGCTCCTGTCGTGACGCGGTGGCAGGCCATGGGAGGGGTGTGGGCGTCGGGCCAGTCGTCTCCGCCCTCGGTGATCAGCCATATCCACTTGTCGGGTTCCTGCGGCGTGATGTGCGGGGCATGGCCGTCGGTGAGCACGATCACCGCGTCCGGACGCTCCTCGAAGCGCCGCCCCTGGACCTCCGTACGCCCTTCCACGTAGTCCGCCACGGCCTGGAAGCTCGTGCCCCCGCCGCCGTACACCCGCTCACCGGGGACGAAGGGCATCACGACGCCGTCGAAGGAGAGCCAGTGGGCCTCCACGCCGTCGATCCGCCCGACGAGTTCGGTCAGCCAGGTGATGACGGAACCCGGCATGGACCCCGAGGTGTCGTAGGCGATGACCAGTACCTTGTCGCGGACCGGGCCGCGCCGCGACAGCATCGGGTCGTGGCCGAGCGCCGCCAGCAGCGCACCCCGCTTCTTCGGGTAGACCAGCCGCTCGCCCTCCCGCAGCTTCGAGGCGACCACGTCGACCAGCCACCGCTGCCACCAGTCCACCCGACGGATCCTCACCGTCTCGCCGCGCAGCGCCCCCGCGCCCAGCTGTCCCCACAGCCGGGCCGTGCGCTCGGAGGCGCCCTCGGTGCGGCCCATGAGGTCCAGCAGCTCCCGCTCGGCACCGGTGTGCCCGCGCCGCGCGGCCAGCAGCGAGTTCAGCAGGGACGAGGACACCAGTGCGTCGATCGTCCCCTGGTCACCCGGCACGCCCCCGTCCCCGTGCCCGCCCTCGAGGTGCACGCACAGCGAGGTGAGCGGCACCGGCGGGTGCTTCATGCGCTTGAGCTCGGTGTAGACGCCCATGTCGGTCTCGACGAACTCCGCGTAGGGCAGCGGTGTCAGCCCCTGCTCCGTCAGATCCCGCTCGTACGCGGCGTGGACCTCGCGCGGATCGACCCCCGTCGGCCGTCCGTCCCGCAGCGGAAGACCGTCCCGCCGCAGCCGGACCAGCGCCACGTGGTTGATCGCCACCTCCGCCGCGGTGGAGAAGACCGGGTCCTCCCGCAGTGCGGGCTCCGCCAGCAGATGCCGGTGCACGACGTGCCGGGCCTCGTGGAAGAGGACGAACTTGACCCCCTCCAGCCCCAGGCCGACGAAGAACCCGGGGTTGTACAGCAGGAGCACCGAGCCGTCCCCCGAGGCCACCACCGCCGCGGTGTCCACGGCCGTGGTCGGGATCTGGTGCGGGCACTTGGCGTACAGCCAGGACGCGACCGCCGACTCGGTCAGCCCGAAGTCGAGCAGCGCGGCCTCCTTCAGTCGCTGCGCCTCCGCCACGACGTCCGGATCCGCCGGACGCCACCGCTCCAGCGCCCGCCGGTCGGCGAGGTCGACCACGGGTCGTCGTCGTGTCCGCTCGTCGAATCCCATGTCAGCCCCCCCGCTTTCGTCCCCCGAACCCTCCGGCTCCTCCGGTGACTCAGTGTTACCAGAGGCCACTGACATTGGGCCTCCGGCTCCTTCCGCGGCGCTCCCCGCGATCGCCCCCGCGGTCGTGACGAGTTCCGGCAACGTGCCCGTGAACGTCGGCAGGAGCTGCACCAGCACCGCCCACGCCTCGGTGTTCCCGCCCAGTTCCGAGCGCACCAGTGGCCGCAGCGCCGCCGCCGCCTCCGCCAGCCGCAGCGGGAACGCCCAGCGGCCCATGGCCAGGACCCGCAGGACCTCGCGTGCCGGACGCGAGCCGGTCGCGAACTCCGCCGGGCCGTCCACGACGCCCGCGTCCCGGAGCCGGTTGGTGAACTTGCGGTGCGTGCCGAACTGCGTGCGCAGCGCCGGCGGGCAGTCGGGACGGATCGCCAGGGCCCAGCGTGCGTAACCGGGCAGCGGCTGCTCGCGGTCGGCCCCGGCCACCACCGCCCAGTCGTTCCGGCCCACCAGCAGCGCGGCGGCGCGGCCCTGGGACATGCCCGTCACGGCACGCAGCGCGGCGGTCAGCTCCTCCGGGCCGGACGGCAGCCAGAGTTCCGGCGGCGGATGACCCGAAAGGTCCGCGGGCACCTTCACGCGGCGGGAGCGGCCCGGTCCGTACGGAACGCCGTTGAGGATGTCGTACCGTACGCGGTCGTCGGCCCGCCAGTGCTGGTACACCAACGAGTTGATCCGCGGATCGTCCTCCTGGAGCATCCACCAGAGCACCGACGCCGGCAGGCTGTGCCACAGCGTGCCCCACATCGGCTTCTGCGGGGGCTTCGCGGCCCCCGCCGGATCCTCCTCCGGGACCCCCGTCCGGCTCCGCGCACGCGCGGCGGACTCCGGGTCGACGAGACCCAGCAGGAAGCCCAGTTCGCCGGCGGACACCGCCTCGTTCAGCATGCCGCGATCTTCTCACCCGCCACCGACACCGGGCGACTCAGATTCCGCGGCGCAGCACCCCGTCCAGAACGGCCGACCACTCGCGCACGATGCCCGCGCGGCGCGCGCCGTCGTCGCTCAGCAGGTTCGCCAGCCCCAGCCCCCGCGCCATGTCGAGGGTGGCCTGCACGGTCTCCCGGACCCCGGTCACCGACTCGTCCGCGCCGAGCATCTCGACGGCCAGCCGGTGCGCCTCCCGGCCGATCCGGCCCTCCAGCGCCGTCACCCGGGGCCGCAGTTGCTCCTCGTTGGCCGCCGCCACCCACAAGTGCAGCGCAGCCCGGAAGATCGGCCCCGTGTAGAGGTCGACGACCATGCCGACCACGGCGTGCGTGCGGGGCACGCCCTCGCGGGGGAGGGCGTGCGCGTGCTCCCGCAGGGCGATCAGCCACTGCTCGGCGACGAACTCGATCGCCCCGGTGAACAGGTCCTCACGGGTGGGGAAGTGGTGCTGCGCCGCGCCCCGCGACACCCCTGCCCGCTCGGCGACCACCGTCACCGTGCTGCCTCCCCAGCCGCGTTCGGCCAGGCATGCGACGGCCGCCTCCAGCAGCCGCTGCCGGGTGGCGCGGCTGCGGTCCTGCTTGGGCGTACGGGCGGTGGCGCTCACAGCGCCCATGGCGCGGCCCGCCGTTCGAGGAACGCCCGCATCCCCTCCGCCGCCTCGGGTGAGCCGAAGAGCCGGGCCGACTGCTCGGTCAGCGCCGTCGCGTCCCGGTCGAAGACGCGCAGCACGGCGGCCGTCGTCAGCGCCTTGGACTCGGCGAGCCCCTGCGGCGACGCCGCGCGCAGCCCGGCGAGGATGCCCTCCAGGGCCTCCTCCGGCGCGGCCACCAGGCCGGTGCGGACGGCCTCCGCGGTGTCGAAGACCTCCCCCGTCAGGTAGTGGCGGGCGGCGGCCCGGGCGTCCATGCGCGGCAGCACCGTCAGCGAGATCACGGCGGGGGCGAGGCCGAGCCGCGCCTCGGTGAAGGCGAAGCTCGCCCCCGGCCCCGCCACCGGGACGTCACAGGCCGCCAGCAGCCCGAGGCCGCCCGCGCGCACATGACCCGTCACGTGCGCCACGACCGGCTTGGGCAGCTCCACGACCGCCCGCAGCAGCGCCACGAGCCGCCGCGGCCCCTCCGGCGACGCCGCCTCCTTCAGGTCCGCGCCCGCGCAGAAGGTGCCGCCGGTGTGCGTGAGCAATACCGCCCGCGTGGCCGGGTCCTTGCCGGCCCGGGCCAGCGCGTCGGACAGCTCGTCGACCATGCGTGCGGAGAGCGCGTTGCGGTTGTGCGGGGAGTCCAGCGTCAGCGTGGTGATCCCCCGGTCGTACGCGCTCCGCACGCAGGGTGCCGCGGCGTCGTCGGTCATCAGGTGGTTCCCCTTTCCCGGGCGCGCAGTTCGCGCCGGAGGATCTTGCCGCTGGCGGCCCTCGGTATCGCGTCGGTGAACTCCACGCGGCGCACCTTCTTGTACGGGGCGACCTGCGCGGCCACGTGCGCGATCACGTCGTCCGCGGTGAGGGCCGAGCCCTGCTGCGGTACCACGTACGCCTTGGGGATCTCGTTGCCGTCCTCGTCCACCACGCCGATGACCGCGGCGTCGGCCACCCGCGGGTCGGCGAGCAGCACGGCCTCCAGCTCTGCGGGCGGCACCTGGTAGCCCTTGTACTTGATCAGCTCCTTGACCCGGTCGACGACGTGCAGCCAGCCGTCGGCGTCCACCCGGCCGACGTCGCCGGTGTGCAGCCAGCCGTCCTCGTCGATCATGGCGGCGGTCTCCTCGGGCCGCCCCAGGTAGCCCTTCATGACCTGCGGACCGCGGATGTGGATCTCCCCGGAGCCGTCGGTGTCCTCGTCGGTCGCGTCCTCGTCGAGCGGCACGATGCGCATCTCGGTTCCGGGCAGCAGCTTGCCGACCGCACCGGGCGGCGCGTCGCGGGCGTCCAGCGGCACCACGTGCGTGCCGGGGGAGAGTTCCGTCATCCCGTACGCCTGCAGGATCGGCGGCAGCCCCAGCCGCTTCGAGCAGGCCTGGGCCAGTTCCGCGTCGAGCGGCGCCGCCGAGCACAGCACGTACTCCAGCGAGCTCAGGTCGTGCGCGGCGACGGCCGGGTGCTTGGCGAGCGCCAGCACGATGGGCGGGGCCACGAACAGCCCCTGCACCCGGTGCGTGGCCACCGCTTTCAGGAACTGCTCCAGGTCGAAGCGCGGCAGCACGACGACGGTGGCGCCCTTGCGCAGCGGGGCGTTCATGAGCGCGGTGAGCCCGTAGATGTGGAAGAACGGGAGCACGGCCAGGATGCGGTGCCCGGGACCCATCGCCAGCGTCGGGTCCAGCTGGGCCAGGTTGGTGGCGATGTTGCGGTGGGTCAGCATCACGCCCTTGGGCACGCCGGTGGTGCCCGAGGAGTACGGCAGCGCGGCCACGTCCTCGCCCGGGTCGAAGACGATCTCCGGCTCGGGGGCGGTGGAACCCAGCAGGTCGAGGACCGAACGGTGGCCCTCGGCGCTGTCGCAGACCAGGATCTCCCGCACGCCGCCCGCCTGTTCGGCGGCCTTGCGGGCGGTCTCCAGCAAGGGCGAGACGGTGACGATCCACGAGGCGCCGCTGTCCCGCAGCTGCCGGGCGAACTCCTCGGCGGTGGCGAGCGGATGCACCGTGGTGACGGCCGCGCCGGCGCGGGTGGCCCCGTAGAAGACCGGCGGGTAGGCGATGGTGTTGGGGCTGTGCAGGGCGAGGACGTCACCCTTGCGCAGCCCCGACTCCGCCAGTGCCGCTGCGATACGGCGGGTGAAGGAGTCGAGCTGCGCGTAGGTGAGCGTCGTGCCCTCCACCCCGTCGACGAGCGCGGGCCGGTCGCCGAACTCGGCGGCGTGGCCCAGTACGGCCTCGTGGATCGGCAGGTCGATGGCGGGAACCGCGGGGTACTCGCTGTGGAACACGGCCGGCTGTGCCATGGCCGTTCCCCCCTCCTCGGTAGGACGTGCTCAGTGCTCAGTAGGACTTGGGCAGACCCAGCGTGTGGTGCGAGACGTAGTTGAGAATCATCTCCCGGCTGACCGGCGCGATGCGACCCACGCGTGAGGCCGTCAGGAGGGAGGCCAGCCCGTACTCGGCCGTCAGGCCGTTGCCGCCGAGGGTGTGCACGGCCTGGTCGACGGCCTTCGCCCCCGCCTCGGCCGCCGCGTACTTCGCCATGTTCGCGGCTTCGCCGGCCGCCGTGTCGTCCCCGCCGTCGTACAGGAACGCGGCCTTCTGCATCATCAGCCGGGCCAGTTCCAGCTCGATGTGGGCCTGCGCCAGCGGGTGGGCGATGGCCTGGTGCGAGCCGATCGGGGCCTTCCACACCTGCCGTGTGCGGGCGTAGGCCACGGCGGCGTCGAGCGCGAAGCGGCCCATGCCGATCGAGAAGGCGGCCGTCATGACGCGTTCGGGGTTGAGGCCCGCGAACAACTGCAGCAGCCCCGCGTCCTCGTCGCCGACGAGGGCGTCGGCGGGCAGCCGTACGTCGTCCATGTAGATGTGGAACTGCTTCTCTGGGGCCGACAGTTCCATGTCGATCGGCCGGAACTCGAAACCGGGCGTCTCGCGCTCCACGACGAACAGGCACGGCTTGAGCCTGCCCGTGCGCGCGTCCTCGGTGCGGCCGACGATGAGCGTCGCGTCGGCGATGTCGACGCCGGAGACGAAGACCTTGCGGCCGGTCAGCAGCCAGTCCGAGCCGTCCCGGCGGGCCGTCGTGGTCAGCCGGTGCGAGTTGGAACCGGCGTCGGGCTCGGTGATGCCGAAGGCCATCCGGGTGGAACCGTCGGCGAGCCCGGGCAGCCACCGGCGCTTCTGCTCCTCGGTGCCGAAGCGCGCGATGACCGTGCCGCAGATCGCGGGGGAGACGATGAGCAGCAGCAACGGGCAGCCCGCGGCGCCCAGTTCCTCCAGCACGATGGAGAGCTCGGCCAGGCCGCCGCCCCCGCCGCCGTGCTCCTCCGGCAGGTTGACACCGAGGTAGCCGAGCGAGCCGGCCTCCTGCCACAGCTTGTCGGTGTGCCGCCCCTCGCGCACGGCGTCGAGGAAGTAGGAACGCCCGTAGCGGCGGCCCAGGTCGGAGACGGCCTTGCGCAGCGCGCGCCGCTCCTCGCTCTCCAGCAGGACGTTGTCGAAGGTGCCGGTCGGTCCGTTCACGGCGGGCGTGGCGCTCAAGGGGATTCCTCTTCCTGGACGACGGCGAGTACGGTGCCGACGTCGACCTGGCGGCCGGCCTCGGCGTGCAGTGCGGTGAGCACTCCGTCCGCCGGGGCGGCGACGCGGTGCTCCATCTTCATGGCCTCCAGCCACAGCAGCGGCTGCCCGGCCGCGACCTTGTCGCCGACGGCGACGTCCGCGACCCGGACCACCGTCCCCGGCATCGGGGCCAGCAGCGAGCCGGGCGCGAGCTGGGCCTCCGGGGCGGGGAAGCGGGGGAGCGCGGTGAAGCGGTGGGAGGCCGACGCGCCGTCGACGCACACCTCGTCCCCGTAGACCGCCACGTCGAAGGCGCGGCGCACCCCGGCGACCTCCAGCACCACCCGCTCCGGCGTCCGCTCCAGCACACGCACGTCCGGGTGGCCCTCGGCCGTCAGTCCGTCGCGGCCGAGCCGGTAGCGGACCTCGTACTCGGCGCCGCCCGGCTCGGCCCGGTAGCTCTTGGACTGCGGTGCCGACGCCAGGTTGCGCCAGCCGCCCAGCGGGTGCCGGCCGCAGGCGTCGGCGAGCGCTGCGGCCAGGGCCGCCAGTCGCGCGGCGCCCCCGTTCCCGGCGGGCGCCGGGCCGAGTCGGTCCAGGAAGGCCGTGGACAGCCGCCCCGCGGCGAAGTCCGGGTCCCGCAGCACCCGTACGAGCAGCTCGCGGTTGGTCACCAGACCGTGCACGCGGGCCCGCTCCAGGGCGCCCGCGAGCAGCCGCAGCGCCTGCGGGCGGGTGGCGGCGTGGGCGACGACCTTGGCGAGCATCGCGTCGTAGTGCACGCCGATCCGGTCGCCGTCGCCGAAGCCCGCGTCCACCCGCAGCCCCGGCGCCCGCGGCAGCCGGAAGCGGTGCAGGACGCCGGTCTGCGGCTGCCAGTCGCGGGCCGGGTCCTCCGCGTACAGCCGGGCCTCGACCGCGTGACCGGAGGGCGCCGGGGGAGCGGCGGGAAGTCTTCCGCCCTCGGCGACGTCCAGTTGCAGCGCGACGAGGTCCACACCGAAGACGCACTCGGTGACCGGGTGCTCCACCTGGAGGCGGGTGTTCATCTCCAGGAAGTACGGCCGGCCGTCCGGCGAGACCAGGAACTCCACCGTTCCCGCGCCGACGTAGCCGATGGCCCGCGCCGCGGCGTCGGCCGCCTCGTGCAGGGTCCGGCGCAGCACGTCGGTGATGCCGGGCGCCGGGGTCTCCTCGATCACCTTCTGGTGGCGGCGCTGCACCGAGCAGTCCCGCTCCCCGAGCGTCCACACGGTGCCGTGGGTGTCGGCCAGCACCTGCACCTCGATGTGCCGCCCGTCCTCGACGTACGGCTCGAGGAACACCTCGCCGTCCCCGAAGGCGGACAGCGCCTCCGCGCGGGCGGCGGCGAGCTCCTGCTCGAGGGCGGCCGCCTCCCGGACGACGCGCATGCCGCGCCCGCCGCCGCCCGCCGCCGCCTTGACCAGCACGGGCAGGTCGTCCGGTCCGGCCTCCAGCACCGGGACACCGGCCTCGGCCATCAGCCGCTTGGCCCGGGTCTTGGAACCCATCGCCTCGATGGCCTCCGGCGAGGGCCCGATCCAGGTCAGGCCCGCCGCGATGACGTCCCTGGCGAAGCCGGCGTTCTCCGACAGGAACCCGTAGCCGGGGTGGACGGCGTCCGCGCCCGCCGCGAGGGCGGCCTTCACGATGAGGTCGCCGCGCAGATAGGTGTCGGCGGGCGCGTCCCCCGGCAGCCGCACGGCGGCGTCCGCCTCCCGTACGTGCGGGGCGGTCGCGTCCGCGTCCGAGTGGACGGCGACCGTGGCGATGCCCAGGTCGCGGCAGGTGCGGAAGACACGGCGGGCGATCTCGCCGCGGTTGGCCACCAGCACTGATGCGATCACGGTCAGGTGCTCCTCACATCCGGAAGACGCCGAAGCCGCCGCGGGCGCCCTCGACCGGTGCGCTGTGGACGGCCGACAGGCACAGGCCGAGCACCGTGCGGGTGTCGCGCGGGTCGATCACCCCGTCGTCGTACAGCCGCCCCGACAGGAACATCGGCAGGGACTCGGACTCGATCTGCTGCTCCACCATCGCGCGCAGCCCCGCGGCGGCCTCCTCGTCGAAGGGCAGGCCCCGGGCGGCCGCCGACTGCCGTGCCACGATGGACAGCACGCCCGCGAGCTGCGCGGGGCCCATGACGGCCGACTTGGCGCTCGGCCAGGCGAACAGGAAGCGCGGGTCGTACGCCCGGCCGCACATGCCGTAGTGCCCGGCGCCGTAACTCGCGCCCATCAGCACCGAGATGTGCGGCACCCGCGAGTTGGACACCGCGTTGATCATCATGGCGCCGTGCTTGATGATGCCGCCCTGCTCGTACTCGCGGCCCACCATGTAGCCGGTGGTGTTGTGCAGGAACAGCAGCGGGATGTCGCGCTGGTTGGCGAGCTGGATGAACTGCGCGGCCTTCTGCGACTCGGCGCTGAACAGCACGCCCTGCGCGTTGGCGAGGATCCCGACGGGGTAGCCGTGCACCCGCGCCCAGCCGGTCGCCAGGCTCGGCCCGTACAGCGGCTTGAACTCGTCGAACTCCGAGCCGTCCACGACCCGCGCGATGACGTCCCGCGGGTCGAAGGGGGTCTTGAGGTCGGCCGGGACGATGTCCAGCAGCTCGTCCTCGTCGTACCGCGGCGGGTCGTAGGCGGCGGCCGGGGCGGGGCCCTGCTTGCGCCAGTTGAGCCGGGCGACCACCCGGCGGGCGGTGCGCAGCGCGTCGGGCTCGTCCAGCGCGAAGTAGTCCGCGAGCCCGGAGACGCGGGCGTGCATGTCGGCCCCGCCCAGCGACTCGTCGTCGCTCTCCTCGCCGGTGGCCATCTTCACCAGCGGCGGGCCGCCGAGGAACACCTTGGAGCGCTCCTTGACCATGATCACGTGGTCGGACATCCCGGGGACGTACGCGCCGCCGGCCGTCGAGTTGCCGAACACGACGGCGACGGTGGGGACACCGGCCGCCGACAGCCGGGTCAGGTCGCGGAAGAGCGCGCCGCCCGGGATGAAGATCTCCTTCTGGCTGGGCAGGTCCGCGCCGCCCGACTCCACGAGGTTCACCAGCGGGAGCCGGTTGGTGAGCGCGATCTCGTTGGCCCGCAGGGCCTTCTTCAGCGTCCACGGGTTGCTCGCCCCGCCGCGCACCGTGGGGTCGTTGGCGGTGATCACGCACTCGGTGCCCTCGATCACGCCGATCCCGGTCACCAGTGACGCGCCCACCGGGTAGTCGCTGCCCCAGGCCGCGAGCGGCGACAGCTCAAGGAACGGGCTGTCCTGGTCCAGCAGCAGCTCCACCCGCTCCCGCGCGGTCAGCTTCCCCCGCGACCGGTGCCGGTCCACGTACTTGGGGCCGCCGCCGGCGAGCGCCTTCTCGTGCTCGGCCGCCAGTTCGACCAGGCGCTCCAGCATGGTCGTACGGTTCTCGGTGTTCACGCCGTTCCTCCCTCACCCGGCTCGCGCCCCGCACCCGGAGGCCCCGCGAACGCCTGGGCGATGTCCAGCCAGCGGTCGGCGTCCGCGCCCTCGGCGCGCACGGCCAGGTCGGCACGGTGCCGGCGGCGGGTCGCCAGCAGGCACAGGTCGAGCGCCGGGCCCGTGACGCGCTGCGCGGCGGCCTGCGGGCCGTACGTCCACAGCGTTCCGTCGGGGGCGGTCAGCTCGACCCGGAACTCCCCGGCGGGCGGGGTCAGCTCGTTGACGAAGTACGCGTAGTCGCGGGCCCGTACGGCGATCCGCGCCACGTGCCGCAGCCGCGCGGTCGGCGCCCGCCGAACGCCGAGGGCGTCCGCGACGTCCTCGCCGTGCGCCCAGCTCTCCATGAGCCGGGCCGAGGCCATGGACGCGGCGCTCATCGGCGGCCCGAACCAGGGGAAGCGCGTCCCGGGCGGCTGCGCCCGCAGCGCGGCCTGCAGTTCCGCCCGCCCCGAACGCCAGTGCGCGAGGAGTTCGGCGGGCGGGAGCGCCGCGCCCTCCTCGGCGCCGTCGTCGACGAAGGTGCCGATCGCGGCGGCGGCCTTCTCCACCACGGAGCCGAAGCCCTCCGGGTCGGTGACCGCCAGCACGGACTGCCGGTCGGTCCAGGCCAGATGGGCGATCTGGTGGGCCACCGTCCAGCCGGGGGCGGGCGTCGGTGCCGCCCAGGCGTCCTCCGGCAGCGGGGCGACCAGGGCGTCCAGGCCCTCGCTCTCGTCCCGGAGGTCGTCCAGTACGGGTGTGGGGTCGGACAAGGGTCCCCCTGAATGACGCAGCGTCAGCGAAGCCGTGCGCGTCACAGGCTGGCACCGCGACCGGAAACAATCAAGCGTGCTTGCATGATTTTTCGCACGGGCCCCGCGCGGCGGGGCGGTCACCTCCTGGTTGACTGCTCCGGGCCGCCCCGGAGACCCCGGGACCGCGCCCGACGGCCCACCGGACAACCCGAGGTTCCATGCACGCCCTGCCACCGCTGCTCGCCGGTTTCGTCCCCATATGGGCACTCAGTGCGGCGGGTTACGTGGTCGGCCGTACCGGACTGCTGGGACCGCAGGCGGAGTCCGTGCTCGGACGGTTCGTCTTCCACGTCGCGATGCCGGCCGCCCTGTTCACCATGGTCGCCGGAACACCCCTGGACGCCTTCGGCA
The DNA here is from genome assembly GCF_042742985.1 of Streptomyces sp. NPDC058864. NCBI lineage: Bacteria > Bacillati > Actinomycetota > Actinomycetes > Kitasatosporales > Streptomycetaceae > Streptomyces > Streptomyces sp. NPDC058864. The sequence continues at coordinate 35,641 of NZ_JBHYMQ010000060.1, read as the reverse complement.
ACACGTCCGTGATCGCCTTCGCGGCCGGTACGGTCCTGGCCTGCCTGCTCGGGTTCGCCCTCAGCCGGTGGCTCTTCGGACGGAGTCTGCCGGACCAGGCGATCGGCGGCATGGCGGCCGGATACGTCAACTCCGCCAATCTGGGCATCCCGGTCGCGGTGCAGATCCTCGGGGACGCCTCCTTCGTCGCCCCGGTGCTGCTGTTCCAGGTGCTGCTGGTCACCCCGGTGATCCTCACCGTCCTCGACGCGGGCACCGGTGGTGCCGCCGGGCGGAGGCGGGGAGGTGCCGGGCTCGCCCGGCTGCTCCTGGTGCCGCTGCGGACCCCCGTCATCCTGGGGGCCGCCCTCGGCTGCGTCGTTTCCGCGGCCGGCTGGCGGCTGCCCGCCGCGCTCGGTCACTCGGTCGGGCTGCTCGGCGGCGCCGGTGTGCCGACCGCCTTGATCACCCTCGGCATGTCGCTGCACGGCCGCCCGCCCGCCCGCCACCGGCACCGCGTTCCGGGCGGAGGTCGGTGCCACCGTCCTCATCAAGACCCTCGTCCAGCCCCTGGCCGCGTTCGCGGTCGGCAGCCTCGTCCTGCACCTTCCGGCGCATCAGCTCTTCGCGGTGGTGATCCTCTCCGCGCTGCCGAGCGCCCAGAACGTCTTCGTCTACGCCCGTCAGTACGACCTGAGCACGGCCCTCGCGCGCGACGCGGTCATGCTCTCCACGCTGCTCTCGATGGCGACGCTCTCCGCCGCCGCCTGGATCCTCGGTCCCCCGCACGGCTAGGCACTGCCGTCGACCGCCGCGCACATGGAGCGGGGGAACCGGTGACGCCGCGGCCCGCGCGCTGCCACCCTCGTGGGATGGAAGGTGTCGTGATCCGCCCGGCCCGCCCGGAGGAACTGCCGTTCCTGGACGCGCTGGTCCTGCGGTCGAAGTCGCACTGGGTGGACGGCCGCGTGGCGGACGTCCCCGATGTGACGCCGAAGCTCACGGTGGCGGACATCGACTTCCGGCACGCCACCGTCGCGGAGAAGGACGGCGTGCCCGTCGGCCTCTACACCCTCAACGAGCACCAGGACTATCTGGGGATCGGGCTGCTGTTCGTCGACCGCCCGTTCATCGGAGCCGGGGTCGGGCGCCTGCTGTGGGGCCACTTGGTGCGGCGGGCGGTCGCGCTGGACGCGCGTCTGCCCGGGGTCGGTGCGGAGCCGCGCGCGGAGGGCTTCTACCTGCGGATGGGCATGGCCAGGCGGTACGAGTTCGAGCACCACGGTGAGCGCCTGGTCTGGATGGTGGGCGAGGTCGCCGCGCTGGCGGGCTGACCGGCCCGCGACGATGGGGCGCCTCCCTGGAGGCGCCCCACCGCGGGGAACGGGTGCGTCAGGCTCGCGCGGCCCGCCGGGCCAGCAGGGCGTCCCTGCGCTCCTCGAACTTGCGGGCCTGGCTGTCGAGCTCGCCCATGAAGAAGCCCAGTTCCTCCTGCGCCTTCAGGCCCTCGGGACCGAGCCCCGAGGTCTCCAGCACCTTCAGGTGCCGCAGCACGGGCTGGAGCACGTCGTCGTGGTGGATGCGGAGGTTGTAGATGCCGCCGATGGCGATCCGGGCCGCGGAGCGCTCGAAGCCGGGCATCCCGTGTCCCGGCATCCGGAAGCCGACGACCACGTCACGGATCGCCTGCATCGTCTGGTCCGGCGCCATCTGCAGCGCCGCCGCCAGCAGATTGCGGTAGAAGACCATGTGCAGGTTCTCGTCGGTCGCGATGCGCGCCAGCATGCGCTCGCACAACGGGTCGCCCGACTCGCGGCCGGTGTTGCGGTGCGAGATGCGGGTGGCCAGTTCCTGGAAGGCGACGTACGCCACCGAGTGCAGCATGCTGTGCCCGTTGTCGGACTCGAAGCCGTCCGACATGTGCCGCATGCGCAGCCGTTCCAGCTCCACCGGGTCGACGGCCCGCGTGGTGAGCAGGTAGTCGCGCATGACGATGGCGTGCCGGCCCTCCTCCGCGGTCCAGCGGTGGACCCAGGTGCCCCAGGCGCCGTCCCGGCCGAAGAGGGTGGCGATCTCGTGGTGGTAGCTGGGGAGGTTGTCCTCCGTGAGCAGGTTGAGCACCAGCGATATCCGGCCGATCTCGGTGACCTTCGACTGCTCGGGCGCCCAGGCCTCGCCGCCCATCACCCCGTCGAAGTCACGGCCCTGGCTCCACGGCACGTACTCGTGGGGCATCCACTCCTTGGCCGCCGTCAGGTGACGGTTGATCTCGGTCTCGACGACCTCTTCCAAGGCGTACAGCAGCCTGGTGTCGCTCCATGCTTCCGATCCTGTGCTCTGGGACGGGGCAATGGTCACGCTGGGCTCCTGGGGGATCGCTGAGGGTGCCTACGGAATCGTAAGTTACGAAACCGTAGGTTAGGTGACACTCAAAAGGCAACCCGCCGTCAGGCGTACAGCTCCCGCAGGCGAACGGACAGGCAGGTCACACATCCCTCGAGCTTCTCGAACTCGCCGATGTCCACCAAAACGGGCTCATATCCCAGGTCGCCCAGGAGTTCCGCGCTGCGCGGCGCGCTCGCCGCCATCAGCAGCCGGCCGCCTCCGAGCAGCACCACATGAGCGCCCTGCTCCTCCGGCACCGGCAGGAACCGCGCAAAGACCGACGGTTCGTCAACCAGCGGCGGATACCCGATGACCGTGCCGTCGGGCAGCGCAGTCACCGCCGACTTCAGGTGCAGCACCTTGGTGACGGGCACGGCGACCACCCGTGCCCCCAGCGGCTCGAACGCCGACCGCAACTGCCGCACCCCCTCGGCGTCGGTCCGCCCGCCCCGGCCCACGTAGACGGTGTCCCCCGCCTTGAGGACGTCCCCGCCGTCCAATGTGCCCGGTTCGCGCACCCGGTTGACCGAGAGCCCCAGCGCGGTGACCGCCTCCTCGGCCCCGGCCGTCTCCGGACGCCGGGACACGGCACCGGACCGGGCGAGCAGCGCGACGTTGCGGAAGACGACCACCGCGTCCTCCACGAAGACCGCGTCCGGGCAGTCGTCCGCCGCCGGCACCTCCACCGTCTCCCAGCCGTGGGCGCGCAGCGCCGCCACGTACCCCTCCCACTGACGCGCTGCGAGCCCGGCGTCGACGGGGGAGCGCTCGAGGTGGGTGACCAGCCCCTCGGCGAGGCGCGGACCCGGACGGCGGACGAGGACCTTCTTGCTCGGCATGGGACGTTCCCTCCCTGGGTCGGGGACGGCCGGCGGCCGTCCCGGGCGCCGCCGCCGGGCTGCGGGACGCGGTCCGCCGGGGCGATAGCATCGGCAGCCTGATGAGTGCCACTCTTGTCGTCAAGGATCTTGCCGCCGGCCACGGGGACCGTGTTCTGTTCTCCGGCCTCGACCTCGTCGTCGCCCCCGGCGACGTCGTCGGTCTGGTCGGGGCCAACGGTGCCGGGAAGTCGACGCTGCTGCGCATGCTCGCGGGCCTGAGCGCTCCCGAGCAGGGGGAGCTGCGGCTCAGCCCGCCCACCGCGACCGTCGGCCACCTCCCGCAGGAGCCCGAACGCCGCCCGGACGAGACCGTACGGGCCTTCCTCGCCCGGCGCACCGGAGTGGCCGCCGCCCAGGCCGCGCTCGACACCGCCACCCAGGCGCTGGTCGACGGGACGCCCGGCGCGGACGACGCCTACAACGACGGCCTGGAGCGCTGGCTCGCCCTCGGCGGCGCGGACCTCGACGAGCGGGCCGAGGAGGTGGGCGAGGCGCTCGGCCTCGGCGTCGGTCTCGACATGCCCATGATGGCGCTCTCCGGCGGGCAGGCCGCCCGCGCCGGTCTGGCGTCCCTGCTGCTGAGCCGCTACGACGTCTTCCTCCTGGACGAGCCCACCAACGACCTCGACCTGGACGGCCTGGAACGCCTGGAGACCTTCGTCAGGGGCCTCAAGGCGGGCACCGTCCTGGTCAGCCACGACCGCGAGTTCCTGATCCGCACCGTCAACCGCGTCGTCGAACTCGACCTGGCCCAGCAGCAGGTCAACACCTACGGCGGCGGCTACGCCTCCTACCTGGAGGAGCGCGAGACCGCCCGCCGGCACGCCCGCGAGGCGTACGAGGAGTACGCCGACACCAGGGCCGGCCTCGAGTCGCGCGCCCGCATGCAGCGCAACTGGATGGAGCACGGCGTCCGCAACGCCCGCCGCAAGGCGACCGACAACGACAAGATCGGCCGCAAGCTGCGCGCCGAGTCCACCGAGAAGCAGGCCGCCAAGGCCCGGCAGACCCAGCGCATGATCGAACGCCTCGACGTCGTCGAGGAGCCCCGCAAGGAGTGGGAGCTGCGCATGGAGATCGCCGCCGCGCCCCGTGCGGGCGCGGTCGTCGCCACGCTGCGCGGGGCGGAGGTCCGCCGCGGCCCGGAGTTCACCCTCGGACCGGTCGACCTGCAGATCGACTGGGCCGACCGGGTCGCCATCACCGGCGCCAACGGTTCCGGCAAGTCGACCCTCCTGGCCGCGCTCCTGGGCCGGGTGCCCCTCGACGCGGGCGCGTCCCACCTCGGCCCCGGCGTCGTCGTCGGCGAGGTCGACCAGGCCCGCAAGCTGTTCCTCGGCGGCGAGTCGCTGCTGGACGCCTTCGGCGCCGAGGTCCCGGACACCTCCCCCGCCGACGTCCGTACCCTGCTGGCCAAGTTCGGCCTCAAGGCCGCCCACGTCCTGCGCCCCGCCGCTACCCTCTCGCCGGGCGAGCGCACCCGGGCCGCCCTCGCCCTCCTGCAGGGCCGCGGCGTGAACCTCCTCGTCCTCGACGAGCCCACCAACCACCTCGACCTGCCCGCCATCGAACAGCTCGAGTCCGCCCTCGACTCCTACGACGGCACCCTGCTGCTGGTCACCCACGACCGCCGCATGCTGGAGGCCGTCCGCACCACCCGCCGCATCCGCGTCGACTCCGGGCGCGTCACCGAGCACTGACGCCGGGCCCGCGGCCGCGCCCGGAACCCCCTCCCATGGGAAGATCGGCACCGTGACCGGGGTTGAATGGACGACCTGTGGTCAGTCCGCGCCGCCCCGAAACGAGGAGATACCCACGTGAGCATCTACGACATCCCGCTGCGCACCCTCACCGGTGAGCCCGCCTCCCTCGGCGACCACCGGGGCAAGGCCCTGCTGATCGTCAACGTGGCCTCCAAGTGCGGTCTGACCCCGCAGTACGAGGGCCTGGAGCGGCTGCAGAAGCGGTATGCCGACCGCGGGTTCACCGTCCTGGGCTTCCCCAGCAACCAGTTCGCGGGCCAGGAGCCGGGCACGGCCGAGGAGATCGCGACCTTCTGCTCCGCGACCTACGGCGTGAGCTTCCCGCTCTACGAGAAGTCCGACGTCAACGGTGACCAGCGGCACCCGCTGTACGCGGCGCTGACCGAGACCGCCGACGCCGAGGGCCAGGCGGGCGACGTCCAGTGGAACTTCGAGAAGTTCCTCGTCGGCGCCGACGGCCGGGTCGCCGGCCGGTTCCGCCCCCGTACCGAGCCCGAGGCGGACGAGATCGTCGCCGCCATCGAGGCGCAGCTCCCCGCTTGAGCCTGCGCGCGGCTCTGACCCGCCTCGCCGTGCCGGCCGTCGTGGCCGGCACGGCGGCCGCGGCCCCCTGGGCGCCGTCCGCGCTGCCCGACCGCATGGCGGACACCGGCGGCGGCACCCAGCTGATCACCGCGGTCGCCGCCTCCCCGGAGGCCACCACCGGGACGCTGACCTGGTGGGACCGCCGCGACGGCCGCTGGGTCGCCGCGGGTTCCGCACCCGCCCGCTTCGGCGGGGGCGGCCTCGTCGAGGGCCGGACGCGGGTGCAGGACACCTCGACCACCCCGACGGGGCTGTACGACCTCCCGTTCGCATTCGGCACCGAGCCGCCGCCCTCCGGGACGACCACGCGGTACCTGCCGGTCACCGAGGACTCCTGGTGGTGCCAGGACAACGCCTCGGACTCCTACAACCGCTGGGTCGAACCCCTGCCCGAGGACTGCGCCCCCGAGGAGTCCGAGCACCTCGCCGACTTCGGCCGGCAGTACGCGCACGCCCTGGTCATCGGCTTCAACTACCGCGAGCCGGTCCGCGAACGCGGCGCCGGTATCTTCCTCCACGTGAACGGCCGATCCGCCACGGCGGGTTGCGTCTCGGTCCCGGCGGACGCCATGCGCCGCGTCCTGGCCTGGGCCGACCCCGGCCGCCACCCCCACATCGTGATCGGCACGGAGTCGGGCCCGACGTCGGTCACGCGGTACTAGGCGAGGGGGCGCGCCCCCGTCACCCGGAAGCCCGGCCCGGCGATCCTCGCGGGCACTGCCGGGAGGTGTCCCCGCGCGACGGTGCAGCGCAGCGCGGGGAGTCGTCGTCGGCCCCGGGCCGCGCCCCGGGGCCGGAGTGTTCGAGGCCAGGGGAGGGCATGGGACGCCAGGGCCCAGGGCCGTACCGGGACGCACTCGGCCGATAGGGTGAGTAGGGGGAGGCGACGGCCCGACACCCCGTTGGCCTGCGTCTTTTCCCGACGTCGAGATCGTTCTCGTCCCGTGAGGATGCCCGTGCTGCTCCGTGGCCCCGGCCGCCGAACCGTCGCCCTGCCGTCCTGGCTGGCCCATCCGCTGCGCTGGCAGCGGGGGCCGGTGCCGTGGCCGGCCGTGCTGCGCGGGGCACTGGCGGCGGGGCCGCTGCTCGCGTTGGGGATCGGGCTGGGACGCGTCGAGATCGGGGTGCTGGCCGGGCTCGGCGCGCTGTTCGCGGGCTTCAACGACCTCCCCGGCACCCGCAGGACGGGCGTCGTCCACATCGGGCTGCCCGCGCTTGTCGCCACGCTCGGCGTGCTGGTGGGTGCCGTGACGCAGAACGCCCTGACCGGCTGGTGGGTGCTGCCGGTGCTGTTCGCGGCGGGGGCGGCGTCGGGCGCGGTCAGCGTGGTCGGCCCGGTCTGTTCGCGGGCCGCCATGCAGGGGCTGGCCGCCACCGTGATCGGGATGGGACTGCCGTTGCCCGGCGGACCCGGCTACAAGGCGCTGTGCTTCCTCGCCGGGTCGGGCTGGCTGCTCCTGCTGCGGCTCGTCCTGCGCCCGCCGCGTCCGGCGGGCGGCGCGCTGGACGGCGAGCGCGCCTCGCTGGCCCGGATCTTCGACGCCCTCGCGGACGCCCTCGACTCCGTCGGCGGCCCCGGCGCCGAGGCTGCGCGGCGGCGGCTCAGCGCCGCCCTGGACCGCGGCGACGAGGCCGTCCGGTTGCGCCGGCTCAGCCGGCGGGTGCTGGGTGTGTCCGCGAGCCCCGAGGAGTTGCTGCTCGCGGAGCGCTTCGGCGTGGCCACCGAGCTGACGGACGCCGCCGCGGCCCTGCTGTGGGAGGCCCGGCCGCTGCCGCCCGGCACCGGCGACGGTCCGCGGCGGCTCGCCGGGGCCCTGCGGACCGGAGCGCCGCCCGGTCCGCTGCCGGCGCGCGGGACGGCCACCCCGGGCCGCGCCGCGTTCGACGCCATGATGCTGCACGCCTCCGCCGTCTTCGCCCGCACGGTGCCCGACACGGACCGCCCCGAGGACGCCGCCCCGCTCCCCGCCCGCGGGTCGGTGCCGATGCTGCGGCGCCGCGTGCTCGGACCCGTGGGCCGCGAGTACGGACTCAAGGTCGCGGTCTGCGTTACCGCCAGTGCGGCCGTGGCCCTGGCCCTGCGCGCGGACCACTGGTACTGGCTGCCGCTCACGGCCGCGTTCCTGGTGAAGCCCGACATCGGCCCGCTGTTCTCCCGGGTCGTCAACCGCTTCCTCGGCACGGCGCTCGGCGTACTGGTCTTCGCGGCGCTCGCCGCGCCCCTGGGCGGCGGGATCTGGTGGACCGCGGTCTGCGCCTCCGTGGCGGGGGCGCTCCTCCCGTTCGCGGCCCGCCACTTCGCACTGCAGACCACCGCCGTCACGATCATGGTGCTGGCGTTCGTCTGGGCCGGCGGCGACACCCAGGCGGCCCTGTCCCGGCTCCTGGACACCGCGATCGCCTGCGCGATCGTCGTCGTCGTGGGCCACCTCCCACGGCTCACCGACCCCACGGCACGGGTCGGCCACCTGCTGGCCGTGGCCCAGCGGCGCACGCGGGACTACCTCGACCACGTCCTGACCGCGCCCGCCGGCGAGCGCCCCGAGGAACGCAGGGTGCTCCGCCGGGCGGCCTACAGCGCACTCGGGCAGGCCCGTGTCGCCGCCGAGACCCTCGCCGCCGAGCTGCCCTCCCGGCACGGCGGCAACGGCGACTGGTTCCGGGTGGTCGCCGCCTCCGAGCGGATCGTCGACGCGACCACCGCCTGCGTCCTCCGGATGGAGCAAGGCGCCCCGCGCCCCTCGGCCCGCGAGGGAGCTCAGGTGGTCGCCGCGCTCACGGCGGTGGCCGACACCCTGGACGGCCGGGCCCCCGTCACGGGTCCCCCGGCGCTCCCCGTGGCCCCCGAGTGCGAGACCATCGCCGACGTCGTCGCCGAGTTGCACTTCATCCGCGGCATCGTGGCCGGCCTGCCCGTACCCGCGCGGGGCGGGCGCGGCGCACCGCACCCCGTCGCGACCGCCGCGGCCGGAGGCCGGGAGCGCCGGGAGTCAAGGGCGGACAATCGTCGCGATCAAGACGGGTGAGGGGCTAAGGTCGGGCCAGTCGGCGACACCGGGAGGTTGACGAGGTGGCCGTATTCCTGCTCGGGGTGGGGGCTGCTTGCTGTCTGGGGCTCGGCTTCGTACTCCAGCAGCTGGCCGCCCAGCGCGCTCCGCTGTCCGACTTCCTCTCCTTCAGACTGCTGCTGGACCTCATGCGGATGCCGCAGTGGCTGCTCGGCGTCTTCCTGATGATCTGCGGCATGCTGCTCAGCGCCCTCGCGCTCACCAAGGGCGAGGTCTCCCTCGTCGAGCCGCTGACCGCGACCAACCTGCTCTTCGCGATGGCGCTCTCGCGCCGCCTCACCGGTCAGAGACTCGGGTGGCACGGGTGGTCGGGCGTGGCGCTGCTGGCGCTCGGCGTCACGGCCTTCATCGTGGCCGGCCGCCCCTCCGGCGGCGGTCCGCTCGCCGGGGCGCTGCGCCACTGGCTGGTGGTCGGCGTCGTCGTCGGCCTGGCGCTGCTCCTGGTGGCCTGCGCCAGGCGGCTGCGGCCGTCGCCCGAGGCAGCGGTGCTGGCGCTGGCCGCGGGCCTGCTCTACGGCCTCCAGGACGCCCTGACCCGGATCTCCGGTCAGGTCGCCCAGGACGAGGGCGTCGGCTCACTGTTCGTGCACTGGCAGCCGTACGCGGTCGTCGTGATGGGCCTGACCGGGCTGATGCTCGTGCAGAGCGCCTTCGAGACGGCCCCGCTGCGCATGTCGCTGCCCGCGCTGACCGCCGCCCAGCCGCTGGCCGGGATCGCCTGCGGCGTCGGCTTCCTCGGCGACCGGGTACGCGTCACGCCCGGCGCGCTGGCCTGGGAGGCGGCGGGGCTCGCCGCGATCGCCGTGGGCGTCGTGCTGCTGGGCCGGCACCCGGCGATGCCGTGCGCGCACGGCACGTCCCGGAAGGACACGTCCGGCGTCGGCGGAACCGGCGAGGAACCCGTCAGGGTCGTCCGCTGACCCGCTGACCCGCTGACCCGCTGACCCGCTGACCCGCTGACCCGCTGACCCGCTGACCTCGCCCATTCCGGTCGCCCGGCCCGCTCACCCCGTGAGCAGCCGGGCGACCGTCGCGATCGGCGGCCACGACCACTGACCGGCGCGCGCCACGAGGAAGTGCCGCCGCGTGCCGACCAGAGGGTCCAGCGGACGGGTCACCACGTCCTCGCGCTGCCGCTCGACCCCTGACTCGGCGAGCAGCGCCACACCGAGCCCCGCCCCGGTGAGCAGGTTCACCAGGTGCAGGCTGTCGACCCGGTGCACGATCCGCGGGGTGAAGCCGGCCATCGCGCACACCCGCTGCACCAGTTCGTCGTCGTCGCTGCCGCGCGAATTGGTGATCCACCCCGCGCCGGACAGCCTGCTCAGCCCGGACAGCGGCACCGGCCCGTCCGGCCCCGGGGCGCTGGGGTGCCCGGCCGGCAGCAGGAGCACCATCGGTTGCGTGGCGAACTGCCGGGCGCTGAGGCCGTCCGGCACCGGGCGCGGCACCAGGCTGTAGTCGTAGACGATGCCGAGGTCGACGTCCCCGGACAGCAGCAGCGCGAGGGTCTGCTCCGGCTCGTGCTCGTACAGCTGCACCTCGACGCGCGGGTGCTCGGCGCGGAGCCGGCCGAGCGCGGGCACGACCGTGGGCTCGACCGCGCTGACGAAGCTCGCCAGCCGCACCCGGCCGGCAGGGCCGGACGCCCCGCGCAGCTCGGCCCGGGCCTCCTCGACCGCCGCGAGGATCCCCACGGCGTGTGCGACCAGGCGCTCGCCCGCCGGTGTGAGCCGCACCCGGCGGCCGACCGGGGTGAGCAGCCGTGTGCCGACCTCCTGTTCCAGGACGGCGAGGTGCTTGGAGACCGCCGAGGTGCCGTACCCGGTGCGCTCGGCGACGGCGGCCATGGTGCCCAGGCGGCTCAGCTCGACCAGCAGGCGCAGGCGGCCGAGGTCGGGCAGCTGGTCGGACGCGTCGATCATCCACCGATCGTAAACAATGCGTCCGCCAATGACTCGTGGACAGAAACAACGGACTCCGTGTCCAATGGGTCCCGTGTCCGAGCCGCATACTTTTACGACCCACCGCATACCTGGTGCCGTGCTGATCCTGGCCGCGATGACGGTGCTCCACACCGGCAGTGCCCTGACGACGGAACTCTTCGACGACATCGGCCCGGCCGGCACCACCTGGCTGCGCGTCGGTTTCGCCGCGCTGCTGCTGCTCGCCTTCACCGGCCGTTCGCTGTGGCCCGCGCTGCGCGCCGCCCCGCGCCGTGACCTGGCGGCGGTCGTCCTGCTCGGCGCGGTCAGCGGTGCCATGATGCTGCTCTTCTCGGAGGCCGCCGCTCGGATCCCGCTGGGCACCGCGACCGCGCTCGAGTTCCTCGGGCCGCTCGCCGTCGCCGTCGCCTCCCTGCGGCAGCGCCGCGAACTCGCCTGGCTGGTGCTCGCGGCGGCGGGCGTCCTGTGCCTCACCTCCCCGTGGCAGGGCGGCGCCGACCTGGCGGGCGTCCTGTTCGGGGTGGCCTCCGGCGCGTGCTGGGCGCTGTACGTGATCGGCACCCAGCACGTCGGCAGCCGTTTCCCGGCGCAGCACGGCCTCGCCGTCTCCCTCGGCGTGGCCACGGTCTTCACCGCGCCCTTCGGGGTTCCGGGCGTGGTCTCGGGCGCCACATGGGCGGTCGTCGCGGCGGTCGCGGGCATCGCCGTCCTGATGCCGCTGGTGCCCTTCCTGCTGGAGATGAAGGCCCTCCAGCGGATCGGCAAGACCGCCTACGGCACGCTCGCGGGCATGGAACCCGCGGTCAGCCTGCTCGCGGCGCTGGTGCTGGTCTCCCAGGTCCCGACCGCCCTTCAGGCGGTGGGGACGGCCCTGGTCGTGGTCGCGGGCATCGGCGCCGCCCGCGGCGAGAAGCGCGCGGCGGACCGCTCCGCCCGCGAGGTCACCCGCGGCGAACCCGCCGCCCCCGCCCCCGCCGCCCCCGCCCCGGCCGCCCCCGCCCCCTGACCCGGTGCCGCCTGCGGGGGCCCGCCGCGCGACGAACCCGACCGCAGCGTGGTCTCCAGGGCTCTCCCGTGCAGGCGACGGGGGCCAGGCACGCCCCGCACGGCGCTGTCGCCGAGGTCGCCCGGGCGGTCGGCAGCGCTCGGCAGGGGAGCGGCAACGCCACCGGGGCTGCCGTCGTCCTCGTCGCGTGTCCTGCCGCGCTCCCGATGGACCGCGTCATCGCCCATGTCCGCCCCGGCCACCGGGCTCGGGGCACGTGGCGGCCGGCGCCACCGCCTCAGTTCTTGCCGAAGTGTTCCAGCGGGAAGCCGCCGTTGCCCAGGACGCGGTGGGTGAGGGCACCCGCGAGTGTGGTGAGGCGGTCGACGGCGGCGGCGCCGAGGTGCTCGTAGGGGGCGCGGTCGAGGCGGTCGGTCACGCCCTCGATCTCGCGGCGCAGTTCGACGCCGCGGTCGGTGAGGTCGCCCGCTGCGTCGAGCAGGCCGCGCTCCCGGAGCCGGTCCTGGGCCGAGGTCCAGTCCTGGGCGGACCAGCCGCGGCTGCGCTGCACGAAGCCCGGGGTGAAGCCCTTGCCGGTGGCGGTGTGCGTCACCAGGGCCTCCAGTCCGCCCAGGCCCGCCGCGGCGAGGGCCGCGAGATGACCGTCGCCCCGGTGCTCGCGCAGCAGGGTGGCCGCGTGCCAGAGCGCGAGGTGGGGCCGCTCCGGCACCGGCAGGTCCGCGTTGGCGGCGTAGAGGGGCCTGGCCTCGCGGGTGCAGGCCTCGGCGGCGCGCAGTGCCAGGCACGCGGCGTCGGCGAGGTCGGCGGAGGCGATGACCTCCGGGCCCAGCAGCCGCGTCAGTACGGCGTCGGCGACACGCAGCCGGGTCTCGACCACGGCTTCCGGGCTCGCGATGTCCCAGGCGCGCGGGATGACCGGGGCGATGATCGCGTGGTTGAAGTTGTAGAAGGTGGCGGTGACCGTCCCCGCCGCGACGGCGCCCAGCGGGGCGGCCCGCCCGGCGAAGTAGGCCATGGCGCCGCGCTCCAGGCCGAGTGCTGTGAGTTCGTGGCCGTACTCGGGTGAGAAGTACACGACCGAGTGCAGGGGGTTGAGGGCGTTGTGGCAGCGCCGGCCCGCGCGCGGTTCCAGCGCGGGAACGGGGACGGTGGCGGTCATGGCAGCAGGTTACCGACCGGTCGGCATGTCGCCGAGGCCTGCACCGCCGAAACACCGATTCCGTCGTGCGAACGGCCAGAGCCACCGATTTCGCGGAATGTATGGCGGCCGGCCGCTGATCTGGCTAGTCTCGGCGCCCAGTAGCCGCGATTCCTCGGAGGCCCAGCTCGTGCCAGCCCCCGGCCGCACCCTCCCCGTGACCGAGCGCACCCGCCACCGCCGTCTCCGTGAGCAGGGCAGTGTCTCCCGCGACGACCTGGACGCCGTGCTGGGCGCGGGCTTCGTGTGCCACCTCGCCGTCCTCGTCGGCGGCACGCCGATGGCCGTGCCCACCGCGTACGGCTACGACACCGCCGCAGGCACCCTCTACCTGCACGGTTCCGTGGCGAGCCGCAGCCTGCGCCCGGCCCCGGGCGCCCCGGTGTGCGTCACGGTGACCCATGTGGACGGCCTGGTCCTGGCCCGTTCCGTCTTCGAGCACGGCGTCAACTACCGCAGCGCGATGGTCCTCGGGACGCCCCGCACCGTGACCGATCCCGAGGAGAAGCTGCACGGCCTGCGCGTGCTGAGCGAACAGTGCGTCCCGGGGCAGTGGGACCACGCCCGCCGGCCGGACCGTCGCGAACTCGCCGCGACGACGCTGCTCGCGCTGGCCACCGACGAGGCCTCGGTCAAGCTCCGCTCCGGCCCGCCCGACGACGGCAACGGGCCCGACGCCGCGCTGCCCGTGTGGGCGGGCGTCCTGCCGCTCACCACCGCGTGGGGCACCCCCGTCCCCGACCCCGCCCTGCGCGACGGCGTGCCGCTGCCACCGCACCTGGCGGACCTGGTCGGGCCTGTCGCCGGATGAGCTCCCCCAGCCGGCGCCGGGAGATGCCCCGGCGCGGTGCCTCGCAAGGGTGAGAGTCATCCGCTTCTGGGACACTCGGACGATTCGACAACGCGGGGGTGGGCAGGTGACGACGTGGCCTAGCGTCCCGTCGTCCATGTGAAGCGGGGCTCGCGGCCCTCCAGGAACGCGGCGACGCCCTCCGCCGTCTCGGCGCTGCCCTCCGCCTGGCGGGCCCAGTACCCGACCCGCGCCGGGTCGGGGCCGGGCGCGGTGAACTCCTTGGCCGCCGCCTGCGTCAGCAGCGACCGGGAGGCCAGCACCCCGGCGAACTCCTCGACCCGCTTGTCGAGCGCGTCCTCCGCCAGCACCTCGTCCACCAGCCCGGTGCGCAGCGCGCGTTCGTGGTCGATCAGCTCCGCGGAGAACAGCAGGTGCTTCGCCGTCGACGGTCCGACCAGGTCCGTCAGCCGCCGGGTGGAGGACGCCGGGTAGACGATGCCCAGCCGTGCCGGGGTGACCCCGAAGCGCGCGCCCTCCGCGGCGAACCGCAGGTCGCAGGCGGCCGCGAGCTGGCAGCCGCCGCCGACGCAGAAACCGCGGATCGCGGCCAGTGCGGGCTTCGGGAACGCCGCGAGCGCCTCCTCCGCTCCCACGGCCGCGCTCTGCGCCGCGCCGGAACCGCTCGCCGGGTCGCGCAGGTCGGAGATGTCCGCGCCGGCGCAGAAGGTGCCGCCCGCCCCCGTCAGCACCAGGACGCGCACGGCCGGGTCCGCCGCGAGCCCGTCGAGCAGGCGGGGCAGTTCCCGCCACATCGCGAGGGTCATCGCGTTGCGCTTGGCCGGATTGCTGATCGTCACGGTGGCGGTGGCGCCCGCCGTGTGCACCACCAGGCCCGGCCCCGACGGCTCGGACATGCCCGCATCCCTCATCTCGTCGTGGTCCCGGCCGGCGGAGATGGCGCAGGCCGCCGGACGGGGATCCTATCCCGGTCCGTGCCACGGCAAATCGGGTATATGAGCAGTAGCTCCCGACTGGCTCCCGACGCGCGCAAGGAGGCGGCGGCCATGGCCCCGTTCAAGGGACGCAAGAAGCATCCGGAGCCCCCGGAGGCCGGGATCAAGCGCAGCTTCGGCTGGGTCGCCGCCCTCGGCGCGGTCCTGGTCGTGGGCGGCCTGGTCGGGCTGTTCTACGTGGGCTTCGCGACCATCACCTCGATGCTGCTCTTCGGCTGGCTGCTGCTGGTCGGCGGTGTCGTCGGCCTGGTCCAGGCGGTGCAGAACCGCAACACCAACTTCTTCTGGCTCGCCCTGGTCGTCGCGGCCCTCTACATCGCCGCCGGGGTCGTCGTGATCCGCAACCCCGAGCAGACCGCGGCCGCCCTCACCATGTTCGCGGCGCTGCTCTTCCTGACCGGGGGGATCTTCCGCCTCTTCGGCGGGATGGTGGTGCGCGGGCCGCACATGGTGTGGACGCTCATCCAGGGCGCCATCGGCATCCTGCTGGCGATCCTGGTCCTGGCCGACTGGCCGCAGAGCAGCGTCTACGTCATCGGGGCCTTCTTCTCGCTGGCGCTGCTCTTCGACGGACTCGGGCTGCTCGGCGCGGGTCTCGGTGGCCGGCGGATCGTCGGAATGGTCGCCGATGCCCGGGACGCCCCGCTGACGCGTCAGTGAAGCGGAAAGGCCGGATCAGTAGGGCTCACTGGACTGACATGTCCGATCGCCTTGGGTCGGACGTGGTCGAAAGCTGCGGATTTACGGTCAGCGGCTCGGGGTGAGCCCCTCGCCTGCCGACACTCGATCCGTGAGGCGGACCCCGCCGCCGCCCTGGGCGGCCCGCGGGGCCGCGGGGTGCATCGCGCGAATGCGAGGGTGAAGACCGCCATGGACGTACGCGGGAGCGTCCCGCCCCCCGACCCGGTGCCCCCGGTGGCGCCGGATGTCCCGCGCCCGTACGAAGGCGTGTGGCGCTTCACCGCCCCCGCGCTCGACTCCTCGGTCCCGCAGGCCCGGCACGCGGTACGGGAGCTGGTCGTCCGTCAGGGCGTGCCGGTCAGTGAGGACCTGCTGCACGGCCTGCTGCTGATCGTCTCCGAGCTGGTCACCAACGCCGTGCGGCACGCCGCGCTGCTGTCGCCGGAGATCGCGGTGGAGTTCGCCGCGGGCGTGGACTGGGTACGGGTGGCCGTCGAGGACAACCACCCGTACCGGCCCAAGGCCCTCCAGGTCGACGACGCCGACACCGGCGGGCGCGGCCTGCTGCTGGTCAAGACGGTCACCGCCGAGGCGGGCGGGATGTGCGACGTCCAGCAGACCACGACCGGCGGCAAGGTCATCTGGGCCGCGCTCCCGCTGCCGCCGGGCCTGGTGCACTGACCGCTGCGGCCGCGGCTACCAGCCCGCGTCGCCGGTCAGCTCGCGGACCGCGGGCAGCGCGGCATCGAGCACGGTCGGGAACCAGGCGGAGAACGGCCCGGCGGCGCGGAGCGCGGCGAGCTCGACGGGCGCCACGAACGCGGTCTCGCCGATCTCCTCCGGGTCCGGGTCCAGGGGCGCGGTCACCAGGCCGACGAAGAGGTGGTTGAACTCCTGCTCGACCAGGCCCGACGCCGGGTCCGGGTGGTTGTAGCGGACCGTGCCGGCCTCCCGCATCAGCGCGGGCGCCGCGCCGAGCTCCTCGGCGGTGCGGCGCGCGGCGGCGACGAAGGGCGCTTCGCCCGGGTAGGGGTGGCCGCAGCAGGTGTTCGACCACACACCGGGGGAGTGGTACTTCCCCGCGGCCCGGCGCTGCAGCAGCAGCCTGCCCTCGCCGTCGAAGAGGAAGACCGAGAACGCCCTATGGAGCCGCCCCGGCGGCATGTGGGCCGACAGCTTCTCCGCGGTGCCGATCGTCGCACCGGTCTCGTCGACCAGCTCGAGGAGGATCGGCGCCGGGGCACCGTTGGAGGAGGGGTCCGCGGCGGGTGTGCGGGGCCGGCCGGCGGCGGGGCTCGTGGGCATGGCCATCCTTTGCTTCGACGACAAGACCTCAGTTTGCCTCACGCAAGGACGCACGGTGCGGTTGCAGCGTGTTTCCATCCGGTGACGCTGCGTCGACCGGTGCGACCTGCCCTCAGTGGCACAGCCGCGCCTCGTGCTCCGCGTGTCCCACCGGCTCCAGCTGGAAGGTGCAGTGCTCGACGTCGAAGTGGACGCCGAGGCAGCTCTGCAGGTCGTGCAGCATCTTCTCGTGGCCGACCGCGTCCAGGACGTCCCGGCTCACCACGACGTGCGCGGAGAGGACCGGCATCCCCGAGGTGATCGTCCACACGTGCAGGTCGTGCAGCCCGGCCACGCCGGGCAGCGCGAGGATGTGCGCGCGGACGTCGGCCATGTCCACGTCCTTGGGCGCGGCCTCCAGCAGGACGTCGATCGCCTCGCGCAGCAGCTTCCACGTCCGCGGGACGATCATCAGGCCGATCAGGATCGAGGCGACCGGGTCCGCGCGCTGCCAGCCGGTGGCCAGGATCACCAGCGCCGCCACGACAACGGCCAGCGAGCCCAGCGCGTCGGCCATGACCTCCAGGAACGCGCCCCGGACGTTCAGGCTCTCGCGCTGCCCGGCCATCAGCAGCAGCAGGGACACCGAGTTCGCCACCAGGCCGACCGCACCGAAGACGACGGTCAGTCCGCCCTCGACCTCGGTGGGCGTGATCAGCCGGCGGACCGCCTCGTAGAAGATGAAGGCGCCCACGCCGAACAGCAGCACCGCGTTGGCCACCGCCGAGAGGATCTCGGCCCGCGCCAGCCCGAAGGTGCGGCGCTCGCTCGGCGGGCGGTTGGCGAAGTGGATGGCCACCAGCGCCATCGCCAGGCCCGCCGAGTCCGTCGCCATGTGCCCGGCGTCGGCGAGCAGCGCCAGCGATCCGGTGAGCGCGGCACCCGCGACCTCCGCCACCAGGATCAGCAGCGTGATGCCGAGTGCCATGCGCAGCCGCCCGCGGTGGGCGGCGGCCGCCGTGCCCGTCGGTACGGACCCCGGCCCGTGCGGGTGGCCGTGGCCGTGCGCGTGTCCTGCGCCCATCGCCCGACACTCCCGTCCGTCGCCCTCAGCGCGACGGCGAGCCCGCGCGCGGAGACCGGCGAGCCCAGTGAACAACGGTCACCGTCCGTGGGCAACTCGCCGGCGGTCACCGCTGTCAGCCGTGGTGACCTGCGGTGATGTGCCGGACCGCGACGGCAGGGGAACGCCCGTGGTCAGGCGCCCCGCGCCTCCGGGCGGTTCAGGCACCAGCCCTCCCACGCGGACTCGACCATCTCGCGGACGCCACGGGTCGCCGTCCAGCCCAGCTCCCGGCGGATCAGCTCGGACGAGGCGACCACGCTCGCCGGGTCGCCCGCGCGCCGCGGCAGCACCAGGGGCACGACGTCCTTGCGGCCGGTGACCTCCAGGACGATGTCGATCAGCTCCCGGACCGAGACGCCCTCGCCGCGTCCGATGTTCACCGTCAGGTCGTCGCCGCCGTCCCGCTCGCCGACCCAGCGGGCCGCCGCGAGATGGGCGTCGGCGAGATCCTCGACGTGGATGTAGTCACGCACGCACGTGCCGTCGGGGGTGGCGTAGTCGTCCCCGAAGATCTGCGGTGCCTCGCCCCGGGTCAGCTTGTCGAAGACCATCGGGACGATGTTGAACACCCCGGTGTCGGCCAGCCGGGGCTCGGCCGCCCCCGCGACGTTGAAGTAGCGCAGACAGGCGGTGGAGATCCCGTGCGCCCGGCCGGCCGCCCGGACCAGCCACTCGCCGGCCAGCTTGGTCTCGCCGTACGGGCTCAGCGGCAGGCACGGCGTGGACTCGGTCACCAGCGGCACGTCGGGCAGGCCGTACACGGCGGCGGAGGAGGAGAAGACGAAGCGGCCGATGCCGGCGTCCGCCACCGCCTCCAGCAGCGTCCCGAGGCCGCCGAGGTTCTCCCGGTAGTAGCGCAGCGGCTGCTCCACCGACTCACCGACCTGCTTCCTGGCGGCCAGGTGCACCACACCCGTGACGCCGTGCCCGGCGATCGCGCGGTCCAGCACGGCGCGGTCCAGCACGGAGCCGGTCACCACCGGGACGTCCGCGGGCACCCTGGTCGGCACACCGGCCGAGCCGTCGTCGAGCACGACCACGTGCTCGCCCGCACGACTCATCGCCCGCACCACGTGAGATCCGATGAAGCCGGCCCCGCCGGTGATCAACCAAGTCATGGCGCCACCCTAGTGGCTCGGCGCGGGAGCGGGTGAGCGCCGGCCTCTCCCCTCGGGGCCACCGCCGAGGGCCCGGCTCACGGGGCACCGGGCGCCACACGTACGGGTTCCGTACGCCGGCTCCGGGCCGTGGCCGTGAGCGGGGTCGTGGCCGTCGACCGGACCGCGCGCACCGGCGTTCCGCTCGCGAGGGCCGGGCCCGCCGGGAGCCCGCGCACGCCGGTGGCCACCGTGATCTCCGTCCCACGGGACGCACCGGGCGTTGTCGGCGCCCGCGTGTTCGACGATGATGATCACGCCGTGCGGCCCACCGCAAGGGAAACGGCCGGTGAACGGAGCCTTCCGGGAATCCGATAGCCTCTGCCGACACGGCCCCGCTCGGCGCGTCGCACCCTGTGCGGCGGCGCCCGCGGAAGGCGCCGAGCACACCCGCAAGCCCAGGGAGATGAGTCCTTCTGTCGACCGCCATCCTCACCGGTCCGCCGGTCGCGATGTCGCCGATCGGGGGCGACCTGCGGAACCTCGGCTTCGAGGTCGTCACCGCGGAGGACGCCGCCTCGCTCGCCGCCCGCCTCCAGGCCGTCCCCGCGTCCGAGCGCGTCGCCGTTGTCGACCCGCGCTTCGTCGGGCACGTGCACGCACTGCGCCTCGGGCTGACCGACCCCCGCTTCGAGGCCTCCGCCGTGCCCGGCGCCGTCTCGGTGCGCCCCGACGCCCGCGCCGCCCTGGTGCGGGCCGTCGCGGAGACCGGGGCGGAGGGCGAGGGGGAGACCCTCGCCGACCGCCTCGCCGGGCGGATGGAGAAGGACGGCCTGACCGTCCACCGTCCCGAGCTCGGCGTCCTCGTCGCGACCGTCCCGGCCGACGCCACCGGGCGTGCGGGCGCGGAGGCGGCGGTCGCCGCCGTCGACGACGAGGCGGTACGGCTGCGCGGCGCCGTGAAGTCCCGCGACGGCTTCTTCACCACGTTCTTCATCAGCCCCTACTCGCGCTACCTCGCGCGCTGGTGCGCCCGCCGCGGGCTCACCCCGAATCAGGTGACCACCGCCTCGCTGCTGGTGGCCCTGATCGCGGCCGGCTGCGCGGCCACCGGGACCCGGCCGGGCTTCGTCGCCGCCGGCGTGCTGCTGCTGGCCTCGTTCGTCCTGGACTGCACCGACGGCCAGCTGGCCCGTTACTCGCTGCAGTACTCCACGCTCGGCGCCTGGCTGGACGCCACCTTCGACCGCGCCAAGGAGTACGCCTACTACGCGGGCCTCGCGCTCGGCGCGGCCCGCGGCGGCGACGACGTCTGGGCGCTGGCGCTCGGCGCCATGGTGCTGCAGACCTGCCGCCACGTCGTGGACTTCGCCTTCGCCGAGACCAGCCAGGACACCGGGAACGGCACCGCGGTGCTCTCCCGGAAACTCGACGGCGTCGGCTGGACGGTGTGGCTGCGCCGCATGATCGTGCTGCCGATCGGCGAACGCTGGGCGCTGATCGCCGTGCTCACCGCGACGACGACGCCGCGGATCACCCTCACCGTGCTCATCGTCGCCTCGGGGCTCGCGGCCTGCTACACCACGGCGGGCCGCCTGCTGCGCTCGCTCCGCCGCAGGACGCCCTACGGCGACGCCACCGCCCGGGCGCTGGCCGACCTGGCCGACACCGGCCCGCTCGCCGAGGGCCTCACCCGTCTCTTCCGGGGCCGCGGCGTCCCGGTGGCCGCGCTGCTGGGCGCGGCAGTGATGATCGCCACGTCGACGCTGGCGCCGGCCGGCAGCGCGTGGCCGCTCGTCGCCGCCGGCGGCTACGCCGTGACGTCGGCCCTCGCCGTCTCCAGGCCGCTCAAGGGAGCCCTCGACTGGATCGTGCCGCCGGTCTTCCGCGCGGCCGAATACACAACCATCCTGGTGCTCGCGGCGGTCTCCGACGTGAACGGAGCGTTGCCCGCGGCTTTCGGGCTGGTGGCCGCCGTCGCCTACCATCACTACGACACGGTGTACCGCATCCGTGGCGGGGCCGGAGCGCCTCCGCGGGGCCTGGTCCGCGCGACGGGCGGTCACGAGGGCCGGGTACTGCTGGTCACCGCGGCGGCCACGGCCCTGGCGCACCACACGGGTTTCACCGTCGCGCTGACGGTCCTCGCCGTCGCGCTGGCGGTGGTGGTGCTCACCGAGAGCATCGGCTTCTGGGTGTCCTCGCAAGCACCCGCTGTACACGACGAGACTGGAGGACCTGCATGATCGGCCTCGTGCTGGCGGCCGGCGCCGGACGGCGACTGCGCCCCTACACCGACACCCTGCCGAAGGCCCTGGTGCCGGTGGACCCGGCCGGCGAGGGGACGACCACCGTGCTGGACCTCACCCTGGGCAACTTCGCGGAGGTCGGCCTGACCGAGGCCGCCATCGTCGTGGGCTACCGCAAGGAGGCCGTCCGCGAGCGGCAGGCCGAGCTGGAGGCCAAGTACGGCCTGAAGCTCCACCTCGTCGAGAACGACAAGGCCGAGGAGTGGAACAACGCCTACTCCCTGTGGTGCGCCCGTGACGTCATCAGGGAAGGCGTCATCCTCGCCAACGGCGACACCGTGCACCCGGTCTCCGTGGAGCAGACCCTGCTCGCCGCCCGCGGCGACGGGCAGCGCATCATCCTCGCCCTCGACACGGTCAAGCACCTCGCCGACGAGGAGATGAAGGTCGTCACCGCCGAGGGCAAGGGCGTCCGGCGCATCACCAAGCTGATGGACCCGGCGTCCGCGACGGGCGAGTACATCGGTGTCACCCTCATCGAGGGCGAGGCCGGCGCAGACCTCGCCGACGCGCTGAAGGCCACCTTCGAGCGCGACCCGCAGCTGTACTACGAGGACGGCTACCAGGAGCTGGTCAACCGCGGCTTCCAGGTCGACGTCGCCCCCATCGGCGAGGTCCCCTGGGTCGAGATCGACAACCACGACGACCTCAACCGTGCCCGGGAGATCGCGTGCCGGTACTGACGAGGCTCATCCCCTCGCCGGTCGTCGTCGACATCAGGGCCGGCGCCCTGGACGACCTGGCGACCGTGCTCGCCGACCAGCGCATCTCCAGTTCCGGCAGGCTCGCCATCGCGGTGAGCGGCGGATCGGGTGCCGTGCTGCGCGAGCGGCTCGCCCCGGCGCTGCCGGGCGCGGACTGGTACGAGGTGGCCGGAGGCACCATCGACGGCGCCGTGCAGCTCGCCGACGCCATGCGCGGCAGCCGCTACGACGCGGTGGTCGGGCTCGGCGGCGGCAAGATCATCGACGCCGCCAAGTACGCCGCCGCGCGCGTCGGCCTGCCGCTGGTGGCGGTCGCGACCAACCTGTCGCACGACGGCATCTGCTCGCCGGTGTCCACCCTGGACAACGACAACGGCCGCGGCTCCTACGGCGTGCCGACCCCGATCGGACTCGTCATCGACCTCGACGTGATCCGCGAGGCCCCGGTCCGCTACGTGCGCTCCGGCATCGGCGACGCCCTGTCCAACATCTCGGCGATCGCCGACTGGGAGCTGTCCCACCGCGAGACCGGGGAGCCGATCGACGGGCTGGCCGCCGCCATGGCGCGCACCGCCGGCGAGTCGGTGCTCCGGCACCCCGGCGGCACGGGGGAGGACGACTTCCTGACCGTGCTGTCCGAGGCACTGGTGCTCACCGGCATCGCGATGTCGATCAGCGGCGACAGCCGTCCCGCCTCCGGGGCGTGCCACGAGATCAGCCACGCGATCGACCTGCTGTACCCCAAGCGGGCCGCCGCCCACGGCGAGCAGGTCGGCATCGCCGCCGCCTTCGCCATGTTCCTGCGCGGCGCCAAGGAGGAGGCCGGCCTCTTCGCGGAGGTCCTGCACCGCCACGGGCTGCCCACCACGCCAGGTGAAATCGGTTTCACCGAGGCCGAGTTCGTCACCGCCGTCGAATACGCTCCGCAGACCCGCCCCGGGCGTTACACGATCCTGGAGCACCTGGAGCTCTCCACCGACCAGATCAGGGACGCATACGCCGACTATGCCAAAACCATCGGTAGCTGAGCTGCGGCCGGTCGTTCACCCCGCGGGGCTGAAGGACCGTCGCAGCGGTGAGCACTGGGCCGGGCGCATCTACATGCGGGAGATCTCGCTGCGCTGGACCCGGCACCTCGTCAACAGCCGGGTAACCCCCAACCAGCTCACGTACCTCATGATCGTCGCCGGTATAGCGGCCGGCGCGGCCCTCTTGGTGCCCGGCTTGGCCGGCGCCGTGGCGGGCGCGCTGCTGATCCAGCTGTACCTGCTGCTGGACTGCGTCGACGGCGAGGTCGCACGCTGGCGCAAGCAGACCTCGATCACCGGCGTCTACCTCGACCGGGTGGGGCACTACCTGTCCGAGGCGGCGCTATTGGTCGGCTTCGGGCTGCGCGCGGCGGACCTCTTCCACCGCGAGGGCGCCACGACCCAGTGGGGCTGGGCCTTCCTCGGGACGCTGGCCGCGCTCGGCGCGATCCTCATCAAGGCCGAGACGGACCTGGTGGACGTGGCCCGCTCCCGCAGCGGCCTGCCCGCCGTCCAGGACGAGGCCTCCACGCCCCGGTCCTCCGGCCTGGCACTGGCCCGCAAGGCCGCCGCCGCGCTGAAGTTCCACCGACTGGTGGGCGGTGTCGAGGCCTCACTGCTGATCCTCGCGGCCGGCGTCGCGGACTCCGTCCACGGCGACCTGCTCTTCACCCGCATCGCCGTCTGCCTCCTGGCCGCCATCGCCGTGCTCCAGACGCTGCTGCACCTGGTGTCGATCCTCGCGTCGAGCAGGCTGAGGTGAGCGTCGTGGGGACGTCGACAGGGACGATCCGGCTGGGCGCGGTGATCATCACCATGGGCAACCGCCCCGAGGAACTGCGCGACCTGCTGGACTCGGTCGCCAAGCAGCGCGGACCGGCGGTCGAGGTGGCCGTGGTCGGCAACGGCTCGCCGCTGCCCGAGCTGCCCGCCGGGGTGCGGTCCGTCGAGCTGCCCGAGAACCTGGGCATCCCCGGCGGCCGGAACGTCGGAATCGAGGCCTTCGGCCCCGGTGGCAGCGAGGTCGACGTCCTGCTCTTCCTGGACGACGACGGGCTGCTGCCGAACGAGGACACCGCGGAGCTGGTGCGCGAGGCCTTCGCCGCGGACCCCGAGCTCGGCATCGTCAGCTTCCGGATCGCCGACCCGGAGTCCGGGACCACCCAGCGCCGTCACGTCCCCCGGCTGCGTGCCTCCGACCCCCTGCGCTCCTCGCGCGTCACCACCTTCCTCGGCGGTGCCAACGCCGTGCGCACGGAGGTCTTCCGGGAGGTCGGCGGCCTGCCCGACGAGTTCTTCTACGCCCACGAGGAGACCGACCTCGCCTGGCGGGCCCTCGACGCGGGCTGGATGATCGACTACCGCGCGGACATGGTGCTCTTCCACCCGCTGACCGCCCCGAGCCGCCACGCGGTCTACCACCGGATGGTGGCCCGCAACCGCGTGTGGCTGGCCCGCCGCAACCTGCCGTGGACCCTGGTCCCGGTCTACCTCGGCGTGTGGATGCTGCTGACCCTGCTGCGCAGACCCTCGGGCCCCGCGCTGAGGGCGTGGTTCGGCGGTTTCAAGGAGGGCTGGACGACCTCGAGCGGCCCGCGCCGGCCCATGCGGTGGCGGACCGTGTGGCGTCTCACCCGACTGGGCCGGCCCCCGATCATCTGACAAGCTCGGACAAGAGTGACCCCGCGCGACGGGCCCCGGCCCGTGGCGCACCAAGAGGACGAAAGTGTCAACTGTGAGCGAGACAACGCACGACGGTGCGGTCGCCGTGGGCCGGGTGCCCCCGGCGGACGGCGGCCTCACGCCGTCCCAGCTGGCGGCCAAGTACGGCCTGTCCGTCAGCGGCGCACGTCCGGGCCTCGTCGAGTACGTGCGGCAGCTGTGGAGCCGCCGTCATTTCATCGCGGCGTTCGCCCGGGCCCGCGTGTCCGCGCAGTACACCCAGGCCCGGCTGGGCCAGCTGTGGCAGGTGCTGACGCCGCTGCTGAACGCGGCCGTCTACTACTTCATCTTCGGCCTGCTGCTGGGCACCGACCGGGGTGTCGACAACTACATCGCCTTCCTGGTCACCGGCGTCTTCATCTTCACCTTCACCCAGTCCTCGGTGCTGGCGGGGGTGCGCGCCGTGGCGGGCAACCTCGGGCTGATCCGCGCACTGCACTTCCCGCGCGCGAGCCTGCCGATCGCGTTCACCCTGGTCCAGCTGCAGCAGCTGCTGATGTCGATGTTCGTGCTGCTGGCGATCGTGCTGATGACCGGCGAGGTGCCCGGCCCGTCGTGGCTGCTCGTCGTGCCCGCGCTCGTCCTGCAGTGCGTCTTCAACGCCGGTCTGGCGCTGGTGATGGCCCGGCTCGGCAGCAAGATGACCGACCTGGCGCAGCTCATGCCGTTCATCCTGAGGACCTGGATGTACGCGTCCGGTGTCATGTACAGCATCAGCCACTTCGCGGCGGGTGCCCCGGCCGTCGTCAAGATCGCCCTGGACGCCAATCCGGCGGCCGTCTACATCGACCTGATGCGCTTCGCGCTGATCGACAGCTTCACCTCCGAGCAGCTGCCACCGCACGTCTGGGCGCTGGCGCTGGGCTGGGCCGTGGTCATGGGCGTCGGGGGCTTCGTGTACTTCTGGAAGGCCGAGGAGAGGTACGGCCGTGGCTGAGCACAACGACGCCGCCCCGGGCGGCGAGCGCATCCCCACCGTGATCGTGGACGACCTGCACATCGTGTACCGGGTGCACGGTGCCGGCACCGGCAAGGGCAGCGCGGTCGGCGCCCTGTCCCGCATGGTCACCCGCAAGGGCAACCCGAACGTCCGCAAGGTGCACGCCGTGCGCGGCGTGAGCTTCACCGCCTACCGCGGCGAGGCGATCGGCCTGATCGGTTCCAACGGCTCGGGCAAGTCCACCATGCTGCGCGCCATCGCCGGGCTGCTGCCCGCGGAGAGCGGCAAGGTGTTCACCGAGGGCCAGCCCTCGCTGCTGGGCGTGAACGCCGCGCTGATGAACGACCTGACCGGTGAGCGCAACGTCATCCTGGGCGGCCTCGCCATGGGCATGTCGCAGGACGAGGTGCGGGAGCGCTACGAGCAGATCGTCGAGTTCTCCGGGATCAACGAGAAGGGCGACTTCATCTCGCTCCCCATGCGGACGTACTCCTCCGGCATGGCGGCGCGCCTGCGCTTCTCGATCGCCGCGGCCAAGAGCCACGACGTCCTGATGATCGACGAGGCCCTCGCCACCGGCGACCGCTCCTTCCAGAAGCGCTCGGAGGCGCGGATCCGCGAGCTGCGCAAGGAGGCGGGCACGGTCTTCCTGGTCAGCCACAACAACAAGTCGATCCGCGACACCTGCGACCGCGTGCTGTGGCTGGAGAAGGGCGAGCTGCGCATGGACGGCCCCACGGACGTCGTCCTGAAGGCGTACGAGGAGTTCACCGCGAAGTGACCCCGCGGACCGGCCCGCGCCCCTGACCGGGGCGCGGGCCGGCGCATGCCCGGAGGCCGGGGGAGGCGCCATGCGGGCGCCCCGGCGCTCGTCCGGTCCCCGCGACCTGCGAACTCTCCCGCCCCCGCGCGCCGTTCGACCGCGTTCCCGCCCCCGCCGCGGCTCCCGTCCGCCGGGACGCCGTCCGGGCTCCCCGCGGGCCCGGTGGGGATACGCCAAGTGAGTGGGCGCGCGCCCGGCGCATCCGCGGCGCGCGGTTTGCGGGGCGAATGGGGCTGATGATTTTCCCGGGATTTTGCGAGACACCGGGGACGGGAACCCGCGGTTTGTGCGTTGCTGCTTTCGGATCGACATCGGTCCGCCCCCCGGCGCACGCCGGAGCGGATCCGCGCCGTAAGCTGTAGCGGTACTCAATCGCCGGATCTCGGGCGATACGTCCGGAGAGTCGGTTCGAGTGCAGGGACAGCCCGGAGCAGGAATTATAGGAGCGGCGTGTCCGAAATTGGGTGTAATGGGCTATCGGTGTAGAACGGGGGATGTGACGGAAATGGCTCTGTGGACCCCTGGGGAGAAAGCACCCACCGCCCGCACAGCGGGACGTCCACGGTGACCGGTCTCAAGCCCGAGGCGCGGGCTGTCACGGCGCCGGACCCCCATTCACGTGCCGTCCTCGACAAGGCGGCCCGCGAGAACTTTCCCGTCGCTCCCTTCTTCGTCCCCCGCTCCTGGCGTGCCGACCTGATGGCGGTCTACGGCTTCGCCCGGCTCGTCGACGACATCGGCGACGGGGACCTGGCCGACGGCGGCCGTACCGACGCCGTACGTCTGGGACTGCCGGCGGAGGCCGCCGAGGACCGTCTCGCCATGCTCGACGCCTTCGAGGCGGACCTGCGCCGGGTCTTCGACGCCGGCCCCGACGACATCCGCCACCCGCTGCTGCGCGCGCTGCGGCCCACCGTCCGGCGGCACGGTCTGACACCGGCCCCGTTCCTCGGCCTCGTCGAGGCCAACCGCCAGGACCAGGTCGTCCGCCGCTACGCCCGCTACGAGGACCTGCTCGCCTACTGCGAGCTGTCGGCGAACCCGGTCGGCCGGCTCGTGCTCGGCATCACCGGTACCGCCACGCCCGAGCGGATCCGCCGCTCGGACGCGATCTGCACCGCGCTGCAGATCATCGAGCACCTCCAGGACGTGGCCGAGGACCTCGGCCGCGACCGCATCTACCTGCCCGCCGAGGACATGAAGCGCTTCGGCGTCACCGAAACCGATCTCACCGCGGCGACCGCGGGCGCACAGGTGCGCGCACTGGTTGCGTACGAAGCGGAACGCGCCCGAGACCTCCTGAATGAAGGCACCCCCTTGGTGGGTAGCGTCCACGGCAGGCTCAGGCTGTTGCTCGCCGGGTTCACCGGAGGAGGCCGCGCCGCCCTGCGGGCGATCGCGGACGCGGGGTACGACGTGCTGCCCGGGCCGCCGAAGGCGGGCAGGTTGAGCCTGCTGCGCGAGGTGGGGTCGACATTGCGAAGAGAGGGGTGAGCCGGACCGTGAACGGCTCCGATCGCATGTCCGGACCTGTGCTCGCGGCCTACCGCTACTGCGAGGTCGTCACCGGCCACGAGGCCCGGAACTTCGCCTACGGCATCCGGCTCCTGCCCACCCCCAAGCGGCAGGCCATGTCCGCGCTCTACGCCTTCTCCCGGCGGGTGGACGACATCGGCGACGGCGACCTCGACCTCCCCGAGAAGCAGCGGCGGCTCGACGGGACCCGGGCGCTGCTCACCCGCGTCCGCGAGGGCGCGGTCGGCGAGGACGACACCGACCCGGTGGCCGTCGCGCTCGCCGACGCCGCGCGCCGCTTCCCGCTCCCGCTCGGCGGGCTCGAGGAACTGATCGACGGCGTCCAGATGGACCTGCGCGGCGACACCTACGAGACGTGGGAGGACCTCGCGTCCTACTGCCGTTGCGTCGCCGGTGCCATCGGCCGGCTGTCGCTCGGCGTCTTCGGCACCCGTCCCGGCGTGCCCGGCCGGGAGCGCGCCGCGGAGTACGCGGACACCCTCGGCCTCGCCCTGCAACTCACCAACATCCTGCGCGACCTGCGCGAGGACGCCGCCAACGGGCGCACCTACCTGCCCGCCGACGACCTCGCGAAGTTCGGCTGCTCCGCCGGTTTCCTCACCGACACCCCGCCGCCCGGGTCCGACTTCGCGGGCCTGGTCGAGTACGAGGTGAAGCGGGCCCGCGCCCTGTTCGCCGAGGGGTACCGGCTGCTGCCCATGCTCGACCGCCGCAGCGGCGCCTGCGTCTCGGCCATGGCCGGCATCTACCGCCGCCTCCTGGAGCGCATCGCCGCCGATCCCGAGGCCGTCCTGCGCGGCCGGGTCTCGCTCCCCGGCCACCAGAAGGCGTACGTCGCGGCGCGCGGCCTCGCCGGTCTCGACGCCCGACGTGCCGCCAGGAGGCGCGTGTGACACCCGCCCCACCGGCCGCGGGCCCCTTCACCCGCACCGGCAAAAGCACCGCAACCAGCACGGGAGCGGCAGCGTCGCGGAAAACCGCTGTTTTCCGCCGCCATGAGGCAACCGCCGCCGTGCCGGCGGCGTCACTGTCGGCAATGGTGCGCCGCGCCTCGCGCGGCGGCACCCGGGGGAGGACGCATGGCTGAGCGCACGGCCGTCGTGATCGGCGGCGGGCTCGCGGGCACGACGGCGGCACTCGCACTGGCCGACGCCGGGCTGCGCGTCACCCTGCTCGAGGCCCGGCCCCGGCTGGGCGGACTCGCCTTCTCCTTCCGGCGCGGTGACCTCACGGTCGACAACGGCCAGCACGTCTTCCTGCGGTGCTGCGTCGCCTACCTGCGGTTCCTGGAGCGCATCGACGCGGCCGACCTCGTCACCCTCCAGGACCGGCTCGACGTACCGGTACTCGACGTGGCGACCCCGCGGCCCCGGCTCGGCCGGCTGCGCCGCGCGGGGCTGCCCGTACCGCTGCACCTGGCCGCGAGCCTGGCCACCTACCCGCATCTCTCCCTGGCCGAGCGGGCGTCCGTCGGGCGCGCCGCGCTCGCGCTGCGCTCACTGGACCCCGCCGACCCGGCGCTCGACGCCGTGGACTTCGGCACCTGGCTGCGCGAGCACGGCCAGTCGGCCCGCACCATCGAGGCGCTGTGGGACCTGGTCGGCGTGGCCACACTCAACGCCACGGCCGACGAGGCGTCACTGGGCCTGGCCGCCAAGGTCTTCAAGACCGGTCTGCTCTCCGCCCCGGGCGCCGCGGACATCGGCTGGGCCGCCCGGCCGCTCGGCGAACTGCACGACGACCGCGCCCGCACCGCCCTGGACAA
The DNA here is from genome assembly GCF_042742985.1 of Streptomyces sp. NPDC058864. NCBI lineage: Bacteria > Bacillati > Actinomycetota > Actinomycetes > Kitasatosporales > Streptomycetaceae > Streptomyces > Streptomyces sp. NPDC058864. The sequence continues at coordinate 6,009 of NZ_JBHYMQ010000060.1, read as the reverse complement.
GGCGGGCGTGCGCACCCTGCTGCGCACCCGCGCCACCTCCCTCACCCGCACGGACGCGTCCGAGCCGGTACGGTCCCGCGACGGCGGCCCCGGGGACGGCGGACCGGTCTGGGAGGTCGAGGCGGAGTCCGGACCCGGACGCGCCGAGCGCTTCACGGCCGACGCCGTCGTCCTGGCCGTGCCGCAGCAGGAGGCCCACGGACTGCTCCCCGCGGGCGCCCTGGCCGACCAGGACGCGCTGCTGCGCATCGGCACCGCGCCGATCCTCAACGTGCACGTCGTCTACGACCGCCAGGTCATGCGGCAGCCGTTCTTCGCCGCCCTCGGTAGCCCCGTGCAGTGGGTCTTCGACCGCACGGAGCACTCCGGCCTGACCGGCGGGGGCCAGTACGTCGCCCTGTCCCAGTCGGCGGCCCAGGAGGAGATCGATCTCCCCGTGGCCGAACTGCGAAAGCGCTACCTGCCGGAACTGGAGCGGCTGCTCCCGGTCGCGCGCGAAGCCGCCGTACTGGACTTCTTCGTCACCAGGGAACGGACCGCGACCTTCGCGCCCCTCCCCGGTGTCGGCGCCCTCCGCCCGGGTCCCCGGACCCGGGAACCGGGCGTCTGGCTCGCCGGCGCTTGGACCGCGACCGGCTGGCCCGCGACGATGGAAAGCGCGGTCCGCAGCGGTTTGCAAGCCTCCCGAGCAGCTTTGACCGCACTCCGCCATCCCTTCGACCCACGTACCTTCGCAATCGAAGGCCTGGAGCCGGTATGAGCATGACCAGTGCAATCAGAGGAGAGAATGTGACCGCTGGCAACGAGCAGATGACCGCGGGCGTCGACAGAGGGACCGTGACCGCGCTCCTGGAGCGCGGCCGGGAACTGTCCACGCCGGTGCTGCGCGCCGCCGTGGACCGCCTCGCACCCCCGATGGACACCGTCGCCGCCTACCACTTCGGATGGATCGACGCCGCCGGCAACCCGACCCACGGCGACAGCGGCAAGGCCGTACGGCCGGCACTCGCGCTGCTGTCCGCCGAGGCGGCCGGCGCCGCCCCCGAGGTGGGCATCCCGGGCGCGGTCGCCGTGGAACTGGTGCACAACTTCTCCCTGCTGCACGACGACCTGATGGACGGTGACGAGCAGCGCCGCCACCGCGACACCGTCTGGAAGGTGCACGGCCCCGCCCAGGCCATCCTGGTCGGCGACGCCCTCTTCGCCCTCGCCAACGAGATCCTGCTGGAGCAGGGCACCGTGGAGGCCGGCCGGGCCACCCGCCGGATCACCACCGCCACCCGCAAACTGATCGACGGACAGGCCCAGGACATCTCCTTCGAGCACCGCGAGCGGGTCACCGTCGAGGAGTGCCTGGAGATGGAGGGCAACAAGACCGGTGCCCTCCTGGCCTGCGCCTGCTCCATCGGCGCGGTGCTCGGCGGCGCCTCCGAGGCCGACGCCGACGCCCTGGAGGAGTACGGCTACCACCTCGGCCTGGCCTTCCAGGCCGTGGACGACCTGCTCGGCATCTGGGGCGACCCGGCCGCCACCGGCAAGCAGACCTGGAGCGACCTGCGCCAGCGCAAGAAGTCCCTCCCGGTGGTCGCCGCACTGGCCGCGGGCGGCTCCGCCTCACGGCGCCTGGCCGACATCCTCGCCGCGGACGCGAAGGCCGCGGATTCGACGGACCGTAATGACATCGAGTCCTTCGACGAGGAAGAGTTCGCGACACGGGCGGCGTTGATCGAGGAGGCCGGAGGCCGGGAGTGGACCTCCCGGGAAGCCCGCCGGCAGTACGCCACCGCCATCGCCGCACTCGACAAAATGGACATGCCGGGAGAAGTTCACCGTAAGCTCGTGGGCCTGGCGGATTTCGTGGTGGTTCGCGAGAAGTAAGGACACAACTGGAGCGCAGTACGTCGCCGGCCGGGCGCGCGTGACGGCCGACGGCAGCCCCAACACCGCAGACAGAACGACTGTGCAAAGGGGAAGCCATGACAGCGACGACCGACGGCGGTCCCGGGGGCGATGCGGCCCGCGGGACACCCTCGGCCAGAACGAAGACCTCGGGCGCGATCCCGGAACCGGCGTCAGGTCCCGGGCCCGGCGGCCTCACCGGCCGGACCGAGGAGCTCGCGGCCGAGGCCGCGCGCCGGGCCACCGGCCACCTGCTGGCCCGTCAGCATCCTGACGGCTGGTGGAAGGGCGACCTCGAGACCAACGTCACGATGGACGCCGAGGACCTGCTGCTCCGTCAGTTCCTCGGCATCCAGGACGAGAGGGTCACCGAGGCCGCCGGCCGCTGGATCAGGTCCCAGCAACGCGAGGACGGCGCCTGGCCCACCTTCCACGGCGGACCCGGCGACCTCTCGGCCACCGTCGAGGCCTACGTCGCGCTGCGGCTCGCCGGTGACGCCCCGGACGAGCCCTGGATGGCCGCCGCGTCGGCCTTCGTCCGCGAGCGCGGCGGCATCGCACGGGCACGGGTCTTCACCCGGATCTGGCTCGCCCTGTTCGGCTGGTGGCGCTGGGACGACCTCCCGGAACTGCCGCCCGAGCTGATCTACCTGCCCAAGTGGGTCCCGCTCAACATCTACTCCTTCGCCAGCTGGGCCCGGCAGACCATCGTGCCGCTGACCATCGTCGCCGCCCACCGGCCGGTACGGCCCGCCCCGTTCGTCCTCGACGAGCTCCACACCGACCCCGCGCGGCCCAACCCGCCCGTCCCGCGGGCGCCGCTGTCCAGCTGGGACGGCTTCTTCCAGCGGCTCGACCGGGCCCTGCACGCCTACCGCAAGGTCAGCGTCCGCCCGCTGCGGCGGGCCGCGATGCGCTCGGCGGCGCGCTGGATCATCGAACGCCAGGAGAACGACGGCTGCTTCGGCGGCATCCAGCCGCCCGCCGTGTACTCCGTCATCGCGCTCCACCTGCTCGGCTACGACCTCGACCACCCCGTGCTGCGCGCCGGCCTGCGGGCGCTGGACGAGTTCGCGGTCTGGCCGGACAAGGACACACGGATGATCGAGGCGTGCCAGTCCCCGGTCTGGGACACCTGCCTTGCCACCATCGCGCTCGCCGATGCCGGTGTCCCCGCCGACGACCCGGCGCTCGTCAAGGCGGCCGAGTGGATGCTGGGGGAGCAGATCACCAAGTCCGGTGACTGGGCCGTGCAGCGGCCCGGGCTGCCCTCGGGCGGCTGGGCGTTCGAGTTCCAGAACGACACCTACCCCGACATCGACGACACCGCGGAGGTCGTCCTCGCCCTGCTCAGGGTCGACCACCCGGATCCGGAACGGATCAGGGCCTCGGTCGACCGCGGGGTGCGCTGGAACGTCGGGATGCAGTCGAAGAACGGCGCCTGGGGCGCCTTCGACGCGGACAACACCAGTGCCTTCCCCAACCGGCTGCCCTTCTGCGACTTCGGCGAGGTCATCGACCCGCCGTCGGCCGACGTCACGGCCCACGTGGTCGAGATGCTGGCCGCCCTCGGCCTGGAGCACGCCCCGCACACCCGGCGCGGGATCGACTGGCTGCTCGCCGAACAGGAGCGCAACGGCGCCTGGTTCGGCCGCTGGGGCGTCAACTACATCTACGGCACCGGTTCGGTGGTCCCGGCCCTCGTGGCGGCCGGCCTCCCGGCGGCCCACCCCGCCATCCGGCGGGCGGTGGGCTGGCTGGAGTCCGTGCAGAACGAGGACGGGGGCTGGGGCGAGGACCTGCGCTCGTACTCCTCCGACGAGTGGATCGGCCGGGGCGAGTCCACCGCCTCCCAGACCGCCTGGGCCCTGCTGGCCCTGCTGGCGGCGGGCGAACGCGACGGCGAGGCGGTCCGGCGCGGGGTGCGATGGCTGGCCCGTACCCAGAAGGAGGACGGGTCCTGGGAAGAGCCGTACTTCACCGGCACCGGCTTCCCCAGGGACTTCTCCATCAACTACCACCTCTACCGGATGGTCTTCCCGCTCACCGCCCTCGGGCGCTACGTGCGCGGCGAGCCGTTCGGCGGGCTACGGAAGGGGGCCTGATGGGGCCGTCCGGCCCACCTCTGCTCATCGTCTGCGCGCTGCGGGTGGAACGGTTCGCCCTGCGCGGCGGGGACCGCAGCCACGCGGCCGGCCCGGTCGCCTTCGTGCGCACGGGCATGGGGCCGCAGGCCGCGGAACGCGCCGTCACCGCCGCGCTGCGCGACCCCGCCCTGGACGGTGCGGCAGTCCTGACCACCGGCTTCTGTGCCGGGCTGGCCCCCGGGATGCGGCCGGGCGACGTGGTCGTCGCCGACGAGCCGCATGACGGGGAATCACTCGCCGCCGCCCTCAAGGCGGCGGGACACACCGTGCACGTGGGCCGGCTCGCGGAGTCGGACCACGTCGTACGGGGCCCGGAGCGGGCGGCGCTCCGGGCCACCGGTGCCGTCGCCGTCGACATGGAGTCGGCGGCGATGATGCGGGCCGCGCTCGCCCGGGGTCCACGCCCGGTCGCCGCGGCCCGCGTGGTCGTCGACACGCCCGAGTTCGAGCTCGTGCGGGTCGGCACGCTCCGCACGGGGATCACCGCTTTCCGCGTGCTGAGGGACCTTCTTCCTGTTTTTCTCGATTGGCACCGCTCTACTGCGCTCCCCTGGAGGTGAGCTAGATGGCCATGCCGCTCCGACAGTCCATCAGGGTCGGCACCTACCTCTTCGAACAGAAAATGCTCCGCAGGCGCGAGAAGTTCCCGCTCATCGTCGAACTCGAGCCGCTTTTCGCGTGCAACCTGAAATGCGAGGGCTGCGGGAAGATCCAGCACCCGGCGGGCGTGCTGAAGCAGCGCATGCCGGTGGCACAGGCCGTGGGTGCCGTCCTGGAATCGGGCGCGCCGATGGTGTCGATCGCCGGCGGCGAACCCCTGATGCACCCGCAGATCGACGAGATCGTGCGGCAGCTGGTGGCCAAGAGGAAGTACGTCTTCCTCTGCACCAACGCCATGCTGCTGCGCAAGAAGATGGACAAGTTCACCCCGTCGCCCTATTTCGCCTTCGCCGTGCACATCGACGGGCTGCGCGAGAGGCACGACGAGTCGGTCGCCAAGGAAGGAGTCTTCGACGAGGCGGTGGAGGCGATCAAGGAGGCCAAGCGGCGCGGTTTCCGGGTCACCACCAATTCGACCTTCTTCAACACCGACACCCCGCAGACCGTCATCGAGGTGCTCAACTTCCTCAATGACGACCTGCAGGTCGACGAGATGATGATCTCGCCGGCCTACGCCTACGAGAAGGCTCCCGACCAGGAGCACTTCCTCGGCGTGGAACAGACCCGCGAACTGTTCAAGAAGGCCTTCTCGGGCGGCAACCGGAAGAAGTGGAGGCTCAACCACAGCCCTCTGTTCCTGGACTTCCTCGAGGGCAAGGTGGACTTCCCGTGCACCGCCTGGGCGATCCCCAACTACTCCCTGTTCGGCTGGCAGCGTCCCTGCTACCTGATGAGCGACGGTTACGTGACCACGTACAAGGAGCTCGTCGAGGACACCGACTGGAGCAAGTACGGCCGCGGCAAGGACCCGCGCTGCGCCAACTGCATGGCGCACTGCGGCTACGAGCCGACCGCCGTCCTGGCCACGATGACCTCCCTCAAGGAGTCCATCAGGGCCACCCGGGAGACCGTCACGGGCAACCGCGGGAAGTGACGTCGCGATGACAGCTGTCGAGCCCGTTCCGCTCGGCCTGCCCTCCGTACCGGCCCGACCGCTCGCGGAGCGCCGCCCTTCGCGGCGCATCCAGGTCGGGCCGGTGGCGGTGGGCGGCGACGCCCCCGTCTCGGTCCAGTCCATGACGACCACGCTCACCGCCGACGTCAACGCGACCCTGCAGCAGATCGCCGAACTGACGGCGGCGGGCTGCCAGATCGTCCGGGTGGCCTGCCCCTCGCAGGACGACGCCGACGCGCTGCCGCAGATCGCGAGGAAGTCGCAGATCCCGGTGATCGCGGACATCCACTTCCAGCCGAAGTACGTGTTCGCGGCGATCGACGCGGGCTGTGCGGCGGTGCGGGTGAA
>NZ_JBHYMQ010000059.1:43596-55280 GCF_042742985.1 Streptomyces sp. NPDC058864 | reverse complement strand
CCTGCAAGCCTTCGACATCGCCTTCGACGGCCGACTCTCCCTCGGCCGCCGCTAACTCACACCACCCGAGTTACACCGTTCGTTGGACAGACCCGTTGCGTAAGGCCGATGACCCTCGAGGCTGTGATGGCGGCAGTACGGTGAGCAGCCCGACCCTGGCCGAGCCAGCGGCGTACCGGGCCGGCGCCCCCCGCTTGCAAGCCGTCGCGAAGGTGCTGCCCGTCAGGCTCCGGAGGGGATAGGCACGTCCTTCAGAACGAGAACGTGTCCGGAGTGGAATTCGGTCACTGTGAAGGTGAGACGGGTGGCTGGTGGGTTGGTGTCCTCGACTACGTGGACGAGGCTCCTTCTCTGGTGTGGTGGTGGATGATCCCCGCCTTCGAGGTTGCCTTGGAAGGGCACTTCTTTCAGGAGCGTGCCGTCCTGGTTGGTAATTTCATATTCCAAACTAAAGAATTCGCTTTCGTCGCTGCGTTCGACGTAGGCGGTGATGGTGAAGGCCGGGCGTTGTTTGAACTGCCAATTGCTGGTGGTCCTGGCGACCGACTTTACGGTGTAGGTCCAGCCGAACCCCTCCACTGTCCACGGAGGCGGGCCCGAGGCAGGCACGACCTTCTGCGTGGATGACGACTCCGTTGACTGCTGTGTTGAAGGCGTCGTTGACTGTTCAGTTGACGGCGTCGTTGGCTGTTTGGTCGAGGGCGTTGTTGGCGGGGCCGTTGGCTGCTTCGCTGATGGCGTCGTTGACGGCTTCGGTGCCGGCAGGAACGGGGGCAGCGACAGATTGAGCATGCCTACGCCGCTCGTCGCAACCCAGACGGCCGCCACCGCGGCCACGCAGAGCGCGATGACCGTACGGGCCCTGATCCGTCGTCGGGGAATAGTCGGTTCCCGGGCGATCTCATCGTGGGTCGTCGGCGGAGGCTGTCTGTTGGTGTTCCCACTCGCTACAGGGGGCTTCTGCGGGGGTGGGGGGCTTGTGGTGTAGGCGGTCGGTGATTCCATTGGCGGCCCGTCAGGAGCTGCCCCCGGGGCTGGCCCTGGCGGGGTTTGGGGTGCTTGCCTGGTGGGAGGCTCGGTGGTCTTGGGCGGTGCCTCGATTGTTGGCTGTGTGTCGGGCACAGGGCTGTCCGCCGGTTCGCCCGGGGTTTGTGGTGGCGCGGGCAGGATGGACTGCAACTGCGCGGTCGCGGCAGCGGATACGCCTCTGCTGTCGTCGGTGGCAAGACGGCGGATCTCTTCGAGGACAGTGGCGCGGACGGTCTCGTTGCCGATCCGGTACAGGCGGGCGAGTCCGTCGAGGACACCGATCCGGGCGTTGGCGATCGGGCTGTCGATAGCGTTGCGCAGGTGCGCCGGCAGTGACCAGTTGACGTTGCGTGCGATGACGATCCGGCCTTCGACGTTGTCCTGCTTCTTGGGCCGTTGCTGGGGAATCTCGTCGACGACCCGGTCGTGGACGTAGCTGTACAGCTCGTCGAGGGTGATGTCTCCGTCGCCGTCGAGGTCGGCGCTGCCATCTCGCAGGCCCGCCACAAGGTACCGGGTGAATACCGACTGCGCGGCCTCCCCTTGCGGCTGGTTGCCCTCGAAGGAGTATTGCGTGGCATCCGAGGCCGTCAGCACGGTGCGTCCGCGGCCCTGGAAGCGCTCCAGGGTGTGCACGTCGGTGTCGCCCTTCGCGGCACGCCCGGCCGGGAAGGCGCCGCTGTAGCAGCAGTCGAGGATCAGCACGTTACGGCGGGACATGGAGCCGGACATGGCCTGGTCGATCTGCTCGGCGGGCAGCGAGGTGAACAGCAGGCTGCTGCGCCGGGTGTTCGCTGTGGCCAGGTAGAGGCGGCCGTCGTCGTCCTTCAGGCCGTGACCGGTGAAGTACAGCAGCGTCAGGTCGTCGCGACGCCGGTCCCGGTACAGGCTGGCGATGGCCTCACCGATGCGGTAATGCGGCTCGTTGATCATCGTGGTGACTTCGAACCCGGCGATGTCCGGGTCCTTGAGGACAGCAGCGAATGCCTCCGCGTCATGTGCGGGGGCCGTCAGTCTTCGCAGGCCGGTGTCCTCGTAGTTATATGTGGCGACCAACAGCGCCAATCGGCGTCCCATGATCAACCACCCGTGTGTCGCCGGATGTACGCATCGATCAGATCTCGCCGCTCGGCTTCGGACGCCCGCTCCAGCTCGATCGTATCGCCGTCGATGGTCAGCGAGATGCGATGCCGTGCGGAGTGCCGACTGAGCCAGTCCCGCACAGTCTCAACGAGCCCGGAGAACACTCCGCCGGACGCGCTGAGCGCCACCACGATTGCCCCGAACGTGACCGGATCGGAACCCTTGGCTCCCTGCGGAATTGCGCTGATGGGGGCGGGACGGACCGATTCGACGTCCAGTTCGACGACCTCAGCCCTCAGCCCCCGCACCAGCCGCTCGACGACCTCTGGATCATGATCTGGGTCGGACGCCACCACCAACAGTACGTCCACCACGTCAGCCGCCCGGCAAGCCGCCTCGGCGCCCCCTGCAGAAACGTCATCTTGCATGTGCTTCCCCCCGGCACCGCCATATCCAGCGAAGCTGCGCCTCCACAGTGTGGCGGACAATGGGATCCAACGGCACTATGTCGGAAGTACTGCAGCTAATCAGCCTGCAGTCAACTGGTGTTGAGGTGACGCTGGCAGTCGCGTCGGCGATGCCCTTCCCATATCGCGCCAGGATCAGCGTCGTTGCGATGACGCTGCGCTTCCCTTCGAGGTGTCATCGCCCTTGCAGGTCGTTGCGACATATGTCCAGGAAGCGGTCGCCGGCGGTTCCCAGGTCTGATGTGAGAGCGCGGATCCGTTCGTTGAGGACCGGGTGGTCTGAGGCGAATGCGGCGCCGGAGTCCAGATCGCGGAGGATGTCGTTGCCGCCGTTGCGGGCGGTCCGCCAGATGCGCAGTCCGGCCTCACGTGCGTGATCAGCACCGAAGAGAGCCACGTGATTGTAGGCCTTACGTAGCTGCGTTCTGAGCTCTTGCCAGCGAGCTTCGGTCTCCGGGCGATGAGCGGCAGCCTCCGGGCCGATGAGGCGGGGCAGTTCGGATCGTATGAACTGCAGTGCTTCCTCACCTGCGAGGGAGAGGGCGGAGTAGGCCTTCAGGCGTTCATCGCGAAGCCAACGCCCCTGCTCGCCCTCCAGGCGCATCGCCTCGAGGGCGCGGGTGTCGCGGGCTCTGCGTTGCTCCAGGGACGCGTTGGCCAGGAGTGTGAGCACTACACCGCCCAGGGTCGCCCCTACGGTGATCAGTTGAGTTGCGGTTCCGGGCTCCACGTGGCCTCCGCGTCGACGTGCTGGCATCCCAGTTTGCGTGCAGTGATGATGAGCAGGCTTGAGACAGTCACGGGTAGGTTTCCGATGCTGCTCATGGTCGGGCCGGAAGCCTTGGGGCGTCTCGCGGATGCGTCGATTTATCCGTACAGTGCTCCGTCCTGCCAGCAGGGCCCGTCCTCCACGAAGTCCTGGGTTTTGGCCGGGAAGAGTTCCACCAGGCTGCTGGTCATTTCCTCGGCGACCCCGACGACGCCACGGGGCTCGGGAACCGTGGCGGCGTGTTCGGTGGCAGCGGCGCAAGCCCGGCACGCATCCGTCAGACGCCAGATGCGACCCCCCGCGCTTCGTGCGAGGAGCAGGGCGATGGGGCCGCTGCAGCCGCGGTGACGCGGGTGCCAACGGCAGCCGTGCTCGCCGCACCTGCAGGTGCGCAGGTGGGCGGGGAGCGGTTCGGAACGGGCATGGAGGGCCAGGTGGTTCACGATGACGGCTCGCGTCGCGGCGGACCCGGACGTGGCCGGGATGCGGCCGCACTGCGGGCAGAGCAGGTCCGTCCCGCCAGGGCTGGGACGGACCTGGAGTGTCCAGGTGCGCTTCACCGGGTGGGGGAGTGCACGGTGCCCCATCGAGAGCTGTCCTCCCTACTGAATGACGAGCGGTTCGGCCGGCGCCCCGAGGCGGGGAGTGCCGGTGGCGGCACACGGTAGTGCAGACCTCTGCCCTGTCGCTCTCGGCCTGACAAGGGAAAATAGGGCAGAGGTCTGCACTGACAGGGCAGGGTTCTGCACCGTGCGATAGAGCGGTGACGATCACTCCGCCGCCCGACCCGAACCTCGACGCACTCCGCCAGGAGCTGTCACGACTGCGGGCCGAGCGCGGCTGGACCTACGACGAACTCGCCGCCCGAACAGGCCTGTCACGCCGCACATTGATCGAGATCGAACAGGGCCGCACCATCGGCACACTCGCCACCTGGCACGCCCTCGCCCACGCCCTCGGCGCCCCGCTCGACCAGCTCTTCGGCACCCTCTGCGCAGGCCACGAACCTCCCGGTCAGCCTGCCACCTGACCGACCTCACAAGCCTCGAGGGCTCTCACGGCCACGTGGGGCGACGCCACCCGAAACGGCGATCAGTGGCGAACGCGCGGACGATAAAGCGAACTCCAGCACGGCTGATGCAGCCACCAAGGTGACCCAGGCGGCCTGGTCAGCCCGCGTGCAGCGTGTCGCCCGTCATCGTCTGCGGTCATGCGTGCGACCAATAACTCCTTCGCTGACGAGGGATCCGCCTGGGACGGCAGCCAGAAGAACTACCGGCCCCGCCGGTCCTTGCGGATCGATACGGACAGCCCCAGTCGCCTGCTGCGGTCCGCACAGGGCGGCCGGTGCGACTACTGCGGGAACCGAGTCGAGTGGTACCAACGCCCCGGCAGCACTTCCGTCCCGCTCCACCCGGACGAGCTGCCCGCCGGCACGGTCCCGTCCGGTGAGCGCTGGCACGTCTCCTCCGGCATCGCTCACGCCTCCCACGACGGCAGCGCCTGGTGCCGCGTTCGGCATCACGCCGTGTGCCCGGCCGGCCCGGCCGGCAACCGCAGCCCGCTGCTGACGGAGACACGGCGTGCGCTGGGCCTGACCTCGCGCCGGCTGCAGGACGCCGGAGTGTTCACGCCCCAGCCCCAGGAGCCAGCCCGACCCGCGCCGCTCCCGCCTGTTCGGCCAGTGATGGGCCTGCTCTACACCCGCTACCTCGCCCCCGGTCCTCTTGAGGACCTTCAGTGCGTGGCCCACACCCGTACCCGCCGCCGCTGCTGCCAGCCAGTCCTGGACCCTCAGGCGCTGCCGGGTACGTGGCGACTGGAACCGGTGGACCCGCTCCTGCGCCCCGGCGATGGTCGGCTGCCCGCCGCTCAGGAGGTGATGGCGGTTTACGACCTGACCGATCTGCCGTATGCGGAGCAGTTGCGCTGGCACAAGCAGCGCTGCCCGACCCACGCCGCCATCGGTGAGGCAGCCGACCACGCGCGCACCGAATGGGAGCCCTTTCACCCCGACCGCCACCACCCGTTCATCCGTGATCGGCTTCCCGCCCCCTCGCCGGCGCCCGGTCGAGACCCTCGGTGACCGCCCGCCCAAACAACCCGGCTCGCCTCTACCCGCCTCCTCCGCCGACGGCATCGCCCTGCGGCCGACCCCGCCGCTTCAGCAACCTCGTAACTATCGACGCCGCTACCTATCGCCCCTGAGACGACACCTGACCAACCCTGCGCACCCCCGACCGCGCTCTCACAGAACGACGATGCTCAATCATGCTGCAGCCCACCGACGAACAGATCGCGGCCGCCGACGCCTTCGCCACGGGGGAGCACCTGGTGATCCAGGCCGGCGCCGGTACCGGCAAGACCACCACGCTCACCCAACTGGCTGCCGGCACCTCCCGGCGCGGCCTGTATGTGGCGTTCAACCGGGCCATCGCGCAGGACGCCGCCGGCCGCTTCCCCGGGACGGTGCTGTGCAAGACCGCTCACTCCCTGGCTTACGCCGCTATCGGTCACCGCTACCAGGCCCGCCTGAACGGACCCCGTCTGCCGGGCCGGCACACCGCCGACGCGCTGGGCATCACCAAGCCCATGCGGATCGGCGACCGCACCGTTTATCCGGCCACGCTGACCTCCACAGCCCAGCGCACCGTTACCCGCTTCTGCCATTCCGCCGACCCGGTCATCGACCGCCACCACGTGCCCCCGCTGCGCGGCCTGGACACCGAGGACCTGCACGCCGAGCTCGCCCGCCGCATCCTGCCCTACGCCCGCGCCGCGTGGGCGGACCTGCAGCACCCCGACACCGGCGCCGTCCGCTTCGAACACGACCACTACCTGAAACTGTGGGCCCTGTCCGACCCGAAACTCCACGCCGACTTCGTGCTCCTGGACGAGGCCCAGGACACCAACCCGGTCCTGGAACAGGTGCTGCTCAACCAGCGCGGGCACGCCCAGCTGGTCATGGTCGGCGATTCGGCGCAGGCCATCTACGGCTGGCGTGGCGCCAAGGACGTGATGACCGGCTTCGACGGCACGGCGCTGTCGCTGACCCGGTCTTTCCGGTTCGGGCCCCTGCTGGCTTTGGAGGCGAACCGGTGGCTGGCGATCGCCGATGCCCCGATCCGCCTGGAAGGCAGCCGGTCGATCCCCACTGAGGTCGGCAAGGTGACCCAGCCGGACGCGGTGCTGTGCCGTAGCAACATCGGCGCCATGGCCCAGATTTTCCGTTTCCTCGCCCTCGGCCGCAGGGTCGCGCTGGCCGGGGGAGGAGCGGCCCTGCAGGCTCTGGCCCTCGCCTCACGCGACCTGAAAGACGGGCGCCGCACCTCCCACCCCGAACTGGTGCTGTTCACCTCCTGGGGCCAGCTGCAGGACTACGCCGAACACGATCCCGCCGGCAGTGACCTGCAGCCCCTGGTCGACCTCGTCGACTACCACGGCACCGATGCCATCCTCGCCGCGGTCAACCGCCTCCACCGCGAGCAGGACGCGCAGGTCACGGTCTCGACCGCGCACAAGTCCAAGGGCCGTGAATGGCCCCAGGTCGAGATCGCCGACGACTTCCACCCACCCAAGGACAGTGACGAGACCGACGAGCACGGCAACCCCCTGCCCGGGCCGATCGACGAAGCCGACGCCCGCCTCGCCTACGTTGCCGTCACCCGCGCCCGCACCCGCCTCGACCTCGGCGGCCTGGAATGGATCAACGACCACCCCGACGGAAACCCCTGACCGGCAGGTCAAACGGAGCCCTTGTCGAGGAGAGAGGGTCACGGTTGGGCTGCAACGGCCGCGACAAGGAGGACACGTTTCCTCCTCTTTCCGTTATAGGAGTCTCAACGGCTGAGTTGTCGGTTGAGCTCGGCAAGGAGGTCGATGATCTCTAGTCGGCTGGTGTCGGCCGGCGTGCCGCGCGTGGTGCCGTATGCGAGCTCGACCAAAGCAGAGCGCACGGCGCCGAGTTCGTCTGCGGTGACGTCCAGCTGATACCACGACGCATTGGTCGCCCGGCCTGTCTCCTCGCGTAGCCGCATGGCAACGGTCTGAGCTGTCTCGGCGTCGGTGCCGGTCCGACACTGCCACTCGTCGTCACCGAGGTCGTCGAGTGCAATGTCGATGACGCTCGCCAGCAGCTGAAGCATCTGCGGATCGCCGGTGAGGCGAACGTGGGTCGGGGTGAGCCGGACGGCGGTGCGAGTGATGGGCACGTCGTCCAGGCCGGCGTGCCGTTCGCCCAGCATGAACTGGACGTTCTGGCGTTGCCAGCCGCGGGCGAGGTGCAGTGCGGTCATGCCGTCGGCGCTGACGGCGTCCGTGTCGGCGCCGGCCAGCAGAAGGACTGCGATCACTAGTTGTTCGTTGCGCTCCACCGCGTGCATCAACGCCGTTCGCCCCTGCCGGTCGCGGGCTTCCATGTCTGCGCCGGCCTGCAGGAGTACGTCCGCTGCGGCGTGATCGCCTCGTCGGGCGGCTATGACGATCGCTGGTGTCTCGTCGGAACGGCGTTGGTCGGGGTCCGCACCGTGCGCGAGGAGAAGGCGCAGTGCGGCTGGCGCGACGGGACGCATGACCGCGGTGATAAGAGGTGCCTCGTCGGCCGGACCCGGGGCCGCCCCCGCTTCCAGCAGCACCCGCAGCGTGGCAAGAGCCGCTGGTCTCGGGTGAAACGAGGTGTGGGACACGGCCTCCGTCAGCACACTCGACCTGGTGGCGGGCTCCGCCGCGAGGGCTCCGCGGGCAACGAGGAACTGCACCACCTTCGTGTGCGCCTCGAGCACGGCGGAGCGCAGCGGCGACGCGGTGTACGGGTCAGCGGCCTCGACGCGGGCGCCGGCGTCCATCAGCAGCTGCACGATCCCCAGCTGGCCGCTGCGCGCAGCCGCGGCCAGCACTGACCCCCGGAACCGGCCAACCGCCACGTTCGGGTCCGCACCGTCGGCCAGCGCCTGCCGAACGGTCACCTCGTCACCGGCCCGCACCGCCTCGATCAGGCGCTGATCGTCTGCAGAATTCATCGGTCATCACCACCCGTCAGGTCAGTGAACGCTCGCAGGTGCAGCCGCGCTGCCACATTGCTGGTGAACCAGGCGAAGAAGTCGCTGTCCGCGTCGAGGTCCTCGCGGACCGTGTCACACCAGTCCTGCCTGTCGAGTACCGCAAGGTACTGCTGCACGACGCGGTCACGTTGTTCGGCGGTGCACCCGCCTCGTTCCGGTGCCTTGGTCGTCAGGTGGTCGACGATGATTGCGGCGTCGTGTCGACGTATCTGCCCGCGGTCGGTGCCTGCCGATCAAGATGAGCGGCATATGCGGCGAGCACGACGGGCGCCGGCGGATAGCGCTCCAGGGTCATGCCCATGCCGCCGCAATCGGCCATCAACCTCATGAGTCGACCGGTGTGATCGACCAGGTCATCATCGACCTCAGTGCCCACGATCGCTTCGTGCAGGTGAGCGGCGGTGGCGACCTGGCCGGCGAAGTATCCGTTGAGGAAGTCGCCGTCGCAGGCATGGCGCAGCAGCCACTGGCGGGACTCGAACGTCGGGTGTCGGCAGAGGGCCTCGATGACGTAGACCCGGCCCCAGCCGGCAACTCGCTGGGCGAGCCACAACAATGCTTGTTCGCCGCCGCGGCGACGTCGCAGCGCATCAGCGGCCAACGCACCGAACTGGTTCGACAGCAGACCTATGGTCTGGATCAGCGGGATGTCTTCCTCCGCCCAGTCCGTGGCCAGCAGGGCAAGGCCGACGGTGGCGGCGCATCGATCCGTGCTGTGCCGCACAAGCCACCGGCCGGTCTGTCGCACCCGCTGCTTGTCCGCGCGCAGCGCCGCAGTGGCGATGTGCTCGTTGCTGTGGATCGGGACGTCGACATCATGGAAGGCATCGGTGAGTTGGCTGGGTGGTGCATCGGCCGCGGCGAAGTGCGCGTCGAGAATGACGGCAGCCTCGGCGCCCCTGAGCCGCTGATCTTTCGGCGGGCGGGGCGGTTGCCGGCGACGGTGGAGGTCGTCGTCCGGATACGGCTCGCCGTCCCGCGGTAGGGCACTGTCAGGATCCTGCCGATGCAGACGCAGGGCGTGCTCGAACAGTGTCGTCCGGGATCCGAGCGAACCACGCTCGGTCGTCACGCTCACCGGCGGACGGAGGACTCGATTCTTTCGATCATGCCAGGGATGATGCCAGCCCAGACCCTCCGAGGCAATTGACTTCTCATCTGACGCCACCCACGGTCGGCAACGAAGACCCTGGCCCTCCCAAGAGCGTGAGGTCCCCCCAGCGTAGCGGCGGCTGCGCCCGCTCGGTGATCAAGCGGCACCGGAACGTGATTATGGCCGGTACGCTCCTGCAGCAACGACCCACCCCCTGCCCCTGACCTGATCCATCACTGATGGATCAGCCACCAAGGACGCCCGAAGCGACGCGTTGATGAGGCTTCGTAGAAGTCCCCGGCTGCGCTCTTCATCCCCCATTTGTTTTGGTCCAGCCCATGACCCCGGAGGGGCGGTCCGAGGGGACCCTCGCACGCGTCTGTCGTTGAGCATTCCGCCCCAGCTATCAGCCGAGCGGAGACCTGCATACCCAGGAAGTCCCGACTCACCCTGGATGAACACACCGAGATGGGCCGCGTTCTTGCCGGCATCCGCGATGAACTCGCTCACCGGGCTGTCCAACTCGACGGCTGCTGCCAGGACCAGCCGTGCCGCTTCAGCAGCTGCCAGGTGCCCTCGACTGTGTAGGTGACGCGGAACAGCCGGCCGATCAGCGTCTTGATCCGGGCCAGCGTCCACCGCTGGTCCGCCCAGCCTTGGACGAGCGGTCCGCGCTTCAACTCGCCCTCCAGCTTGGCGATCTGGACGTCGTTGAGCCGAGGCCGACCGGGAGAACCCTTCGACAACAGCCCTGTCTCGCCGTGCTCGCGCCAAGCCCGGCGCCATCGCTCGACAGATCGCTCGCTCACCCGCAGTGCGGCAGCAATCTGCCCGTTCTTCTGCCCGTCCTCGAAGCGTTCCACGGCCTGCAGCCGGATCCGCTCCCGCGCGGCCCTCTCGGCGTCGGTCAGCCCGCCGCCCTGCGCGTACCTCACACGCAAAGGGCTATCGCCGCCAACAGCCAACTGTCAGGCGAACGACCCGACATCACTCAATCAAGTTCAGTAGCTACGGACAACCACGGGGCAGCCTGCTCGTCCGTTCGAAGACCGCTGGAGAGCCCCTCTGCACACCACCCTCCTCCTGCGCTCTCAGCCTGAGTGGTGGCCGGATCATCATGGGAGAGCTGACCCGTCAGGCCTCAGGACCGGCCTGGCGGAAGCCCCGATCCTTCTCCGCGGTGGCGACTGTAGTGCTCGCCGCGCTACCGACCGTCTGACCCACAACCTCGCGCATCACCGCTAGCCATGCGGTTGGTTAGTTCAAGAATCATTCGAACCGTGGACACCTGCCCCATCGCTTGTGCCCTGGCCTTCCAGCATGGCCAAGTCCGCAGCAGCGGACCGTGCCTCGGCGGCACCAATGCGGTGATAAATGCTTATAGCTTCCCGGAGGTGGTCAAGGGCACTTCCCCTCGCGTCTGCTTGTGCTGCGCAGTGGGCGATGCCCTCTAGCGCCCGTGCCTCTTCCAGAGGGCTGCCCACCCGACGCGCGAGATTCAGAGCCTGCCGGTACCGGCCAAGGCTCTCCTGTGGCTGGGCGGAGGCAGCCAGCAGCGCGCCGATACCGTTCAGTGCCTCAGCCTCACCAGGGAGGTTGCCGAGGGCGCGGTGGAGTTCCAGGGCCTGCTCCAGCAGGTCGGCCGCCGCCGGGAAGTCACCAGTCAGCCGCCGCACTGCCGCGAGCTCTGCCAGAGCGTAAGCCTCGCCGATGCGGGTGCCGAGGGCGCGGTGGAGTTCCAGGGCCTGCTCCAGCAGGTCGGCCGCAGCCGGGTAGTCACCAGTCAGCCGCCGCACCACGCCCAAGTCCCCTAGAGTGCCGGCCTCGCCAAAACGTTTGCCGAGGGCGCGGTGGAGTTCCAGGGCCTGCTCCAGCAGGTCGGCCGCCGCCTGATAGTCACCAGTCAGCCGCCGCACCACTCCCAACTTCCCCAAGCTCTCAGCCTCACCGTGCCGGTCACCGAGGGCGCGGTGGAGTTCCAGGGCCTGCTCCAGCAGGTCGGCCGCCGCCTGATAGTCACCAGTCGACCGCCGCACCACGCCCAAGTTCCCCAAGGTCTCAGCCTCACCGTGGCGAACGCCGAGGGCGCGGTGGAGTTCCAGGGCCTGCTCCAGCAGGACGAGCGCCGCCGGGAAGTCACCAGTCAACTGCTTCATCCTGCCGAGTTCCGCCAGGGCGTACGT
>NZ_JBHYMQ010000059.1:26068-43503 GCF_042742985.1 Streptomyces sp. NPDC058864 | reverse complement strand
GCCGAGGGCGCGGTGGAGTTCCAGGGCCTGCTCCAGCAGGACGAGCGCCGCCGGGAAGTCACCAGTCAACTGCTTCATCCTGCCGAGTTCCGCCAGGGCGTACGTCTCACCCTCCTGGTCGCCGTGGAATCGGTAATGCGTCAGGGCCTGCTCCAGCAGGTTGGCCGCAGCCGGGTAGTCACCAGTCAGCCGCCGCACTGCCGCGAGCTCTGCCAGGGCGTAAGCCTCGCCGATGCGTTTACCGAGGGCGCGGTGGAGTTCCAGGGCCTGCCCCAGCAGGTCGGCCGCCGCCGGGAAGTCACCAATCACTCGCCGCACCACGCCGAGCTCTGCCAGGGTCTCAGCCTCACCAAGCTGGTCGCCGAGGGCGTGATAAAGGGTCAGGGCCTGCTGTAGCGATGCGGCCGCAGCCGGATAGTCGTCGATCAGCAGCCGTGCCACCCCATGCCCCTTTAGGGCCTCGGCCTGACTGTGGCGGTCGCCGTGCTGGCGCGCGGAAGTGACGACGAGTTGCTGCAGCGTGACGGCCAACTGCCAGGGACCTTCACGCGTGAGGAAGGTGATCATTGCCGTGACCAATCGGCTGACTCGGCGATGCTGGCCCTGTGCAGCGGCGTACCTGACGCAGGCGAGTATGTTGGGACTTTCGGTGCGCAGCCAGTTCAGAGATTGCGCAGAGGTGGTCAGCTTGGGCGTGTACGAATCCCTAGGTTTACGGGACAGGCCGAGCCGCTCGTTGATTGTCACCCTTTTGCTCTGGCGTGGGGCGGAGCCGGTGACGTGTTGGTCAGCGGTTTCGGCGACGTGCTCGTAGTAGCTCAGTAGCCGTTCGATGGCGTGCTCGCGGTCTTTGGCGGGGTCCTGTTGCGCCAGAGTTTGTGCGTAGGCACGTACCAGGTCGTGGAAGCGGTAACGGCCAGGGCCGGGCTCATCGATGAGGTGGTCGGCGCAGAGCGCCTGCAGCTGGCGGCGGGCTTGCGGTAGGGAAATGCGATTGATCGCGGCAGCAGCGTAAATGTCAATGTCCGGGCCGGGGTGTAGACCGAGTCGGCGAAATAGGCGCTGCTGATCATCGGACAGGTCGCGGTACGAGAGATCGAAGACGGCGGCCACCGCGCGGTCGCCCGCTGCGAGTTCGCTCAGCTGGTCCTGCAGGTCGGAGAAGGCAGCGGTGAACTGGGCAATGTTCCAGGCAGGGTGGTGGGCCAGTCGGCTGGCGAGTAGAGAGATCGCCAACGGCAGGTAACCGCACAACCGGACTGCCTCGGATATTGCTCCGGCGTCGGCCCCAGTTGCGTTGCGGCGGGCGAGCCGGCTGAACAGCAGCTCAGCTTCTGCCGGAGGCAGTGTGCTCAGGGGCAGCGGTACGGCGTTATCAACAGCGACCAAGCGCCGGCGGCTGGTGACCAGGACCAGGCAGCCGTCGCACGCAGGCAACAGGGGCTCGATCTGGGCGTGGGTGGCTGCATCGTCCAGGACCAGCAGCACCTTTTTGCCAGCGAGATGGTCACGCCAGAGCGCAGCACGCCCATCGAGCCCGTCGGGGATTTGCTGTGGGGCGATACCCCGCGAGACAAGGAGAGCAGCGAGGACATCCGAAGGATCGGCAGGGTACTGGCCGGGGGTGTGACTGTGCAGGTCGACGAACAACTGTCCGTCCGGAAAGCGGGAGGCGAGCAGGTAGGCGGCGCGGGTAGCCAGGGCGGTCTTGCCCACCCCGGGCATACCGTCGATCGTGTGGATGGCCAGCACCTGGGCCGGTCCGGCCGCAGCCAGGATCCGGTCCAGTTCGGCCTGGCGACCCGTGAACGCGGCGACATCGCGCGGTAGAGTCCGCGTCACTACCAGAGTCGTCGGCGCCGCATGGTAGTGGTTCTCCTGCTTGGCGTGGTCACCGACCACGAACGCTGCCGAACCATTGAAGGTGCTACTGGAAACGCCTTCAGGGGGGTGCGGAGTGGGGGTGGCCACGTGCCTATCCGAACGTATTGTTCTGCGTGTTGTGGTCTCCGAACTGCAGTGCCGTCGGGCCGTTGAAGGTATTGCCGGATACCACCCCGGAGCTGCCAGAGGGCGCGTATTGCTGGACTATGGCCCGTAGTTGGGCCGCCGACTGCTCCTGTTCGGCTCTACCTGCTGCTTCCAGCACCATGTGAATCCGTGTCTGCCAAGATGCCTCTTCACGGATCCGTATCCGTTCTGCCTGTGCCGGGTCGCCAGTCTGCAAGGCGGCAGCAGTCCGATCCAGGCGCTCAAGCTCCGTCTGTTCGCGTCCGCTGTCGTCCCGGCTGAACCAGCGCGCTACTGCCTGACGCAACCCGGCCCACGCGTCTGTCCCTGCCGCCTGTACAACAGCGCTGCCGCCAGCAGCAGCCAGCGCCGTCAACGCCTGCTCCAGCATCCCCTGCCCCCGATCGCTGCCCCTGCCAACACGGTAGCGACGCCAGCTGCATAAATCCTTAGGAACTGCTCGGCCGCCTCGCCGACCTCAAGCGCCAGGCCACCCACCAACTGGCCATCCTCGACGACGACGTACCGCCATCGAAGATGCCGTCCGTGCCATCGCGGAACCGTGACAGAGGTAGGCGATGGCGAGAAGGCACGGCAGCACACCTTCCGGCCTCGTGGATCAGGCCGGAGGACGTCGCCCCGTTAGGCTTCGCCAGCGCTCGCGGGCGGCCTCGAGCCCGCATCCATCCATGAGCACCGGCCACGTTGTTTCATCCTTGCTCTTCTACGCGCTTCCGGCTACGGCGGCGACGAGTGGGATCAGCTGGGCGAGCAGGGCGGTGGCCGCGGGATGGGTTTCGATGGTGCGGGTGAGGAAGAGCCCGGCGGCCTGTAGGCGGCGCAGGAAGGTTTGGGGGTCGGCGGGGCCGGGTGCGGTGAAGGCGTCGTCGACCTGGGCGAGGGCGGTGGAGACGGCTTGCCGGACGGCGGGGTCGTGGTGCTGGGGGAGTGCTTGCCGGATGGTGGCGACGTGGTCGCGGATGGCTTGGACGTCCTCGTCGTTGATGTGGATGGTCTGGTTGGTCTGCTGTACGTGGTAGCCGCCTGCGATGGGGCCGTGCTGGGTACCTCCGGAGATGTTGACGCCGATGAAGCCGTGCTCGTCGGGCGTGGCCATGCTCGTCCTCTCGTAGCGGGCTTTACTTGCGGCGCAGCGTGGTCAGGCGGGTGGCGGGCTGGGGGATGCGGTGCTGGCCTGTGGGCTGGAGGGGGTGCTGGGTTGGACGTTGGTCTGGTTGGTCTGGGCGACGGTGTGGCCGCCGGCGATGGAGCCGCTTTGGACGCCGCCGTTGATGATTACGCCGGTGTTGAAGACCTGGCTGACGCGGGCGGTGAACTCGTCGCTTTCCAGGCCTTTGCGTTCCAGGAGGTCCTGGACGGATGAGATGAGGCGGTGCTCGACGGCTTTGACGTACCGTTCGATGTCCAGGCGCTGGAAGATGTTTTGCGGGCTTGGTTGTGCGACCTGCTCGCGCAGTGAGTTGATGTGCAGGGGAGGTGCGGGCACGTCCCAGCCTTCGGCCTGGGCTTCGCTGCGCTCGGCCGGCTGGGGTTCTTTCCCCCACACCGGTCGGAAGCGGCGCGCGAGTTGCCACGCGTGGCGTGGCGCGGCGAGCAGGATGTCGCCGGGGATGGCGCGTAGCGCGCTGAGCACGCCGGCGTCGATGGTGCGGATCGACCAGCGGTACGTGCCCTGTACGGGGAGGAGGACCCGCACGGAGACTTCCAGGTAGAGGATGTCGCCGTGTGTGGTGGCCCGCACGAAGGTGGTGGTGCTGAGGTCTTCCTCCCAGCTGCCGACGCGGATGCCGAGCATGTGCCGGGCCTCTTCGTCTTCCTCGGCAAGGACGTCCCCGGGCGGCCGTTTGCCGATCAGGGCAGGGTGGCCCTGGGGTGCGAAGACGTAGTCCCGCATCGTGAGCTGCTGCAGGCGGGCGCCGGGCCTGGCCTCTCCGGCCCGGAATCGTTGCATGCCTTCACGGATGGCATCGATGACCTCGGTGTGGCTGAGCAGCGGTCCGCTGTCTTCGGGCGGCTTGACCAGCCGCAGATGCCCGGCCCCGGCAACCGGCGGCGCAGGGGGCGTGCGGCGCCGCAGCTGTGTGGCGAACGACCATGGCGGAAATTGCTCCAGCTCGCCGCCGGCACCGTAGAAGGCGTCGTCGGCGTACTCGACGTGTGTGACCTGCTCCAGCTGCGACAGCCGGCGCAAGCCCCGGGTGGTGGACGTTGCGATGCCGCCCCACAATTTCCGGGCTTCCGGTGGGCCGAGCCGCTTCGCGGTCCGGATCTCCTGCCAGCGCCGCCGGCGCGCCTTCCGCTCGGCAGCCGCCACCACGCCCCACCCGGCCGGCAGCCCCACGAGAACCCACGTGCCGGCCGCCTCAGCGGCCGCGGCCGGAGCCGACGACGCAGCAAGCCACGGCACCTGCTCGCCCACGCCGGACCACACCACGTAGACCAGCAAGGCCGCATAGACGGCAAGGGACAACGCAACGATCAACGTCAGCGCCGGCACCGCCAGCCGCCTCACATCCGACGGCTTCGGCACACTCAGCTGCAGCCGCCCGCTCCAGTACTTCCGCAGTCGCAACGCCGTGGCAACATAGACCACGAAAGCCGCCGAAACCGGCTCCACCCACAACGCCACCGCCAGCACGGCCACCGCCGCCAACTCCCGCGCCGCATCCAGCCGCTGCGCCCGGACGCAATGCCAGGCCACCGCTCCCGGATCCACCCCGTACGCGGGAGGAAGGAAACGCTCGGTCGGCAGTGTCAGACGCTGCAGGATGCCAGCCCGGAACGGTTGATGGTTGTAGGCGGCCGCGCACAGGAACCGGGTCACCCGGCTCACGCCGCTCCAAGATGCGCTCGTCCCTCCGACCGGCATGGCCGGATAAGCTTCCAGGCTCTCTTCGGACAGCTCCCCACCCCCCCTGCCCCACAGCCACGGTGTCAGCCGCAGCCAGGCGGGAACCGTACCCGTGTCGGTGAGCCCCCTACACCCCCACAGCCCAGACCGTTACAGACATGCCCAGCCCTGTGGAGACGCGTCACACGTCCCGGTGATCGGGAACCAGAATGGCCCCGGGGCGGCCCTACGATGTCGCACCATGAGCCATCTGCTGACCCTCGACAAGCCGTCCCATGCACGGATCCGGCGTCTGGGCACGCCTCGCGGCGTCTTCGCCGTGCTGGACGTCGAGCCGGACGGATACACCACGGACGAGGGGGTTGCCCTCTTGGTGCCCGGCTTCATGGGCAGCAAGGAGGACTTCCTGCCTATGCTGTCGGGCCTGGGCCGGGGCGGGTACCGCGTCCTGGCCGTCGACGGTCGCGGGCAGCACGAGACCGGCCCGGCCTCGCCGGATCCCAGGTACGGCAAGGGCGACCTGACACGTGATCTGGTAGCCGTGGTCCGTCAGCTCGACGCCGGCCCGGTCCATCTTCTCGGCCATTCCTACGGGGGACTCGTCGCCCGGGCGGCGGTCATCGAGACGGCCGGCGACCGGTCGTTGTGGGCCTCCCTCACGCTGATGAACTTCGGCCCGGGCGCGGTGTCGGCGGAACAGCAGGAACGGCTGCGGCTGCTGCTGGCGGGCCTGGATGCGATGACGCTGGAGGAGATCTGGCCGTTCATCGACAACCAGGAAGCCGATACTCCGCCCCGCGTACGGGAGTTCATGCGTCGGCGATGGCTGAAGAACATCCCCGAACACCTGGCTGCGGCGGCAGAGCAGATGCTGAACGAACCCGACCTCACCGCGCAACTGAGCGCCGTGGACATCGAGAAAGCCGTCATCTCCGGCTCCCCGGACGCCACGTGGCCGCCGCAGGCCGTCGAGGAGATGTCGCACCGCCTCGGGGCCCGTCTCACCCGGCTGCCAGGCGGCGGGCATTCGCCCAACGTGCACCGGCCGGACAAAGCCGCCGCGGCCCTGCTGGACTTCTGGGACCGCACCGACGGAAGGTGAGACCCCCTTGAGGCAACGCGGCGAGAACGTCCGATCACGTGCCTTCCCGGAGGTGACGCGCTCCAACGGCTGGGCGCGGTTCCCTCACCCCTGCGGCGGCGAAGATGTCGTCGACCACCTTTGACGGCGACGCCTGGCCGACGGCGATGAACCATTCCCGGCCCAGCAGCAGCCCGAACACCGCAGGCGGGAGCCGGATCAGCGTCCGCAGCACGGGGGCCAACCGGCCGGTCCCGGTCACCTGGGACCGGTGAGCGGCGAGCGCCGCTTGCTTCTGCCGGGCGAACCTCCTCACGTTCACCCGGTGGGTGATGACCGAGCGAGGGCTGTACGCCGTGCCGGGGGCCACGGCATCGTGCCGGAGGGGGATCCTCAGCCGGTCAACGAGCTTCAAACACCGGACGACCAGGTCACGCGGAATGGTCGCCTCGAGGACCCGCCCCACCCCGGCCAGGGCAGCCGCGCGCCTGCCGACCTCGTGCACTTTGACGTGGTCACGGTGGCCGTAGCCGCCGTTGGCGTCGTAGCTGAGCAGCAGCTCCGCCCGCTCCTCGAGGAGGATCTTGGCCAGCCGCTTGGCGGCTTCCTCGGGGTCGGCCCGTACGAAGCGCGTCCGGTCCGGCGGGTCCGGGTGCAGTACTTTCCCGTTCCCGCTGTCGGCGTATCCCAGGTGCACCACACGAGCCGCGCCGAGTACCGTGGCGCTGGCGCGAAGTTCCCCCATACGGGGCGGTTCGCCGTCTCCGGCGGGGCCGGTTGCACCATCGGTGGCGACGACGATCACCACGCGGTGGCCCTCGGCAGCGGCACGGGCCAAGGTGCCGCCCGTCATGAGCACCTCGTCATCGGGATGGGCGTGAAAGGCCACCACTGTTGCCATGGCTCTCATCCTGCCCTACCGGACACCCGCCTCCCTGCGTCGTCCGGTGACTGGCTGGCAGCGCGCCCGCGTCCGGCCAGTATCCGTCGAGGGGACTGACGGCGGCTCACGACACGTACCAGCCGCCGAGCCGGCCCACCCATCCAGGCACGCCCCGCACGCGTCGTCGCCCGGCCTGGATCCCCGTCTCCCAGGTGAGGATCTCGTCGGGGGCTCCCCATGCCTGGGCGGCCAGGGTGTTGATGCGTGCTTCGACGCTGCGCAGGTGCTGGCCGATCCGCTGGATCGCCAGGTTCGTCCCGCGCAGCCACAGGATCGCCAGCAGCAGGACGAGCACCGCGATGTAGATGCTCGGGGTGCCGAAGGTGAGCTTGTTCGACACGGCGAACAAGGCGGAGACGATGCCAGCGAACCCGATCATCTGCATGCGGGCCGCAATGCGCTGCGTGACCTCTTCGCGTAACGCCCGGTATTCCTCGAACAGGGCCGCTATCTCCTGATCGGTCCGGCGCTGCGGCACCTGCGGGGAGGTGGTGGTCGGGGGATTGGCGGCTCCCTGCAGTTCCATCTACGCTCCCGGGCGTCCACGCATCGACGATGCCGGTATACCCGTGGAGCATCGGGCCACACGGCGGTGAACCGTTCCGGGTTCGATAGGGACTCGATCCTCTCAAATGATCGAGTTCCTATCGAACCCGGAACAGTTCAGCTCATTCGAAGGCGCTGTAGGCGACCAGGTGATGCAGAGCAAGCGGCGGAGCTGGCTGTTCTTGGGTGTTGCCTTGGGACAGTCGGCGCACGATCATCTTGGCTTCGCTTCGGCACAGGCCGGCCAGGACGTCCCAGGTGGCCAGGCAATCGCCGAGGGCACTATGCGGGGCGATGTCATCGGAGGAGTACAAGACAGCCAGGTCCGCCAGCGCATTGCTGCCCCTGGAGCGGATTTGTTGGCTGATGCGCATCGGGTCCACGACCTGGAGCTTTTGGCCCAAGCGGTCGGTGAGTGTGGCGAGACCGTAACGCCGGCACTCTGCGTCGAGCACCGCCAGGTCGTAGGTGTAGTTGAAGACGACGAGCGTGGCACCCTCGATTATGTGTTTGGCCAGGGTGTTGGTCAGCGCATCGAGAGCCTCCAGGGGATCGAGGCCGCTACGGCGCACCAGCGCGTCGTCGATGCCGTGGATCTCGTACGCGTCGACCGGTATGGGGATCCCTGGGTTCACGAGAACGCTGTCCCAGGCCAGAGCCCGATGGTCAGCGAGTAGCCAGGCAGCTTCCACGATGCGGGCTGTGTCCGGGTACAGGCCTGTCGTCTCCAGGTCGAGCACGACAATCCGGTTGCCAGGAAACCAGCCCTCGGGCCGGCGCCCCTCTGCCGCGGCTTCTCCCAGATGCTTCTCGACCACACGCCGGTCCGCAGCACGGGCCAGTCCGCACAGCACCTGGGCTACCTCGGCCGGAGAGCTCATATGGTCAAGTCGGTCCAGCTGTCCGCGACTGTCTTCGGAACTGCCCAGAGAGTAGACGAACAACGCCGTGTCGCCGGCTGGCCGGGTCAGCCTTCCGATGACTGCCGTGAAGCGAACGCTGAGCGTGCCCCAGGACAGCAGAATTCGTTCACCGCAACTGGTTGTCTCTCCCGGCTTCAGAAGTTCTGCCCAGGCGAGAGCGTCACGGGCCAGGTCCCGTCGACGCAGGTCCTCTTGATGGCTGTCGGTCAGGTCAGGTTCGGTGCAGGCTCCGCCCCACTCGTGCGGCAGTGCCTCGATCAGTGCACGAAAGAAGGGGGCTGGGTTGCGAGGATCGAAGTGCATGCTTCCTGTCCTGATCGGGCTGGGGTCTGCTTTGCCCTGGGGGTTCGGATACTACGGCGCTAGCCGGCCCCGGACGTGTACGGGTGAGTACCGCTGGCCGTGACGGGGGTGCCCGATGTGGAATGGGCAAACAGCGGCTGTGGGAGCGGTGCGGCCCCCGACGCATTGGCCCACAGCCGCCTGCTTCTCTCTTGACCGAGAGAGGAGCCGCTCCTGTCCGCGACGTCCTGTGGCCGCCCCCAGCCGACGTGGAGTGATCCGGATGCAGCAGCAGGTACGCCC
Source organism: Streptomyces sp. NPDC058864 (assembly GCF_042742985.1). Classification (NCBI taxonomy): domain Bacteria; kingdom Bacillati; phylum Actinomycetota; class Actinomycetes; order Kitasatosporales; family Streptomycetaceae; genus Streptomyces; species Streptomyces sp. NPDC058864. The sequence goes on along the minus strand of NZ_JBHYMQ010000059.1, from coordinate 34,543 downwards.
GGGAGAGGTGCTGATGGTGATTTTCCAAGGGCTGCACTCGCAGGCACGGGCCACTTTCCCGCACAGTGGAGGTCTGCCGCGCGCAGGTTCCGGGTCGTGCGCGTGCCTCCTCTGGCGGGTTCTCGCGGCGAATGGGTGGTGTCAGTGGTGGGGGGCAGAATGTGGTGCAGGGGAAGGAGTGGCCATGTCCACTGATGGGTCTGACCTGCGGGTACCTGCGCCCAGTGGCTGCCGGTGGTGCGGGGTCGACGAGCGTGAGCACATGCAGCGGTGGAAGCCGCCGGTGGGGTGGCACGAGTGGGTCGCGCCCACGCTGGAGCAACGCAAGGAGCGCATGCAAGCCCGCCGCCGGCAGGGCCGTTCCGGTTCCGGCGGCGGTCAGGCGCTGCGGGGCAGCTTCATGCGGCTAGCTTCCTGAGCTGTGCGAAAACGGTCCGCAGCTGCTCGGGTACGTCGGCGGGGTCGTCCAGGGCCATGGCGAGCTCGTACATCATCTCGGGCTTGCCACCCGGGCCGTCGGGACTGTGGGCTTGCAGCATTTCCTGGACTGATCCGCTGAACTTGCCCTGCCCGCGCAAGTCGGCGAAGTCCGATGCCGCCCAGGTGCCCTCGGCCTTCGCCCAGATCTTGTTGGCGACTCGGGCCCATACGTCGTCGTCGAAGATCTCTTCGAGTTCGTTGAACTTCTCTTGCTCAGAGGTGTCCTGATCGGGTTCGCCGAGGAATTTCACGTAGCGGGCGGCGTCGGGGCCGAAGAACTGGGTGAGCTTGGGGGTCTTGAAGATGCCCTTGCTCACGTTGCGGCTGTCGGCGTCGACGACCAGCATGATCGTGCGCCCGTGCTGGACGAGGTACCGCGCCAGGTGCAGGGCGCCCTCGTTGTTGAAGCAGGCCCACAAGGCGATGCCGGCGGCCTGCAGGGACATTCCCTCGCACAACCGGAACAGCAGCGGGAAGGCGCGCTGCTCGGTGTCGCCTTCCACGGCCAGGAAGCAGCGCTCGTGCAGCAGCACGGAGTTCCGCAGCCCGACGGCTGCCGCGATCTTGCCCAGGTGCGCGTCGATGTCGTCGCCGAGGAGGCCGGCGCCGAGCCGTTCCACCACGGTGCGGTGGTTGTCCAGTTTCAGGTGCACGACGTCGGAGATGTCGACGCCGTCGATGAGGTTCATGGAGTGGGTGGCCACCAGAACGCTGACGTTCGGGATGGCGCTCTGCTCCCGGATCAGCTGCATGATCTTGCGCTGATGGGTGTAGTCCAGGTGCGTGTCTGGCTCGTCGTAGACCACGATCGTCTGCACGGGCGGCGGCTCGGGAGCCTCGCCGTCGGCCGGTTCCGCGGTGGGGGCGGTGCTCTCTTCTTCCGCGAGCAGTTCGCTGGTCCACTCCCAGATGGCCAGCGACACGCGCCGGTTACTGCCCAGTCCGGACCGGTCCAGGCCCACCGCCTCGCCGGCAATACGGGCGATGCGCAGCGGTGCGCCGCGGAATCCCTGCTGGAAGGAGACGTCGGGCTCGACGAAGACCTCCGCCAGATCAGGGCATCGGCTCTGGATGTGGTCGCACAGGGACTTGGCATCGATACGCAGCCGGTCCTTGACCTCGTCCTCGATCGCGCTGAGCTTGCCCTTGAGCTCCGGGTCGGCCATGTGGCTCTGGAACCGGCCGACCAAGGCGGTCTTGACCGCGTCGTCAGGCCGGGCCGACTTGCCGTCGAACGACAAGAACCGCGGCATGCGCTTGTCGAGGCCGGCTGGGGCGGGCATCCAGTCCTCGCTGCTGGCGTGTTCACGCCCATACACCTTCAAAGCCTGCACCAGGTCCGCCTTCAGCGTGGACGCGGGGGACAGCCCGAACTCCGCGACCATGCCCCGCAGCGCCGGCACCTGATATTGGGACAGGTCACGCAGGCGTTCGTCGTCCGGCAGCGCCCCCCAGATCTCCAGACGGGAAACGAGATCCTCCCCGGCCCGCCGGCGCAGCTGCACCTGCTGGGGCAGTTCGAACTGTTCCTGCTCGACAGCATCGAGAGTGAACGTGCCGGACACACTGGTGCTCTCGCACCGCACCGGCGACGCGGGCTCGCCATCGCTGTCCGTGGCCAGGTAGGAGCGGTCGTCCTCTGACAGGGAGTGCACGCCCAGCAGGAACGCCAAGGCATCCAGCAGGGCACTCTTGCCGCCGTCGTTGTGCCCGGCCAGGATGGTCGGCTTGCTCACCGGGATATCTGTGACCTCGGTCAACGAGCGGAAACCGCTGACGCTGAAGCTGTTCAAGTGCACTGCGCGACCGCTCCCAGTCCCGCACCGGACACTCCCTCGCGAGCACGCAACTGCCGCCCCCTCAGGTGCCTGGCGCTTCATCCCGACCCCGAGCGGCCCATCCTAGAGCGTCCGTCGCATCATCACCGTCAATCTCACCGAACACCCGATACCGCCACACACCCCCCTGCCCGAAATCCTCGCCTACTACCGGGAAGACCCCACAGACCTGATCGATAGGTAATCTTCTGATTCGCAGAAAAGTTCCCGTGATGGGGGTGACTGTCGATACGGTCACCGGCCATGAGGATCCTGCACACCTCCGACTGGCATCTGGGCCGCCAACTGCATCGCGAGCCCCTCCTGGACGCCCAGCGCACCTTCCTTGAGCACCTGCTGAAGACGGTGCGACAAGAACAGGTGCAGGTGGTGGCCGTCGCAGGAGACGTGTTCGATCGAGCCATCCCGCCGCTGGACGCGATCGACCTGTTCAAAAGGACCCTCGAAGCACTCGCCGACCTCCAGGTCCCACTCGTCATGATCAGCGGCAACCACGACTCGCCGCGACGACTCGGCGTCAACGGCCGACTGATCGAACACGCCGGGATCCACCTGCGCACCGGCGTAGAGGACTGCGCCCGCCCTGTCGTCCTGCACGACGAACACGGACCCGTCGCGTTCTACGGCCTGCCCTACCTGGAACCCGGCCTGGTCCACGCCCACTTCGGCACCGAACGCCCCAGCCACCAGGCCGTCCTCGACGCGGCCATGGACCAGGTTCGCGCGGACCTGACCACACGTCCTCCCGGCACCCGGTCGGTGGTCCTCGCTCACGCCTTCGTCACCGGAGCGGACACCAGCGACAGCGAACGTGACATCACCGCAGGCGGCGTCCCGTCCGTGGCCGCCTCGGTCTTCGCCGGAGTGGACTACGTGGCCCTGGGGCACCTGCACCGCTGCCAGGAGGTCAGCGAGCGCATCCGCTACAGCGGATCCCCACTGGCCTACTCGTTCTCCGAGGCCGAGCACCCCAAGGCCATGTGGCTGGTCGACCTCGAGGCCGACGCCACCCTCACCGCGCGCAAGATCTTGTGCCCGGTCCCGCGGCGCCTGCGCCAGCTGACCGGCACCCTGCACTCCCTGCTCACCGGCGTCGAATACGACGACTACGAGGACTGCTGGTTGCACGTCACCCTGACCGACCCTGACCGGCCCCACATGGCGATGGAACAGGTGCGCCAGCGCTTCGCACACACTCTGAAGCTGAGCTTCGCCCAGGACCGCCGCACCACGGAAGAGTCCTACCGGGCCCGCATCAACGGCCGCACCCCACACGAGATCACACTGGGCTTCCTCGACCACGTCACCGGTATCCCGGCCACTCGCTCGGAACGGGACCTCCTGCACGAAGGACTGGAAAGCGTCCGCACCACAGCCGCGGCCCGAGAGGTCAACTGATGTACCTGCACCACCTGACCGTTCAGGCATTCGGCCCCTTCGCTGGCACCGAACACGTCGACTTCGACGCCCTCGCCGGTTCCGGCCTGTTCCTGCTGCGAGGCGACACCGGCGCCGGCAAGACCAGCGTCCTGGACGCAGTCTGCTTCGCCCTCTACGGCAGCGTGCCCGGCGTCCGCCCCACCCACCGGCTGCGCAGCGACCACGCCCCACAGGACATACGAACCCGGGTGGTCCTGGAGTTCAGTGCCGCCGGTCGCCGCCTGCGGATCACCCGAACCCCCAAACAGACCTACGCGAGCCCACGCGCGAAGAACGGCACCGCCACGGCTGAGGCCACCGTGCAGATCCACCAGCTGACCGGCGCCGCGGACGATCCCGCTGCCTGGGAGCCGGTCTGCGCCACCCACCAGGACGCCGCCCGGGAAATCGAGGCGGCCCTGGGACTGTCCAAGGAGCAGTTCTGCCAAGTCGTCCTCCTGCCCCAAGGCGACTTCGCGAAATTCCTCCGCGCCGACGCCAAGGAACGCGCCTCCCTGCTCCGCAGACTCTTCGACACCTCCCAGTACCAGAACCTGCAGGAATGGCTCGGCAACCGCAGCAAGACCACCAAGAAGGACCTCGACGAGGTCACCTCCGCCGTACAGCAGCTCAGCGACCGCATCGACCAGGAAGCCGGCCCCGACCTCCAGCAGCCCGACACCGGCGACGGCCGACCCGCCCGCCCCGACGCGCAGCACCCCGCAGACGTTCTCCTGTGGGCCCAGAGCCTGCTCACCCGCGCCCACCAAACCCACACCGCCGCCCAAGAGGACGAGAAGCTCAGCGACGACACCCACAAGACGGCCAAGCTGAACCACCAGCGCGCCATCGAAAACGAGGCCCTCCAGCGCCGCCACACCCAGGCCCTCACACAACGCGAAGCCCTGGACCACAAGGCCGCAGGTCACCCACGACTGCGCGAACAGCTCGAACAGGGACGCCGCGCCGAACCGCTCCGCACCCTGCTCGACGGCCTGCAGCACACCGCCCTCGCCCTCACCCAGGCACAAACCGACGAGGACAACGCCCGCACCCTGCTGGACCCCGCCCACACGCACGCCGAGATCCCTCAGCTGCAGCAGGCCCTCGAAGCACACCACACCGAGCGAGGCCGCGTCCAAGGACTGCTCCCGGAAGAGCAGCGCCACGCCGAGCTGGGTGACCAGGTGGCCGAGCTGAGCCAGAAGGAGGAGCAAGCTCAAGCCGAACACGACGAGGCCGCCCAGTGGCTGGAGGCGTGGCCCGCCCAGGAGGCCGAGCACACCGGCCGCATCGAGACCCTGGCAAAAGCAGCAGACCAGGTACCTCAACTCGAACAGACCATCCAGACCCTTCAGGCGCAGCTCACCGCGGCCCGCAGCCGCGACGCCCTCGCCACGCGGCTCGCCACGGCCGAAGAAACCGAGACCCAGCGCCAGGCAGAAGCGCTGCAAGCCAAGGACGACTGGCTCGACCTGCGTGAACGCCGCCTCGACGGCATGGCCGGCGAACTGGCTGCCGACCTCACCGACGGCACCGCCTGCTCAGTGTGCGGCTCCACCGTCCACCCGGCCCCGGCACAGCTGCGAGCCGACCAGCCCACCCGTGAGGACGAAGAAAAGGCCCGCAAGGTCCACGAACAAGCCGAAGAAGCACACAACCATGCCGCCCGGGCCCGCAACGACCTCGCCGAACAGCATGCCCAGGCTCTCGGGGCAGCCGGAACAACGCCAGCCGACCAGGTCCACACGCAGCTGCAGGACGCCCGCGCCACCCACCAGACCGCCTGCGACCAAGCCGGCCAGCTGACCCCGGCGCGAGAAGAACTGGCCCGGCTCCGGACCGAATGCGACACCCGCACCCTGCAGCGCCAAGAGGCCAAGGACCGCCTGACCGAATGCCAGACACGCCACAAGGCTCTGGCGCAGCAGCAGCAAACCATCGCCGTCACCCTGGACGCGGCCCGGGGAAGCGCGGCGACCCTCGAGGACCGCATCGCCGAGCTCACCCGCGGGGCAGAGCACCTGACCAGCGCCATCGACGCCGCACAGGCGACCGCTACCGCAGCCGGCCGCCTCCGCGACGCCCACACCGCAGCCGACGACGCAGCCCGAAACGCCGGCTTTCCCACCCGCGAAGATGCCGCCGCCGCGCTGCAGCCCGCCGAGCTCCTGCAGCGGTGGCACGAGGAACTCGAGCAGTGGGACAAGGACGACGCCGTCGTCACCGACACCCTGAAAACACCGGAGCTGATCGAGGCCAGCCTCCAGCCTCCCGCCGACCCGCAAGCCGCCGCAGAAGCGCTCCTGCAGGCCGAGACACGCGTCAAGACCAGCGCTGGCGCCTCACAGCAAGCACACCGCCGCGCCACCGCCCTGACCGCGCTCGTCGGCGACCTCGAGGCCCGCCTGACCGACATCGCACCCCTCCAGGCCCGCCACGCCATGGAAGACCGTCTGGCCGGCATCGCCTCAGCCACCAGCGCAGCCAACACGCTCAACATGGAACTGGAGGCCTACGTCCTCGCGGCCCGCCTGGAGGAAATCGCCGAAGCCGCCAACACCCGCCTGCTGAGCATGACCAACGACCGCTACCTCCTGGTGCACACCGACGAGAAGGAAGCCGGCCGCCGTGGACGCCTCAAGAACGGACTGAGCCTGCGCGTCTACGACAACTGGACCAGCACCGAACGCGAGACATCCACCCTGTCCGGCGGTGAAACCTTCACCGCCTCCCTCGCACTGGCCCTGGGCCTGGCCGACGTCGTCACCCAGGAAGCCAGCGGCCGCCCCCTGGGAACCCTGTTCATCGACGAAGGCTTCGGCACCCTCGACGAGCAGAACCTCCAGGACGTCATGGACGTACTCGACCAGCTGCGCGCCGGCAACCGAGCAGTCGGGATCATCAGCCACGTCGCCGAACTCGGCCGCCGCATCCCCAGCCAGCTCAGCGTGACCAAGAACCGCAACGGCTCCACCCTGCGCCCGGTGGTCCACGCCGACCTGTGACCCCGATGCTCGCCCTTCCTCGCGGCTGCCCCGCACCAGGGGCGGCCTCGACCAGAGCACGCCGGAGACCCGCCTACGAAACCGGCCGCCTGCCCCCAATGGCCCCGGACTACCGAGGAAGATAGATCAGGCAACGTCCCGATAGACACACCCACAGCCCGCCCCACGGCAGGAGAGCATGCCGACCGCAGACCTCGAGCTCCGGCCTCATCAGAAGGAAGCCGTCGCTGCCACCGCCGCCGTCCTACGAGACCAGCCCCGCGCCGCGGTCATCGCCGCCTGCGGCACCGGAAAGACCCTGATCGCCGCCCGCACCACCCACCGCGTCGCTGCCCGCGGCCGCGTCCTGGTCCTCGTGCCCACCCTGGACCTGCTCTCCCAGACCGCCAGGGTCTGGCGCGCCGCCGGCCGCAGCAAAGGCCCCGTCGTCGCGGTCTGCTCCGCCCGCCAGGCCCTGGACCACGAACCGGTCGGCGCCGAGACCCCGATGACCACCTCGGCCAGCGATCTCACCGCCTGGACCACCACCGCTGGCCCGGTCACCGTCTACGCCACCTACGCCTCCCTGCCCGCCGTCGTCGCCGCCCACCGCGACCACCACCTGCCAGCCTGGGACCTGGTCGTCGTCGACGAGGCCCACCGTACCGCCGGCCGCCTCGGCAAAGCCTGGGCTGCCATCCACCACGACGACCAGGTCCCCGCCGCCCGCCGCCTCTACCTCACCGCCACCCCCCGCATCTGGGACCGCGAGGACGACACCGACGAACCGGTGGCCTCCATGGACGACGAGACCGTCTTCGGCCCCGTCGCCTACCGCCTCACCCTCTCCGACGCCATCGACCTGGGCCTGCTCGCCGACTACCAGATCCTTGTGCCCGTCATCGACAACACCGACCTGCGCGACTGGCTCGCCACCGGCCCGAACGCCGGTGCCGACGGCCTGCGTCTGGCCGGCCGCCAGGTCGCCGTCCTGCGCGCCATCGCCGACCACCGGCTGCGCCGCGTCCTGACCTTCCACCACCGCATCGCCGACGCCCGCGCGTTTGCCACCTCTCTGACCGACACCGCCGCCACCCTGCCCACCGCGATGCGGCCCCAAGGACTGTGGACGGACTGGATCAGCGGCGACCACCCACCCCAGGCACGCCGCCGCATGCTCCTGGAATTCGCCCAGCACCCCGCCGACACCCCCGCAGTCCTGGCCAACGCCCGCGTTCTCGGCGAAGGCATCGACGTCCCCGCCATCGACGCCGTTGCCTTCGCCGACCCCAAAAACAGCCCCATCGACACCGTCCAGGCCGTCGGCCGCGCCCTGCGTCAAACCCCCGGCGCCGGCAAGAAAGCCACCCTCATCGTCCCCGTCTACCTCACCCCCGACGAGGACCCCGACGACCTCCTCAACAACGACGCCTACACCCCCCTGTGGCGCACCCTCCAAGCCCTCCGCGCCCACGACAACCGCCTCGAAGCCCGCCTCGCCGACCCCCGCACCCAGCGCCCCTCCCTGACCGCCCCCACCGACGATCCCGACGCCTGGCTCCACTTCGAACCCCCCACCCGCGGCGACGACATCGCCCTCGCCCTCTCGTTGCGCGTCCTCGCCCCCAAAAGCGCCGAATGGCGCCGGGGCCTGACCGCCGCCCGCCGCTACCACCGCACTCACCACCACCTCGACGTCCCCCAAACCTACGAAGACACCACCGGCTACCCCCTCGGCCGCTGGCTCACCT
>NZ_JBHYMQ010000059.1:2014-25973 GCF_042742985.1 Streptomyces sp. NPDC058864 | reverse complement strand
TCCCCCTCGGCCGCTGGCTCGCCACGCAACGCACCCGCGCCGACGACTTGCCCGCCGACCGCACCGCAGTCCTGACCGCTCTCGACCCGTGGTGGAACCCGCCCTGGCCAATTACCTGGCAGCGCGTCTACCACGCCGCTCGCCGCCACGCACAAGCCGGTCACGCCGTGCATGACCTGCCCCGCGACCACGTCACCGACGACGGCCAGCACCTGGGGGAGTGGCTCCACACCCAGCGCACCCGCCTGGGCCGCCTTCAGCCTGATCAGCAGCGCCTGCTTGCGGATCTCGGAATGCGAACGCCCGCGCCACAGCCATTGGCCGCCGCACCCGCTCGGGAGCGAGCCTTTCAACGCGGGTTGGCTGCCGCCCGCGCGTTCCGCGCCAGAGAAGGTCACCTCGACGTACCGCAGCGCCATATCGAGGACGTGGAAGGCCAATCAGTTCGGCTCGGTCAGTGGCTTGCCAACATTCGGCGTCGCCGGGCTGGCTTGAGCCCGGAACGCCTTGCGGCCCTGGCGACTATCGGACTGTGACCTCCCCGGTCTCAGGAGGGGCGGCTGTCAACAACGCGGGGGCACCCGACAAAAAAATGTCTGGCGCGTGCCCCAGAAAATGGGGGTATCAGGCACCAGTGTGCACGTAGGCGACCCACAAGGATGGTGTGAAGCGGTTGCGGTCACGCAGGGTCCCAGGGCACGGCTACGCCGCACTCGCTTCGATCCGACACCACCCACTGTGTGAGTCCTCCTTTGAGGAGGACGTGGGGCATGGCACCGATATCGGTCGCTTGTCCCTGCGTGTCAGTCGCTTTACGCAGGATTCGCTTTGGCGCTGTAGTGGCAGACGATCAGCACATCTGTCAGCTGGTCCAATGACGCTGCCACGTCGCCGGCCGCCACGGTCAGCTTCCACTGGGCTTGTTCCGGCGTGGCTTTGACTGCAACTGGCGCGAGCACAGCGCTCTGATGCACCAGTGATGGCAGCGCAGACGCATCTTGGAGTTGTACGTCCTCCTCGGCTGGCTTGGGCGTACGTAGTCTCGGCAGTTTTGTCGGCGTCCCGCTGGCCGTTGGGACGCCGAAGACATCCAGCGCGCCGATCGAGAGTTCGCTGTTCCGGAAGAGGACCGAGAAGCGGTCGCGGGTGAGCGCGATGAGCTGCGTGTGGTCTCCGTTTGCGTCGGCGGTGGACTTCAGCCTGTGCCACTCGTTGGGGAATTCGTGCCGGAGGCTGAACATCCTGGAGAGCGGCAACCCTTGCTGGTCCTCTAGCAGCTTCTGCCACCGGTCCTTGGCTTTCTTACGCAGCTCGGCGCCGGCGTCGCAGGCGGTGTAGCGGATGTGCAGGACCGCGTTGGTGACTGCGTCGAGGTCGAACGGGTTGCAGTCGGGATCGAGGTCGAGCCGCCATCGGCTGGCTGCACCGGCGCCTTCGAAGGGCAGGTAGCGCTCGTCGCGGAAGTTGAGCTCGAACAGGCCGCTGTCGTTCTGGCCACTGCTAGTGGCGATCTGCTGGACGGCGGCGAAGTTGTCGACGAATCGGGGGTCGTCTTTCTCCAGGTCCCGCTCGTACTTGCCGTCGAGAAGCGTCGATTTGATCCGGGTCTCGTTGCTCAGCAGGGTGAGGGTGGCGTTGACAGAGGCGTAGGGTCCCACGACGGCAGGGATGGTGATGCTGACGGACTTGATGCGCCTCTGGTAGTGGCCGGGGTGGTCTAGGTCATAGAGGAACTCCGGGATGTCGATCTCGCAGCGGCCGGTTTCCTTGAGCTTGATCAGCGCCATAGGGGCGTTCTGCAGCAACGAGAAGTGCTTGGTCAGTTCCAAACAGCGGCTGTTGCGCTCAGCGTAGGCACGCTCGAGCTGGTGAAGTTGCAGTTGGAGTTCTTCCCCGGCGAGCAGTCCTTTTCGCAGGCTGTCCCAGGAGCCGAACGTGACGATGTCGGTGTCGGCGTCGGTGAGACCGTGCTCGAAGCGGTGGCAGCGCTGGGCCTGCATCGCCAGTTCGTAGGCGTGCTGGTAGGCCTGGAAGTACAGGGAGCTGAGGCGCCCCTGCATCCAGCCGTAGAGCTCGGTTTTGGTGTACTTGCCGGAATGGTAGGCCTCGATGAGTTCTGCCTGTTCGATCTGGACTTCAAGCTGTCTCCGCTCGAGCGTGGTGACCTCCTTCCTCATCATCGCAGTGGTGACCTGCTTGTCGATGGTCAGCAGTTCGAGGGCGGCGGAGTTGGCCCCGATGGCGTAGCTCTGCGCGAGGCGCCGGTAGTCCGCCATCCTCTTGGCGTCAGCGGCGTCGGACTGGGCCTCGGCACCGAGCCCTGCGAGGACCTGGGCAGCGGCAGTGAGGGCAGCACCAATGTGACTGCCCCCGCCGCCCAGGTCTGTCTCCACCTCCACGCCAGAACCAGCCGGCTCGGAGTGCACGTGTACGGAGGAGTTGGGGATGTAGTGGGAGAGGCCTGCCAGCACGTTCATTGCGGTGGCCTGCAACTGCCAGTCTCGCGCCAAATGTGAAAAAGAGCGCTCGTTGAGCTCCTCCTGGATGAGGTAGGTGCCGCCCGAGGTCTGCGGTTTCGGCGCGTACGAGGCCATCGGCACGTTCTCGCCTGGCTGTGGCGTCTTGCCGTCGGCACCCATGAGCCAGCGGTAGTAGCGCAGCCGCTCGGCTGGCACATCCCGGGAGACAGTCAGGGCCTGGATCTGGGCGTCGGCTTCCTCTTCTTGCTTCTTGCGCGAGTCCAGAGCGGCGCGGAGAAGGGCGGACTGCTGGGAGGCCTGGAGAGCGGCCAGTTCCTCACCGTCGCGCCGTTCCAGCGCGGAAAGCAGAGCGGAGCCCAGGCTGCGCAGATGGGCACAGGCGTCGTTGGCTCGGCGCAGCATCGTGTCGAACCGGTACGGCGGCAGCGGTGCGTGCAGATTGGCGAGCACACTGTCGGTGTCAATCCCCTGCGCGGCTGCCCGGACTAGTAGGGCAGGGTCGATGGGCTTCTCCCAGAGCGGGAGCTGCCGGACCACGCCGGAGATGTTCATACAGTTCCGGATCTTGAAGAGCCGGTCGGTGACGGTGTCCCAGTAGCCGAGCAGCTTCTCGTTGGGTGGCACGCAGAAGTAGAGTGTCCGGCTGATTCCGAGCAGCCCGGCCGAATCCGGCAGCGAGGTCAGGGTGGAACTGCTCAGGGCTGGGAAGGTGTTCTCGTACTCGGCCGCGACGTTACTGAGTGCGTCGACCTGGCTGCGCATCATGGCGAATGTCTGCGGGGCCGGCTCGCCAGAGGCGGGCAATGCCTGTGGGCGGGGACCCAGCATCTCGGCGAGGCGGACGTAGAGCTGCGCGGCATTGTTGATCGACTCCATGGTGTCGAGCCGGTACTGCTCGTCAGCGCATTCGAGGATCGTGTCCAGGCACTCCATCACCACGTACTTCTGGTAGGCGCTCAACCGCATCCGGGCCAGCAGGTGCGGCTGGAAGGGATGGTCGCCCCACTCGTCGATCTGACGCTTGAGATCGGGGTCGCCCGCGCTGAGTCGGTTCAGCCACTGGTTGACGGACTCCTTGGGCGTGGTCCGGAGTGGTTCTACCTTCCAGCAGTCGCCGTTGGGATCGGTGAAATCCCAGACGTATTGCCGCATCCAGCGGAGCGCTTCTTCGTAGCGCCGGTTCTGGCGCAGCCGGGTCTGGATCAGCATAGGGATGTGGAAGAAGACTTCCCAGTGGGCATTGGCGCAGGCGCTGGTTCGGTAGACACCGGGCTTGTCTGTTGCGCCGAAGTCCACCAGGTCGGTCGGGTAGGGCGTCTGGACGATCCGGCTGTTGGGTTGGTAACGCTCGGCGAAGGTTGGGCTTACCGCGAGTTGCTGGTTGGCGAGGGTCAGCATGCCGGGCACGCCGTATTGCTGGAGTCGTTTGAGGTAGGTGCATACAAACGGGTCATACAGGGGTTCCAAGGCGATGCTTGCCACCGGCTTGGGCAGGGAGAAGTCCGCGCCGATCCATTCGATTGCCGTCGTCGAGATCAGTGCATCCTTGACGGCTCCGCCGATCCCGCCTCCGACTACCGGTTCGTTGCTGAGGCCGCCCAGGAGGTAGGGAGAGGAGCGCAGGTCGGGGGTAATGCGTGCGGCACGCGCCAGTGCGGAGCTCGCCCCTGTCCAGGGATGTCCGGAGGCGTCCGCGGCTGTCTGGACTGCAGTCAGGTGAGCTGGGCTGAGTGCCTCTGCCAGTGGCATGTCGTAGTCCACGGCCAATGGGTTCGGGTAACTATGCTGCGGTTTGGCCAGGACTTCGGAGAGCGGCGAGCCTAGGAGCGTCAACTGTCCGAAGTAGGCCCGGCTGGTGTCGCTGACTACGAAGTAGTCACTGGGGCCGTGGATCCATTTCTCCATACCGAGCCGGACGTCGTTGATCGCGCCCAACACGGTGCTCGACGGGCTGAGCTTTTGCGAGACTGGTTTGATCTGCAGCTTTTTATCTGCTGCCCGTAGCACAGCTCCTCTGGGGGAGATTTCGTTTACTGGGGTCTCGGGGCGTAGCTCTCCGTGGCAGCCGTCCAGTACGAATGTGCACAGCGGGTACGTGTGGCCCATACCGTCGGGCGGTACGGGGTTCATGTGCTCGTCGAAGTATGGGCCGGTGTGGCTGGCCAGCTTTTCGTCGTCGACCATCCAGTTCATCGCCCGGTCGCCGATGCAGAGCACCCTCAACTGGTCTCCGCTTCCGCTGATCCGGGTTTCCAGCCGTTCGATGACGCCCTTGGGCCGGCGGGTGCCCTGGACGCTGGTGCCGCCGTCCTGTCCGAGGCCGACTTCGTAGTGGTCCAGCGGGATGTCGACGCTGTCCGTGACGTGCTTGGGCCCCCAGGCACCGTCGCGGTACTCCGACCAGCACAGCTTGACCTCTTGGTAGTGCTGGGGCGGCTGCGTTTTGTTGTCGCTGGTCGCCTGTCCCTTGGCCTTTGTGGCGGTCTGGGCCCAGAACAGGTACAGCCGCCGATTGAAGGTCACGGTAGTGACCAGCTCGCCTTGGACATCAACGGGTACCGGCTCCCAGGGGGTCCAACTCGTGGTGCCGTGCGAGCTGACGACGTAGCGGCGGTAGAAGTGGGCTTGCGGTGTGTTGGCGGTGCGGCCGACGATGTGGACGACGATTTGGAGCTTCTCCGCTGGTTCGAAGTCGCGTTGCACGTGCATGGCGGTGACGTCGAGCTTCGCCACCGTGTCCAGCTTGCCCAGGTAGGTGGCGACAGCGCGTTCGGCCGCTTCCTCGGTCAGGTCCCCGCTGAGTAGTTCGCTTTCCAGATCCCTGAAAAAGGGGGACTTGTCGTCTCGCAGTTCAGGCAGGATCCAGTTCTCCGGGTTGACCAGCACTTGGCGGTTAGCCATCCATAGTGGATGCCCCTGCATCCACTTCCACCGTTCCTGGTCGACGCGGTCCGGGGGCACCTGATGCTCCAGGTTGAGCAGGCAACGCTGGATAAAGAGTTGAACCGAGGAGATCGCCTGCTTGATCCGCGAGGTGACCATGCAGGAGCCCATCTCGACGTCGATGAGCAGTCGCTGATAGAGGCCGTTGGCGTCCCCAGTGCCTAGACGTGGCACCAGGTAGGCCACGAGCGCAGCCCGGCGGTGGTCGCGCTGTGCGTCACTGAGCGACTTCGACACCTCCAGCCAGGCGGTCTCGTCGTAGCGAGACTTCACCGCGCGCCTGATCTCGTCGGCGATGACCTGCCCGACAGGCTGGTGTGCCCAGCGGACGGCAATTGGTGTAGCGACACCGAGAGAGGAGAGCACGTCCGCGGCCGCGAGCAGCCGCTGGACGACCAAGGGGTCGCGTAGGTCGGCCGTGGTCAGGCCGAGGCCGCTTGGTGCCATAAGATCGGCGACCAACTCGGCAGGAACACCAGCCACTTCGGCCAGCACGGTTTGTGCCGCGCTGTCGTCAGGGACCTCCCACAACTCCGCCAGCCGCCCACCCTGCCCGGCCCGATTCCTGCTGTGGGCGTAGGCGGCGACCGCCCGGATTTCGGTGTAGCCGAGCAGGCGCATGGGATCGGAGCGCAGTTGGACAACGTGGGTCAGCAAGACCCGCAGATCGACCCCGTGCAGCCCGAAACCTTCAGCGAGCACCTGGACGCGCAGGAGAAAATCGTAGGCGCGTCGCGCCGGGTCGTTCACTCCGTCGCTGAGGGTCAGCAGGTCGACGATGATGGGCTGCTTCGGGGCGCTGGCGGGGAGTACCGGTTCGCCCGAAGGGCGCTTTCCTGTGAGCAGCAGTGCGACCGTCTGGGCGTCCGGGATGAGGGTGAGCATGGTCTGCTTGACCAGGGTGCGCTGCTCTCGATCGCGCAGCACCGGCAGCACCGTGTCCAGGACGATCGCCAGTCTGGCGGCCACGTCGGCCTCGCGCTGCACCGGTTCGGCGCTGAGCGGCGCTGCGAGCAGTGTGGCCGCGGCCGGTGCCGTCACCCCTTCCGGGCTGAGGACGGCGGCGAGCTTGGCCAAGGCGGTGCGAGGGGTGGTGTGCAAGGCATCCACGGCTGCTACCCACCCAGCGTCGGTCGAGAAGCCCTTCACTGTGTCGCGTTCGGCATCGGTGATGGCGCCGGTGACCGTGAGCGCTTTGTCGTGCGGTTGGTAGAGCAGCCGGTCGGCCCAGGACGACGGGATGACCGGGGCGGGGGTGGGCGGTGCGGGCAGGACGGCAGTGGCCGTGTCATTGCCGGTGAGGATCTGCATGGTGGCGTCGACCAGCGGTGCGGGCACCAGCAGCATGGTCAGCGCCCGGCGGGTCAGTGCCCCGCCGTGTTCGGTGGCCGGGTCGAGGTCGGCCTTGATAGCGCGCAGGCCGTCGCCCAGGTCTTTCAGCGACTTTTCTCGGGCCGGGTCGGCGGTGGGGGTGGTCAGGTCGGCGTGGAGGTCAGCGAGGTGGGCGGCGTTGAGGTTGCCGCGTTGGAGCCGTCGTACCTCGGTGACGAAGTCCCTGACCGCCCAGTGGCCCGGCCCCGGCGGGGTGGCGAGTGTAGAGCCGGTGAGGTCGATGAGGGCGATCAGGTCACGGACGTTGAGCCCGAGTGCCCGGGCCAGCGTCACGTGGCGGTACATCGCGCTGACCGCCGCGAGGTCCAGCGTCGCGGTATCCGAGGTGAGGCCTAGCCGGGCGCGGAGTGCGGCCAGGTCGGAGTCACTTGCGCGCATTGCGGCCTGGAGGGCGGGCAGGTGGTCGCCGATGTGAGCCCCGGCCAGCACAGTGCCCCGCCAGTCCGGGTCGAAGACGGGGTCGATCCGGTGCAGGGCCCGGTTGCGAAAGCGCTGGTGGTAGAGCGAGCCAGGCCGGGTCGGGTCCAGGTCGGCCCAGAGCGCGACCACCTGGGCTACGGCTAGGTCGAGCTGGCCGGCAAGCTCCGCGATTTGGGCAATGCTGGTGACCACCTCAGCGGTGAGCTCGGTTGCACCAAGCGCGTCCAGGGTCAGGTCCAGATCGTCAATGCCCCAGCCGGTGGCCCGCCACAGCCGGATCAGCCGGTCCAGCCGGAGCCATTCGGTTTCGGTGAGCCATCGGTCGTCGTCGGCCCAGTGACGGATCACCACCGCATCCAGCCCGCAGCCCCGCTCCTCGGGGCCGTCGGCGAGCACCGTTCGGCGGACCCGCTGCCACGCCTCGCCGGTCAGGTTGGTCTGCGCCCAGGAGGTGAAGTCCGCTTCGCCTACTCCGGCCTCGGACAGTGCGTCCAGCAGCGCGGCGCTCGGGGCGGCAAGACCGCCGGTGACGTACGCGAACAGATC
The DNA here is from genome assembly GCF_042742985.1 of Streptomyces sp. NPDC058864. Lineage (NCBI taxonomy): Bacteria > Bacillati > Actinomycetota > Actinomycetes > Kitasatosporales > Streptomycetaceae > Streptomyces > Streptomyces sp. NPDC058864. The sequence continues at coordinate 18,192 of NZ_JBHYMQ010000059.1, read as the reverse complement.
GACTGCGGGCAGGCCGAGCTGGTGCACTGTGTCGAACACGTCCCGGGCCGGGTTCAGGAACCTGGTCTCCAGCAGTGCGATCAGTTCGTCGTAGCCGAGTCCGGCCCGGTCGAGCAGAGTCGGCAAGTGCGGCAGCAGCAGTCCGGCCAGTGCGGGGCCAGAACCGAGGAGGGCGTTCCAGGTGGCGGTGTCGACCTTTCCGGTCGACGGCAAGCCCTGGGCGGTCTGGAAGGTCGCGACCTGGCTCTCCAACGCTGCGTCGTACGCCTCCGCGGCCGGGTCAGGGCCGAGCAGCAGCGCGGCACCGGCGGCGTTGAGTTTCTGTTTAACGGCCCGCACCGGCCAGCCGGACATACTGACGGCCAGCGGGGCGGGTGGCAACACCGTCCAGCCGAACCGCTCGTCCAATGACACCGGGTCCGCCAGGTCTCCGGCCAGATCGACGCCGGTGATCAGCCCAAAGCCCGCCGGAGTCAGACCCAGGCGCTCGGCGGCGAGCGCGTGAACGGGCGCACCCGCGGCGAACGTCTCCAGCAGCGCGGCGCGTGGAACACCGAGATGCGCGAGGTAGTCGCGGGCGGCGCTGAGCGCAGCGTCGAAGGGGAGGCTGTGCGGGTAGGCGGCCCTGTCCGGACGCGGTCGGGCTGGCGCGGGTGGGGTGACGTAGGAGGACCAGTCGGTGTACTGCGGCACCGCCGCCAGCTCTGCCGCGGTGGCGTCGCCGACGTCGTAGGCAGGAATCTCTGTGGTGTCGAGGGTGCCGACCAGGCTCTCCAGCACCTCGGTGACCAGATCCACGTACGGGATCGCGGTGTTGGTGTTCTCGCAGGTGAGCGGAAGCTGCGCAAGGTCCGGCCGGCGGCTGAGCAGCACGTCGAGCGGGCGCTGACCGTCGCCGTTGGGCTTCGCACAGTCCAGGAAGTGGAGCAGGTCGACCAGGTAGGCGGCCGGGCTGTAGATCGAACGACAGTGGTTGCAGGCACACCAGTTGACGTCGCCGAAGAGGTCCGGCCAGGTGGGCAGGTATTTGGCCACCTCCTCGTCGATTTCGGCAGCCTCGACGATCCGGTCCTTCCCACCGTTCAAAGCGGGGATGCCAGCGCTGTAGCGCCCGTCGATCAAGTGGATGTAGGTGGCGAGCATCGAGTTCGCGGTGGCTTGGGCCCGGCTGTGGATCACCATCGCCTCGGCGTTGTCCAGCCCGGAGGCGCTCACGTCGAGGAAGGTCTGCCGGGGAAGTTGGGCAATGTCGAAGGCTGACCGGTACGGCTGGGCCAGCAACCATTCCATCGCAGCCGGGCCCGTGCTGACCCGGTAGAGCCGCTGGACGCGCTTGAGCTCGACCACGACCCGGTCCCTCAGCTCGTCGAACACCCCGTCGAGCAGTTCGTGCCCGTGCCCGGCGAGGAAGGAGTCCAGGTGGGTGACGCCGAGGTCGAAGCCGGTACGTTCCCGCAACTCGCCCCGGCCCACCCGGGTCAGTACGGTCGCCACCGCTACCCTGACCGGCTCGCCGCCGAACGATTCCACCGGTGCGGCCGCCACCGACCTTGCCACCGACGCGGTGGGGAACGCCTGATGCACCTGGCCAAGCAAACCGGCCGCATAGGCCTCGGCCCGCTGTCCGTCCTCACCCGGCACCCCGGGCGGTACGCCGACGCGAGCGACCAGCGCGGTCAGCTCCTCATGACTCAGCTCGAGCAGGTCCTCCGTCGCGGTGATCCCGTGCTCCGTCTGGAGCGCGGCCATCAGCGGCAGGTGCCGCCCGGTGAGCGCGTCGAGCTGGAGAGCCAGCTGCGCCCGCTCGATCGTGCCCGGCTCGGCGAAGGCCGGGTCGGCGCTGAGCGCGTCCCAGAACCCGGGCGGGTCGTCCTGCCGGCCCGCCGCGGCCCGCAAGAGCGCCCGCTGCGCGGCAGGGTCGGAAAGCGCGGTCTCCAGCACCGGCCTGTACGCGGGCCCGGCCGCCCCGGCCAGGACCAGCTCCGGACCGTCCGCCACAATGTGGTCGACCGCCGCCGTGATGTCCGCGTCACTGTACGGGCTGACGATTGCACGCTCGATCGCCTGGCGGATCCCTGCATCCAACTGTTCGGCACCGGCCAACGTCAGCCTCGGCAGATCGGCCAAGTGCTGGTCGCAACGGCCCAGCCCGTACAGCAGCTCGGCCGGAACCTGCCTACCGAAGCACTCCTCGGCTAGCCGGTGTGCCGAAACCAGCAGCGCGACCCGGCCGTTGTCGGCACCAACCTCCCGGGCGGCGAAAGTGACGTCCCGGTGTGCGGCCTCGTCCAGCGTGGCCGGGGAGCACTCGCCGAGCAGCGGACGCAGCGACTTCATCAGCCGCGCATACTCTGACCCCTCGGGCGCGGGGCGCTCGTCGAGGACGAAGAGGACCTCCTCCTTTGGCCCAGCCGGGATGCCGAGCAGCAGATCCTCGGCATCAAGCGGCAGCGCGGCCTGGACTCCGCCGAAGACGCGATAGACGGCCGCGGTGACCGGCTGACCGCCTGACGTCAGTTCGAAAACGAGGTCGGCACCGGCTCTCGGTCCTTCACCCGCCCGAAACGACGCCGCACGATAACCGACCCTGAACTCGCCGTCGCCACCGGTGACTGCCGAACCCAGTCGCTCGCGCTCGCTGCCCAAGTCCCGGTCGTAGGCGGTGACGAGGACGCCGAAGACCGGGCGGCCAGCCCGGTCACGGACCCTACCGTGCACCACGAAATCAATGGCTGATTCCGGCTCGTGCGGCTCACCGGGCCGCTGGGCAGCGCGTAGGTCGACCTCCTCAATGGGGCCTGGATCCTGCCGAGGCTCCGATCGTGCGATCTCCCAGCCGTCCGGTCCATACGCGCACACCACTAGTTCCAGCGGACCGTCTTTAGTCTGCTCGTGCCCCGGTCCGGGTTCGGCGTAGAAACGCGGGTCGTATGCGATCCGGTAGCCACCGTCATCATTCGTGATCGCCTCGCCGAGCTGCGCGCCGTTGACGAAGTCCACATCAAACGCGAAGAGTAGCCGTTCCGGTAGCGGGGAGTGGCCAGCGGCAGAGAGCCGGCCACGCACCACGCGCAGCACGCCGCGCCGGATCAGCTCCTCAGTGAAACGTTCCGCGCTGTCGCGGTCCAGGACACCTGGCTCGGCGCTAGGCCATCCGAACTCGCGCTGGAGCCTCGCGACCACGTCCCGTGTGCCGTCGCCGTAGCGGTGCCCGTCACGTTCGTCCCCAGGCACCCGCATGCCGAAGCCCACCTCGGCCAAAGCCTGGTGCAGGTCGGCAACCGCCTCCCCGGTGGCACCCGGTGATAGCGGGGTCAGTGCGCGCATGGTGATCCGTCCTCGATGTTCGACGTCTCCGGAAGATGGGTTTTCTTAATTCACTTTCGAAGGTTGGCCATGGGGCCGATTCGTCTGTCCTGCCACCACAGGTGTTTCCGTGTTGGGAAATGGTCGTCGAACCACGCCTTGGAACAGAGTTCGCAGGCGTTGCCAGGGGGTGCGACGACGCTGCCGCACGCTTCGTGCTTTCCTCCGACAACACACCGTGTCCCTCTTCACGCATCGGTGTCAGCCCCAGTCTTTCCAAGGGCTGACAGGACGTCCCGATGGACGAATCGGATTAGCTGGGCTCAAAATCAAGTGATAGGCGTAGTGAAGTCGGAGTATTAGGTTTGGGTGATACTCCCATTCGGGCCGCCCTTGGCTATCCAACCGCCCGGTAAACTCCCAGCCCACGTTGCGCTGCAGTTCGATTTGCTTCGCACTGGGCGTCCCTAGGTAATGGTCACGCAAGGCGGCTGCCTCATTGAAACGCTTCTGGTATTCGTAGCGTCCGAACTCTGTCGCCACCATCGGGACCACGGCCACCGCCACTCCCATGGGCCCGACACCGCCTCACCGGCCGGCTCTGAGCTTGTTGGCTTCGGGACGGTGGGTTCTGTGGGGACCGACCCTTCGGCTCCCGACAACAGTCGGCCGGAGGCCGTGCTAAGATCTCCCGGGCCTTCCTGGACTACGCCGCCCGTCACACCTTCGGGAGCCACCTCCCTGAACAGCTTCTGGAACTGCTCGGCCTCACTCGGCTTGGCGTTCTGAAGGGTATAAACCAGGCACTCGCGTATTGGCAGGTCGGGCTTAACACCTTGGGCCAGTGCCTGCTGGTGCTTGAGGACCTGAGCGGTGTGCTCCCGCACTGCGGCTCTCAGCTCGGCCTGATCCAGCGCCCCCATCTTGTCCCGATACGCGTTGAGGTCGAGGTGCTTGCTCTCGAGGGTCCTCGGGATCGTCTGCGGGGCCCCTGGATCGGGGCCAATGTCAACTCTAGAGCCACCTCTTCCGCCCTTGACTGTCACTTCGCGCCTTACGCCATGTCCCTTCGACGCGACCTGCGCCCGCAGCCCCTCGGCGGCCGCCTCCCCTTTCTCTCTATTGACGGTGATCTGGGGCTCCGGTGGCGGTGGCGGTGGCGTGGCGCCCGCGGCGGGGGCCGGGGTGCTGGTCACATCGAGGGCAGGCATGGGCTCCCTACTTCGGCGCGGGGTTGGACGGGACGACTCGGGGCAGTTCGTTCCGCCAGGTCGCCTGGCAACCTTGGCAGACGGGTGTGCCCGCTCCGACGCTGCCCTCGATCGTGGCGGGGTCGACCTTGAGGGCTTTGGCGTCGCTGAGGATCGCAGACTTGACGGCGTCCTCCGCGTGGGCGCTTCCGGCCGTGACGCCGGCGAGTTCCTCGCCTTCCTGGAGGAGGTTCTCCCTGGCCCACTCGGCGACCTCCTTCGTCGGGAAATAGGTGGAAGGGGCTTGGGTCACCGGATCGACGGCACCCATGCTCCCTTCGGGGACTTTGATGCCGACGTAGATGCGGGCTCGTCCGGCCATCGTCACCCGGGCCACAGCGACGTTGCCGGAGGTCTTGAAAGCGGTCTCGGCGGTTGCCGGGCCCTCGCCCCAGGCCAGTTTGATCGCGCTGTGGATCTGCTCGTAGATGGAGCGTGCGCGGGCTGCGGTGTTGAGCGCGGCGACCGCCGGTCCGGTAGGGGCGGGCCCGGTCTTCAGGCCGGCGACGAACACCAGCCACAGCTGGGAGGAGGCGCTCGGCGTGGCCTTGACGATGCCGTTGAGGATGGCCTTGTCTGGGCTGTTAGGCAGTGCCCCGAGTTTGGGATCCGTCGACCTGCGGTAGCCCTCTTCCGACTTGTCGTCCCAGACCGTGCGGATCATCGCGGCACGCAGCCGGATCAACGTGTCGCCGGCCGCCCGCATCAGGCTCCGGCCGGCCTCCAACTGCCTGGTCGCACCCTCTTCACTCGCATAAGCCTTGTCCAGCTGCTTGGTGTACATGGTGTCCTGACGGCCGTCCGGGTCCACGCGGTTCACGGGGTCGCACCCCATGCCCGCATATGGGCTGGGCCGGCCGCGAGACTCGGTCGGGCTGTGCGGACGCGGGCTCTGTTGCGGCGGCTGCTGGGGGGCGCCAGCGTCAACGGGACCTTCGCCGTAATTCTTTTCTTGAGTCCCTGAAGGATCGGCAGCCGTTACCGCATGGTCGTGAACATATGCATAAACGTTGCCGTCATCCGCGGCCCCAAGGGGATCAGTGCTTGTCCACCTCCCCAACCAGGGGGCATAGTAGCGTGCGCCGTGATAGTTGAAGCCGGTCTCGTCGTCGCATTCCTTGCTGGTGTATCGGTAGCGTTGCAGACCAACTTCGGCGGAGCTGCGCCCGGTCTGAAACGCCGTTGTACCATACGGGTGGTAGTCCTCGTATGCGATCAGGCCGCCGCCCTGATCGAGCTCGACGCAGGCTGAGCCGAGGTGGTTGCCGAGCTGGTAGCGGACACGTGGGGCGTCACCCGGAGTAGTAGCAGTCTCGATTGTTGCGATCCGCTGCTTGTCGTCCAGGACATGCAGGGTTTCGCGCTCCAGGGTGATATCGCTTCCGCTGTATGCCCGGTAGATCTCGAAGCTGCCCAGATACCGCCGCTCGCTCTTGCGCGTACCGTTCTGCGTTTCGGTCACCTTGCGTGCGCGCTGGCCGGCCGCGTCGTAGACGTAGTAGGTGGTTTCGGGCGTGCCGATGTTTACGACCTGCTGCGCGCTTGCGCTCATCTGGTCCCTGTAGTCCCAGTGCATTAGCGGCAAGTGCGGCATGCTCGCGATATTTCCGCGGGCGTCGTGGCCGTATTTCGCGGCATAGCCGCCCGTGGCTGCATAGTCAGGGAGGTTGCCGAGGTCGCCGGGCAGGCTGGTCGAGAGCAGGCGGTTGCTGTCGAGCGCGTACTGATGCTGGCGCTGCCACAGGGTTTGGCCGGGCTGGTCGACGTCGCTGCCGGCGTGGTGGGTGAGCTGCATGATGTTGCCGACTGCGTCGTACCGGTAGCGCTCGACGTAGTTGCGCAGTCCCTGCAGGTCGTTCGGGTGAATGCGTGCGCCGACGAAGGGGTAGTCGCGGCGATTGGTGTCGTTCGGACTGAGCGCGAGGTCCGTCTGGCCGCTGTGCTCGCGGCCGCTCGCGGCGATGAGCCGGTACAGGGCGTCGTAACTGTAGTCGCAGGCGGCGCCGGCCTGCACGGTGGTGCGGAGCGCGGCGTCCTCGATCCGTGTGATGTTTCCGACCGGGTCGTAGGTGTAATGCAGGTCCTGCACCACAGTCGCATTGCTGAACAGCATGGAGGCGGTGGTGTCGGCGCCGGCAGGGCGGGTGGTGCGCAGGTTGGTCAGCCGGAAGGTGAACGGGTCGTAGGCGTAGGCGGTGCTCGCGCCGTTGCCGTAGTCGATCTGTTCGCGCTGGCCCCTGGCGTTGTAGTCGATGTTCGTGACGAACGACGTGGTCGCATCCGCGCCGTGTAGGCGGACCTCGACGCGTTCCAGCAGGTTGGCGGGATTGAACGTCGCGTGGTGGATGCTGCCGTCGGGGGTCGTCACCGTCGCCGGGCGGTTGAGCGCGTCGTACTCCGTTCGCGTGGTCAGCGGTGGGGCGGTCTCGAGCAGTGGCTCGGCGGCGGCGGCGATCTGGCCCAGATTGGTCAAGCCGGCGAGCGGCGACCAGTTCGGCACGGCCTTGTAGTCGCGGGTGAAGCGGCGGTTGCCGACGACGAGGTTGCCCTTGAAGTCGTAGCTGGCGCTGGTCGCTACGCCCGCCCCGTCGTAGACCTGGTGGAGTCTGCCCCGCAGATTGGCGGTGCCGTCGAGGCACGTCTCCCCGTAGACTCTGCGCTCGACCAGCGCCTCTGGGTCGGGCGGGAGGGCCGGATCACGCGGAGCACCGGCCAGCGTTGTGTCGCCGCCCGCGGAGACGAACACGGCGACCGGGCGGTGCAGCACGTCGTAGGTCGTGCGCGAGCGGAATCCACGACTGTTCCAGGCAAAGCACGGTTTGTTTGCCGCATCGTGGAGCATCCAGCGCTCGCCGGCGTCCATGCTGTGCTGGAAGAGCGGGCTTCCGGCAATGTCGTAGCACGGTGCGAAGCCCTGGGGGAGGAGGTTGCGGACGTCGTCGAACGGGTGCGGGCCACCGGGCAGCGGCGGAGTGATGTACTGCATGACCCGGTTGCCGCGCGCGTCATGGATCCACAGCGGCTTGCCCTCGGCGTCCAGCCGCACAAAGGTGACGTGCTTGGCTTCCGCGCCGGCCATGCGGTTGTGGGCGACGGTCACCACGGACCGTCCGAGGCTATCGAGCAGCGTAAGCGCGGGCGTGTCGGCGTGTGTGGCAGCGAGCTGTGCTGCACGCCTTTCGGCGGCGCTCGCCGATGTGCTCATGCGGGTGTACCAGGTGTTTCCCGGTTCCAGCACGGTGTCGTTCGCGTCGTGACTGGTGGCGTGCCAGGGCGAGAAATCAGCCCTGCTGAACGCGCCGTCGGGCATCTCGCTGCGGACCTGCCGCCCGACCGCGTCGTAAAAGAAGATCGGCGTGACGCCGGCTTCCGGTGCCTCCTCGTAGCGGTGGCCGACGTCTGGCAGGCTGAAGTACGGCTCGTACTGTTTGACTGGCTTGCCCTTGTTATTAAGGACTGTCCGGCCGCGTCCGACCCAGCGCAGAGGGCCGCCGGGCAGGGCCGGTTCCGCCTGGACCTTCGTCACCAGGAGGTTCCCGGCGCCGTCGGAGTACTCGAATGCGGTCTGCACCGGGCTGTCGGCCTGCTCGGACGCGTGCCGCTCGCGGACGATCCCCGCGGCGCACGGTGGATGCTGCGCCCAGTTCACCGTGCCGTCGTCCGCGGTGGTCTCACCGAAGTAGTAGAGGTGCCGGGCGGTTGCTCCGCGGAGCAGGCCGACGGCTGGGGCAGGGTCGTAGTCGTCGGTGACGAAGAAGCCGGTCCGAGTAGTGAGATCCGGGTCGAGTACGGCGCCGTCAAACCCGGTGAGGTTGTCGCCCTCGCCGTTCTTGGCGCTCAGCGCCATGGCTGTTGGCATGCCCAACGTGTCGAAGCCTACTTCTGACAGGTTGCCGTTGATGTCACAGACCCGGCGCGGCGCCAGGACACGGAAGTCGAATGCGGCCACCTCGGTGCGGTTCCCCAGCGCGTCGGTGCTCGCAGACAGATAGAGGTCGTGCGGGTCGTGGTCGAGCAGCGTGACGTTCCCGAACGCGTCGGTATAGCGCTCGGGCAGGAAGAAGTGGAGCGGCGCGTCTGCCTGGTAGCCCGCGACTCCCGAGCAACGCCAGTACTGCCCCGCAGTGTCCGCGCCGAGCCGCTGGGCCAGGACCGGGCCGCTGAGGTAGCCGCCGGCCGTTTGCTGGCCCAGCAGGGCCTGGACGTCCGGCGTGAGCCGGTCACCCAGTACGGTCGTCAGCAGGGCATCGGTCAGGGCCAGCGTGTAGGTCTCATACGGCAGGGCCTGTGCGGTCAGGTCGCCGAGGGGCAGCGGGCCGGTTAGCTCCTCGTCGAAGAACAGCGAGCGGGTCTGCTCTACCAGCCGCTTCTGTGGCGTCGTCTGGTCAGGCAGTTCGTGGTACGCGATGAGACCGAGCGGAGTGCCTTTGGACTGGTAGCGATCGCTGAGTCTGAACGCGCGCAGCCTGTCGAGCGTGACGTAGCGCCCGTCACCGGCATCGGTGAGCCGGATACCGGTCAGCTCGTAGGCCTGGCTGTCGCATGGCAGGCGCAGCCGGTAGCAGTCCGGATCATCTGTTCGATCGCGGGTGAAGCGTCGCTCGGTGTAGGCGAGGTGGAGCTCGCCCTGCACGGCGGCGATTAGCGCACCTGCCCCGTTGGGCAACAGCGGATCATTCGGTGGGGCCGGCTGCCAGCGTGGGTATCCGACGGTCACCGCCTGAAGGACGTTGCCGTACTCGTCGGTCCGAAGATTCAGCGTGTGCGTGATCCGCGGGTCGGGTGTGAGCGGCTCGGCCAGCAGATCGAGCTCGTAGTGGAAGCTGATCTCCTCGCTGTCGGTGACGTGGAAGACCGCGTGACGGTTGCCCCCCTGGGGCTGCAGCAGCCGGACGTGGCAGGCGTGCGAAGCCGCCGTGAAGAGCCTGACCGGCATCTGCTTGCCTTCTGCCAAGGCGGAAACGTCAAGCTCGTAGACCTCCTCTCGTAGCAGCAGTCTCCGGCAGGCCCGCAGGGCTTCACGCTGTTCGTCCGCGGTCAGGTTCTGCCCGCCGAGGTCCGGTTCCGGTGGCGCGTTCTCCCGGAAGGTACCGGGGACTTTCCCGCCGGGTTGCTGCTGTTCGAGGCGGCTTGGGAAATACTCGTGGCGCAACTGGTGTAGGACGCGTTCCCCGTCGAGCCACGCCCCGGTGTGATACCAGGTGACCGTCTTGACCGGCGGCTGGTAGAGCCGGTGATCCGGGGTCACGTACGGGCTGCCCGCGTTCGCGCCGGCGAAGGTTCCGTAGTCCTCGACGTCCACCCGCTCGACGCGGCCGAACCCGCGGAACTCGCGCTCGACCCCGTCGAAGTATCCGTGGTGGTAGCTGTAGGTGCTGGAGAAGCTGGTGCCCCGCCACTTGTCGCGGACGGTCACCCGCTCGACGACGTGCACTGGAAACGGCAGCTTCGTCGCCCAGGGCGTGCCGGCCAGTCGGTCCTCCAGGTAGAACCTGGTCGAGGGCGCGTACTGGACCTCGGTCTCTGCACCGAGATTGTTCGTCGTCCTGACCAGCAGGTGCGGTTTCTGCCCGCCCATCAGATCGACGTAGCGCAGCGGGCGCTGCGCGTCGGCGGGCAGCGGCGACGACCACACCAGACACGCCGTGCCGTTGCCAAGCAGGTCAACCGCTACGACGCCGGACAGGGAGTCGACCGCAGGCAGCATCGCCAGTGTTACAGGCGGGCCCCAGCCGTTGCCGGACTGGTTGAAGTAGACGCGTACACCGTCGGTGTGCAGATAGATGATGTCGGTCGTACCTGACCCATCGATGTCCGCCAGCCGTACCCGACGTTGGTCGAACTGCTCAGGCCGGTCGAACGGCGCGTCGTCCATCGTCACCTTCGGCCCGAAGCGGCCGTAGCCTAGGTTGGGCCAGTAGCACACATCGCCGTTGCGGATGCGGACCAGATCGGCCAGCCCGTCGCCCGTCATGTCGGCGAGACGGATCGACTGCTCACCGTCGGCAAAGACCAGCGCCGGACCGCGCTCCTCGTCCCAGGCCTTGCTCACGCGCCGCGCCGGTCCGAAGCCCTCCTCGGCGAGGGACGGGTGCCAGACCAGCGCGTCATCCTCCGTGATCAGGACGTCCGCATGACCGTCGCCGTCTAGATCGACGAAACGCAGGTTCGGGTCACTCCAATCGCGGTTGGGCAGCATGCGGAACGCCGTAAACGGCTCCCAGCCCTCTACCTCGGCACGCCGGTAGAACCCGGAACCTGGCGCAGTGAACCGGACAACGTCCGGCCGCCCATCACCCGCCAGGTCGAGGAACTGCGCGCCATCAGCCAACGAAAGCGCCGGGACGGCTGTCACCACCTCAACCGCGCCGAACCGGGCTTCGAGACCGGCATTCTTCCCCGTTGGGCTGAGCGGGCTCAGGTTGCGCTTGTAGAGCCACGCCCCGCTTTGCTCGGTCAGGACCCCTGACAGCCCCTCGCCGTCGAGATCGACCCATTGATACCGGGTACCGTCGAGACCGATGGGCAGGTTCTCGGCACTGTCGAGGGGCAGCTCGCGCAGCGTGCCCTGGAGGACCGCCTCGGTGTAGCCGAACTCCACAGGCGGAAACGACCGGACGCGATAACCAGCGCCCTGGCGCTGGTAGCCGTGCTGCGTCACTGCCGCAAGCTTCGAGTAGATCGGGTTACGCGGGTCGGCCGGCGTCTCCTCGTGCGCGTACGTGAAGTCGGTCGAGCGGACGAGGCAGTCCGCACCGACCTCCGGTTCGTCGGGGAAGTGGTGGAACATCAACACACGTCGGCAGAGACGGTGGGTCCGCAATTCGAAGCCGGAGCGATAGGACGAGAAGGCGTCGGAACGGACCTGCCAGCCGGGCGAGTCCTGCGGCAGCGGAGTGGTGGCGTCGTGCTCGCCGTAGTCGAAGACGAGCTCGAAGTACCACTGGTCGTCGGCGGGCAGCACCGGCCAGCCGGCCACGGCGTCGAGTGTGGGCATGTACGGGGCATGATTGCCGTAGCGAATCCGCTTGAGATAGCGGTTGGCACGCCGCTCCCGGTTCTGCTCACAGGCCCTGCCGAGGTCTACGCGCTCGTCGTTCTCGCCCTTGTAGCCGTAGGCGATCACGTTGCCCTTGTCGTCATGACTCTCGCAGATCAGCCAGCTGAAAACGCACGACGTGTCGGCCGGATCGGTGACCCGGGACTCGGCCGTCCTGCCGTACCAGGTCGAGACGTTGTCGCGAGAAAACGAACGCCAGAACACATCGGCCGGATCGGCGGCGTTCGTCCAACGCTCGATCCGGGCGAAGAGGCCCTCGACACGAGGGCGGTATCGCTGGACGCGGTACTGGGCGCCGCCAACTGTGCGAAGTGGCAGCTGCTCGCGTACCCACTGACCGTTCTGCTCGACCAAGACCGGCGTCAGGTCCTCCGCGCCCGAAAGAATGAAGACATCGGATTCGGAGGCGTCGTCGTACTGCGGGAGACCCTTGTCTGTCTTACGGGTGATCCTGGGGAGCTCAAGGCTCCAACCCAGCCCGAACGGGCCGTTGCCCCCGCCAGAGTCATAGGTGAGCGACATCTGGGGGCCAAAGCCGCTACGGCCCGGGCTGGCGGCAATCGGCACCTTCATTGCCCCGGCACCGGTCACCGGGTCTGCGGCGAACTTCTCGCCGATCCCCCTGATCGCCCCGCCACCCTTCGGCAGGCTCACCGTCGGTAGCAGGAATCCGCCCCCAGCAGGACTACCCGGCTCGCCCCGACCGAGAACCTGCGCCGCATCCGACCCTGAAACCCCCGGAGCGTTCACCGTCACGCCGCTGCTCATCCGGTACGTACCTCGCATGCAAGCATCGAGCCTTGTTTCCGACAGGTCCACCAACCGCACGCCACGTAGCCGCATCGCCATATTCGTGGTGCCACAAATGATTACATGCAGTTACGGTGGAGGCGGGGAGGGCACGCGTATTGACCTGGCGGCTCTGCGGGTGATGATCGGCAGGTCGCAGTGCGCACGAGGAGCAGATTGGGCGATCAGCGGAGTGCAACCGAGTGACCGTCGTAATCACATGCTCCACACCGCCGCGGCCCTGCCCGAGAACATCGGCAGTCTCCTATTACATGCCCACACCCTGCACTGTACGCAGGGCATCACGATTGGCCTGGTGGCCGAGCCATGCGCGGAGCTCGTCCCAGGCATCGACACCGGCGTCTACCAGGAGGCCGGTGATACCACGGGCAGTAGTGACCCGCCGGGCGCTGTTGAAGTTCATGGCTGCGACGAGATCGTCAGTGGCCAGACGCGCCTGGAAGCCCCGGACCGTGGCAGCGTCAGGCCAGGCGGTCTGGAACGCGATCAGCCGCGGCCGGATCGTGGCGTACCTGCGACGCGCCTAGAAGCTGACGTTACAGATCACAATGCCCCATGTGCGTCCAGCCGCCCGGCGACAGGAACGGCCCGTCGCCGAGAACAGCCTGGACACGGGTAGTGAACAGCTGCACAGGGCTGAGCGCGGTCATGGGCTCATGGTGTCGCCCGGCCAGACCAGCGCGGACCGGATCCCCTGTCAGGCCCCAGCGGAGGCTCGCCCTTTTGGCGAGGTGCAACGTCGCCCTCCACCGTGGCTGCTGTGCCACAAGCGGTGGGCAGCAAACGTGTCAGCCTCGAGCACGTCGCGCAGGTCGTCGCGGGCCATCGGGCTGCCGGTAGGCCCGCCACGGCGCCAGGACCACCGGCGGCCGAAAGCGCGAACGCTGACGGCTGGCCTCGGTGACGCGGTCGACCAGGAGCACCAGAGCATCATCCCGACCGGGGGCGAGCCGGCACGAGGTGACGCTCCCCGACCGGGCAGCCCTCAGCAACGCCCCGCGCTCGACGCCCTGACACTCGCGACCGCCCGGGCCCGGTCCTGACAATGCGGGAAGCCGGCCCGCACATAGCGGTACCGGCTTCATGTCCGCAGGCCGTGCGCCAACACGGTGGTCTGCGTAAGTCGCGTGCCTCGTAGCGTGGTTGGAGCCAGCAGCAATCAGGGCAACGCTCTATGGAAGCAGTGAACTGCCTCCGCTCTTTCTTTCTCTCTTCGCCAATCATCAAGACACCACTCCGTCAATGGAGTTCGTGGCTTCGATTGACGCAGCCCATGATGCCTTCGTATGTCGTGTAAGAGCAACCTGAGCTGGGTCACACGTGGCGGAATCGGTCCCAGAGCGGTAGTGCACGGTCATTGGATGTCGCGATGTCCGACCTGATGACAGGGGATCCGTGGCTGTGAGCAGCACCGCGGTCACTGGCCGCCGAGCCCGCCCGGCCAATGGGTGAAACCTCGGGGGCCGGGATACCAGTGGCGGAATGAGCCGGAACGGGAGCCTGTGGATTCGGACTTGGCCCCCGCTGCTGGGACGATGGTCGGGTAGCGCCGGAACAACGCGGGTGACGCCAATAGCCCGCCGCGAGCCGGATCTGCGTTGGAGCCAGCACCCGGCCGGACACCCGGCCGGGCCATAGCAATAGGGAAACGAAGTTGAACCCATACAACGGCACACCGATGCCGCTTCCCCACCTCCCCGCGCCGCCGCAGTCCATGGCGCTGGAGACCCCGCCGCCCGCCCCCGTCGCCGCGCCGGCCGGACGGCTCAGCACCGCCGAGGCCATCCTCATCGCCTTCATCGTCGGCCTCATCTTCTCCGCAGCCGTGGTGCTGAAGCTGAACGGGATGCACCTCGGCGAGGAACTGGAACTGCTCTCCGCCACCGGGGCGATCGCCGCGTTCGTCGTGGCGGCCGCGACCGGCCGACTCTCCCCGCGCAACTGGATGAAGAGCCTCGGCAAGCTCGCCCAGGACGACTGACCATGGGGCGCCCCGAGAACCCGGTGATCCGTACCATCCCTGCCGTCGGCAAGCTGGCCGACTACCAGCGTGACTGCCGCACCCGCGCGGGCCTGACGTATGACCAACTCGCTGCCGTCACCGGCCTGACCCCAACCACGCTGCGCCGCGCCGCCTCCGGCGCCATCGTGCCCCCGCTGGACGTGGTGCTGCACGCGGTCACCGCGTGCGGCGGCACGACCCAGGAGGCCACCGAATTGTGGAAGGACGCCCGCTACGACCAGCGCCTGAAGGACAACCCCCGCCCGTCGGCCCCGGCCCTGCGCCTGGTGCGCAGCGAGGCCGACCTCTCCGCCGCACTGGTCGAGCTCTACGAGAAGGCCGGCGCCCCCTCGATGGCGCTGATGGAGCAGCGCGCCGGCGGCCACGGCAGGCTCGGGCACTCCACCGCCCACCGCATCGTCACGCGGCAGACCCTGCCCGCCAGCCGCGACCAGCTCGTGGCCTTCCTCGACGCGGTCGAGCTGAAGCGGCCCGCAGCCCGGCGCCGCTGGCTGCAGGCGTGGGACCGGGTGATGGGCCGCTCGGCCGGGTACCTGCCGGACACCATCCGCGGCCCGCGACCAGACCTCGTCACGACCCCGAGGGACTTGATCAATGAGCTCGACAAGCGCCGGATCACCCTTGGGCACAAAGCCCAGGACAATCCCCTCCAGCGCCAACGCCTCACGCACGCTCTCACGAGCCCCCCGAGCCTTGTGCCGAGTTCCGTGATGTTCGAGAAGTACCTCACCACGCTGGGCATCAACCATCCGGACGAGCGGCCGATGTGGATGGCGGCGTGGGACCGGGCCGTCGCCGGGCGCGGCGCACCGCCACGCGCTGCTTGATCAATCAACCGCTTTGCCGTCCCCGGGAACCGGAAACCGCCCGGGGGCGACAAGCTCACCCACCCCTGGCCCCGAGGTCGCCGCTGGCCTGTCACACGAAAGGGCCAGCCCAAAGCAACGAACAAGCTCTGCAGGGCGCGGCTCGTCGGGTAGGTGCGGGGAGATACCGACGCCGGGCTCGACCAGGCTGAGGTGTTCCAGACTCTGCCGGAAGACGGCGATTGCGGCGAACGGGTAGTTGGCGGTGAAGTACGCGGACGAGGCGAGCCGCCCGAGCCGGGCCGTATCCAGGCCGCGCCGTACCGGGAGATGTCCACGACCAGCACCACCGGGGCATCCAACGACTGGCCTTGCGTGGCCTTCGCCGAGCCGCGCCCAGCCTCGAAGACCGTGTACTCCGCCGCGGCCACCGCGGTGGTGAGCTCCCCGCCGGACACCTCCCACCCCGCCTGTCCGCTCCCGGGCACCAGCCGCACGTTCACGGTCAGCGGCCCGCCGTTCTTCACGTCCTCCACCGAGACCTCGACCGCCACCTCGACGGTCTCCACGGCCGAGACCGCCGAAGTCGTGGCCTCCGCCGCCAACGTGACGGCGGAGGCCACCTCGTTCACCACCGAAACCTGCAGACGGCTGGGATAGGAGCTGAAGACCACCACCGTGTCCATCCTGGGCCGCGAGGCCAGCACCTCCAGCCGCTCGCACAGCTCGGCAATGTTCTGCGGGGCTCACGCAGTGACCTCCACCCCACGCCCACCCCTGCCTCCGTCGAGCCGGTGGTACCAGATCCGGATTGGACACCGCGGTGTTCCCCAACCGGAAGCCCATCCGCTTCTTGCCCAGCTCGCCCTCCGCCGCCCCGGCGGCCTCCTCGAAGATGCCCAGCAACTCCTCCAGCGCGGTCC
>NZ_JBHYMQ010000059.1:0-1919 GCF_042742985.1 Streptomyces sp. NPDC058864 | reverse complement strand
GTGTTCCCCAACCGGAAGCCCATCCGCTTCTTGCCCAGCTCGCCCTCCGCCGCCCCGGCGGCCTCCTCGAAGATGCCCAGCAACTCCTCCAGCGCGTCCAGTGCCACCGGGCCGGCTCCGGCCTCCTGCAGCCACCGCTCGAGCACGGGATGCACCACGTCCTGATCCCCCTCCGCTTCGTCGTAGACACCAAACGGCCCGGGCTATGGCTGTGCCTGCTTCTCTACTGCGGCTGGAGGTGGCCGTGGCGGGTGAGAAGGCGTGTGAAGAATTCGGTGAGCATCGTTTCCCCGGCTGCGTGGTCGCGCAGCTCATGGCCACCGATGCGGTAGACCTCGTAGCCCTGCAGCGTGAGCTGTCGGTCCTCCGCGACCATGGCGGCGTAGCGCGCGGGGTCAGCCTGCCGTGTGGTGGCTGTTTCCTGTATCGCGTTCTTGGCGCTTTCGCGGGAGTAGTGCTGAATGCCGTCGACCTCAATGATTGCCCGGGCACGATGGTTCATCAGCAGCAGGAAGTCCATCCGCTGGCGGGTGAGATGGCCGACCCCGTTCAGCTCGGTGAGGCTGTAGGGGTCGTAGTGGAGGTAGACCTGGGGGATGAGCGCCGGAAGGTTGAAGCCGAGCTTGACGTAGGTGTCGAACACCAGCAGTTCGGCACCGTTGTCGCCCAGCGAGCGACGCAGTCGCTCGCGCAGCGAGATACGCGCCCGCGTGGGATCACCCGCGTGCTCGGGTTGCCGACGAACCCACCATGCCACCAGGTCTGCCCAACTCAGCCCGTGGTCTTCCAGGGCCTGGTCGTACACCAGGCAGTACTGCTCGTTCTTCACGATGCGGATGGTGTTGCTGATGGAGTCCGGAAGCACGATCTGCGGTTTGGGACCATCAGCGGCGAAGATCAGGTTTTTCATCTCCCCATCGACGCCGCGGGCGCCGAGCATGCCGACCAGGGCCTGCAGATTGTCATCGCCGTACTCGCTGATCACGAGCCGCGCGATGTCCACAAGCTCGGGCAGTGTCTTGCCCTGAAGTCGCGCCCGCACGTAGGTGATCTTGCTCTGGAACGGATCCTCATCAGGCTTCTGCGGTTCCAACCCCAGGTGCTCACACACGGCCGCGAGCTCATAGGCCTTCACCACATGCAGCGCCCCGGCTATGGCGTGACGAAGAGCAGCTGGAGTGACCGCAGACGTAGACGGCATCGCATCATGATGGCCCTGGAACACCCCGCCAGCACAGAGCGCAACACCCCTACCGCACGGGGTACCGAGCCGGTTCAATCAACCGTGTGAAGGCCGTGCTCAAGCCGAGTACCGTCAGGGCCTTGCGAAGATCGCTCAGCGGCCCGCGATTGACGACGGCCAAGGCAGCCGAACTGCCAAGGTGAGATGAGGATTCCGCGTCGAGCAATGGACGCCGCGCTGAACTGTCCGGCGCAACGCCGGGGCCTGCCATCAAGACAGCTGAGCTCAGGGCCGGCCCGGTTGATGCACACTTAACGCCAATATGCCGTCAGGCGGACTCCCAACTCACCTGTCACTAAAGGAAGCCGACAGTATTTCAGGCCGTCCGGCGTTAGCCGGACGGCCACGACTTTGTTCCAGCTCCCCGTCAGGGGAGTGTGGGCAACTTAAATATCTGTGCAACCACCCCCTTATGACATCACCGGTGCCGCCAGGCACCGGTGCCTATGGGGAGGTGCCTCATCTTTCTGTTTTCTGTCCTGCCGTCAGGCAGGACACGTGCTTCTTGCTGAGCGGGCCGTCAGGCCCGCCTAACTACCCGAGAAACCAGCAGGGTTGGCCCGCCAGGGCCAACCTTCCGCACCTAGACACAGTCGTGCCGTCAGGCACGACGACGGTGGCTTGACGGGCCGTCAGGCCCGTGTTGGCCGTCAGGCCAACATAAGAGCCGTCAGCC
>NZ_JBHYMQ010000058.1:0-56227 GCF_042742985.1 Streptomyces sp. NPDC058864 | reverse complement strand
GAACTGCTGCAGCATTACCTCACACGGTCACAGGGTCCCGCTGCCTCGACCAGCGCGTCACCAGCGCAACACAGCACAGACCGTGCACATCCACCCGGTATGACGCCGCGTCATCGCTTCACGAAAATCTTGACTGAGCCTCTCGATGACGCCGCCCACCCGCCGCACCTGGTCCCGCAAAGGCCACACGCCCGTCATCCGCGTCCGCGGACGCTCCCAGCGCCGGTTCTCCGTCGCCGCGCTGGCCTGCTACAAACCAGGAGAACGCTCCCGCCTGATCTACCGGCCCAAACGGCACGAGGACCACAAACGCGGCGGCCGGCGCAGCTTCACCTGGACCGACTACCGCGACCTGCTGATCACAGCACACCAGAAGCTCGGCGGCCCGATCGTCCTCATCTGGGACAACCTCAACGTGCACAAGGACGCCCGGATGCGCGCCTTCATCGACAGCCAGGACTGGCTCACCGCCCACTACCTGCCGCCCTACGCACCCGACCTGAACCCGGTCGAGGGCATCTGGTCACTGCTGCGACGCAGCTGCCGGGCCAACACCGCTTTCGCCGACCCCGAGCACCTCATCCGCGCACTCCGCCGCGGCCTCCGAAAGATCCAGTACCGCAGTGACCTCATCGACGGATGCCTCACCGAAACCGGACTCACCCCAACGACACCACGCCTACAAGCTCAGTAGCCGCCTTGACTGAACCACTCCGGTAGCCGAGCGGAAGGAGCGGCCATCATGAGGGACGAGGTCGAGCGCGCCGCGCTCTTCGACATGGACGGCACCCTCGTCGACACCAACTACCTCCACGCGGTCACGTGGTGGGAGGCGTTCCGGCAGGCCGGACACACAGTGTCGATGGCGGACATCCACCGCTGCATCGGTATGGGTTCCGACCATCTCCTGGAGCGCCTGTTGGGCAAGGAGCGCGATCGCAGCGAGGCTGCACCGATCAGCGATGCCCACAAGGCCCTGTACGGCGCCTACGGTCCCGCTCTCGCCCCTCTGGACGGTGCCGCCGACCTGCTGCGCGCGGTGGCGTCCTGTGGCTTCCGGGTTGTCTTGGCCACCTCGGCCGACGGCAAGGAGCTCGCCGTGATGCGGGCCGCCCTCGACGCCGACGACGTCATCGCGGACGCCACCAGCAAGGACGACGTCTCCGCGAGCAAACCGGCGCCCGACCTGGTCGCTCAGGCGCTGGAACGGGCGGGCGTGCCTGCGGACCGGGCGGTCTTGCTGGGAGACACGGTGTGGGACATCGAGGCCGCCGGGAAGGCGGGGGTGCCCTGCGTGGCGCTTCTCTCCGGTGGTATCAGCCGTAGCGAACTGGAGGAGGCGGGCGCCGCCGCCGTGCACCGCGATCCCCGCGACATGCTGGCTTCCCTCGACAGCAGTCCCATGTGGCGATAGTTCGCTCGCGACGTGCCGCCCGTTTGATCGCGGACACGCGGGTAGCCACACGATATGTGGTTTTTGTGCCCCCCGGGGGTGTACAGCCCGCACGTCGACACCTGCCTGCTCGAGGACGCGATGCAGCGGGAACCTCTCGCCGCCGCCGATGTCCTCGATCTTGGGACGGGAAGCGGCGCGCTGGCGCTCGCCGCCGCCGAACGCGGCGCGGCGCAGGTGACTGCCGTGGACGCTTCCGTGAGCGCGGTGTGCACCACGTGGTTCAACGCCCGCCTCAACGGATTGCGGGTCAGGGTGCTGCGCGGCGATCTCACCGGGCCCGTGGCAGGTCGTCGCTTCGACCTGATCGTGGCCAATCCGCCATACGTGCCGTCTCCGCGAGCAGATCTCCCGGCCGGGGGGCGGGCCCGGGCGTGGGATGCGGGGTCCGACGGCCGCGCTCTGCTCGACCGGGTCTGTGCGGACGCGCCGCCGCTGCTCACCCCGGGAGGAGTCCTGCTCCTGGTCCACTCGGCCATCTGCGGTGTCGAGCGCACCCTGAGCGGGCTCCGTCATGCCGGACTGCGGGCCGCGGTCGTCGAGCGCCGGTACATCCCGTTCGGTCCCCTGTGCTGCGTGACCGGGCGGCGTGGCTGGAGGCACGGGGACTGATTGCTCCGGGGGAGGAGAAGGAGGAACTGGTGGTGATCCGTGCCGAACGTGAACGATGAACTGTCGCCGACGCGCGTGACGCTCACCCGTGACGGTCCCATCCTGATCGACGGCCCCGTCGAGGTGGTCCTGGACGATGGCCGGGTGATGCGTTCGGATCGCGTCGTCGTGGCCGTCTGCGCCTGCCGCCGCAGCCGCACGTACCCGTGGTGCGACACCAGCCATCGTCGGCGCACCCGGACTGCCCCAGGCACCACGGATTGGGTGCCGGAGCGGCGGCCGCCAGGCTCACGGCCGGTCAGGGCCGCACGCCCTCCGCTCGCTCCGCGTCGTCGAGCCGGCTCCGCAGACGGGCCAGGACCCGGGCCAACAGGCGGGACACGTGCATCTGGCTGACCCCGAGAACGGCGCCTATCTGGGCCTGCGTCAGCTCCTGACCGAATCGCATCTCCAGCAGGCGCCGGTCCCGTTCGCTGAGCACGGCGATCAGTGGCCGGAGGGCGACCAGGTTCTCCACCGACTCCAAGGCGGGGTCCACGGCGCCGAAGCAGTCAGCGTAGGTGCCGTTCTCCTCGTCGTCGGGGTCGAGGGCGAGGTCCAGGGATCCCGCCGTGTAGCTGTTGGAGGCGACGATGGCCTGACGGACCTCTCGCGCGTCTACCCCCAGGTGCGCCGCGAGCTCAGCGGCTGTCGGGCCCCGGCCGAGGGACTGCGTCAGCGTATCGACAGCCTTGGCCAGCTCTATCCGCAACTCCTGCAGACGACGCGGCACATGAACGGCCCAGCTCGTATCGCGGAAATACCGCCTGATCTCGCCGAGGATGCAGGGGATGGCGAAGGTGGTGAACTCCACTCCCCGAATGAGATCAAAGCGGTCGATGGCTTTGATCAACCCGATCGTCCCGACCTGGACGATGTCTTCCATCTCCTCCCCGCGGCTGCTGAACCTAGAGGCAACAAAGCGCACCAACGACAGGTTGAGCTCGATCAGTGTGTTTCTGACGTACTGGTACTCGCGAGTCCCTTCCTCCAGCCCGCCCAGCCTGGCGAAGAACTCTTTCGACAACTTCTTGGCGTTTCTTGGAGCCACCCTCGTCGCGTCGTCCAGAGTTGGAAGGCCATCCTCCCAGCGGCGCGGGGCTTGCGCTACGGCTCGCGGGGCCGTTCGGGTCCTCCGGACGAATGTCGCCATGTGCCCCGCCCTCCCTGCCGGTCTGCCCAACGGACGCCTTCCGGCTACCCCGGGGCGCCTGCCCCAAGCCGGCGCCCGCGGTCAACGGCGATTGTCGGCCGCGCTTCGCCTGGGCACATCCGTTGCGGCTGGCTTTGATGGCAGGCCCGCGCCAGGGGGCCCGAAGGTGAGCAGCCCGCGGGTGCCCAGTTCCCGCACGACGAGGAGCAGCACGTTGCTGAAGTCAAGGTCGTGTCCCCATGCCACCTGCGGGACTGGGGCGATTTCTACGGGGGACACGTCCCGTGGTCGCGGGACGCGCGGAGTCGGCCGATCGGATTCCTTATCGCACTCTCGCGATATCGGCACCGAGCAGTTTGTCTTGATACGGCAACCGGGTGGTGCGGCCCGAAACCGATCAGTCCTGGGTGAAGCGGGATCGGGCCCACAGGGGCAGTACGAACCAGCACAGCAGGCACCAGGCGAGGACCAGCGTCACCAGGTAGGGCACGAACGGGTCGTGGCTGGCCACTCGCAGGACCAGCAGCAGGGCGGAGGTCATGGTGGCGAGCAGCAGGACGAGCCCAGCGAAGGTGAGGCGCGAGGCCCAATGCACGGTCTCGGGTTTGATGCGGCGGCCGGCGACGATGCGGTGGAAGGAGACCGGACCGACCAGTGCCCCGGTGGCTGAGGCGCCCAGCACGACCGTGAGGATGTAGATGATCTGGTCGGTCTGCTCGAGTTGCGGGTAGCGCGGGGTGAAGACCACGGTCAGCAGGAAACCGAAGAGGATCTGGACGCCCGTCTGGGCGACCCGCACCTCCTGGAGGAGTTCGCCCCACTGACGGTCGGCGCGCTCTTCCCGGGTCTCGTCACGGCCCTCCCGGCGACCGTCGCCGTCCGCAGGCATGCCGTCCTCCCGTCGATCCGTGGTCCGGTTCCCCCTCGTGTACCCCGACGGAGTGCACGCCTCCCCGCTTGCGGCCGACAGGCGCCGGAACAGCGGTGTGCTTCCACCAGGCCACGGTGGGCAGCCGAACCCTTGCTGGCGAACCGCAGCCGGCCAGCTGGTAGGCCGCGCGGGCGGTTCGGTGCACGGCCGGCACTGACCGGGAGAGTGAGTCGTCCGCCTTCGCGGGGATGCCCAGCCGCATCGGAGGTAGGTAGAGTCGCATGAAAGCGCTCGTCATCAACTGCACGCTCAAGCGGTCTCCGCAGCCGTCCAACGCCTACGCCTTGGCGAAGGTGGTGGCGGACCAGCTCGCGGCGTACGGCGTGGACATCGAGTGCGTGCGTGCGGTGGATCTCGACATCAAGCCCGGCGTGACCAGCGATGAGGGCGCCGGAGACGCGTGGCCCGGGATTCACGAGAAGTTGCTGTCCTCGGAGATCCTCATCGTTGCCTCCCCCACGTGGCTGGGCAGGCCCTCGTCGGTCGCCCAGCGCGTGCTGGAGCGTATGGACGCCCTGATGTCCGAGACGGACGGCAGTGGCCGCCCGGTCGTTTACAACCGGGTGGCCGGGGTGGTGGTGACGGGCAACGAGGACGGCGCACACCACGTCATCAGCGAGCTCTCGGGGGCGTTGGCCGACCTGGGGTACACCATCCCGGGCCAGGCCTGGACGTACTGGCACCTCGACCCGGGGGCCGGCCCCGACTACCTCGACGACGAGCGTGGCCACGACTGGTCCCACAAGACGGGTCGCGCCATGGCCGCGAACCTGTACGGCGTGGCCCGGGCCCTGGCGGCCACACCGCTCGACGCGCCGCCAGGGTGATCGCCGGGCGTCACGGAATCATGAGGACCTTGATGGCGCCGTCGGCCTTCTTCTGGAACATGTCGTAAGCCTGGGGTGCCTGCTCCAGGGGGACGTGGTGCGTGGCGAAGCTGTCCACGCCGAGGGGGTCCTCGTCGGTCAGGAGCGGGAGGATCTCGTCGCTCCAGCGCCGGACGTTCGCCTGGCCCATGCGTAGCTGGATCTGCTTGTCGAACAGGGTCAGCATGGGCATCGGGTCGGTCATGCCGCCGTACACGCCGCTCACCGAGATCGTGCCGCCGCGGCGGACCATCTCGATGGCCAGGTGCAGGGCCCCGAGGCGGTCGACGCCGGCGGTCTGCATGAGCTTGGCGGCCCAGGCGCGGGGGAGCAGGCCGGCGGACTGCTGGACCAGCTTGCCGATGGTGCTGCCGTGGGCCTCGGTCCCCACGGCGTCGATGACGGCGTCCGGGCCGCGGCCGTCGGTGGCGTCCCGGACGGCCTTCACGAGATCGTCCTGGTCCTCGTACTCGTCCAGGCTGAACACGTGGGCGCCGTCACGGCGCGCCCGGGTCAGCCGCTCCGCTACATGGTCGACGCCGATGACCTTGCCCGCGCCCAGGTGGCGGGCGACGCGGCAGCACATGTCGCCGATCGGCCCCAGACCCAGGACGGCCAGGCTGCCGCCCTGCGGGACTTCGGCGTACTTCACCGCCTGCCAGGCCGTGGGCAGGACGTCGGACAGGTAGACGTACCGGTCGTCGGGCGGCCCGTCCGGAACCTTGATCGGGCCGACCTGCGCCTGCGGCACGCGCAGGTACTCGGCCTGCGCGCCGGGGACACGCCCGTAGAGCTTGGTGTAGCCGAAGAGCTCCGCGCCGCTTCGGTACTCGGTGACCTGGGTCGTCTCGCACTGCGTCGGCAGCCCCTCGCGGCACATGTAGCAGGTACCGCAGGCGATCTGGAACGGCACCACGACCCGGTCCCCGGGCGCGAGGTTGTCCACTTCCGCGCCGACCTCCTCAACGATGCCCATGGGCTCGTGGCCGAGGATGTCGCCGGGCGTCATGAACGGAGCGAGGACCTCGTACAGGTGCAGGTCCGAGCCGCACAGGCCGGTGGACGTCATGCGCACCACCGCGTCGGTCGGCTCCTCGATCCGGGGGTCGGGCACGGTGTCGACCCGTACGTCGTGCTTGCCGTGCCACACGGTCGCCCGCATGATCGATCACTTCCTCGCGGTTGTCCTTCGCCGCAGGACCATCGGGTACCCGCGGATATGCCGATGAACCGCTGGTGCGCGTCGCATTCAAATCCATAACCGACCCAAACGGACGCCTCTTGGATGGGGCCAGGACTGCTGGTGGGGCTGGGGGTCGTGAGTGGCTGGCCTGGACGGTCAGCCTCGGCATCTCCACTCTCCGTGGTTACCAACTCGGCGTGCGGTCTCTGCGGCCAGCGGATGTGAAGCCCCGCCGTGGCGGCGAGGACAACCATCTCTTCGAGCGACGCGAGCACCGGGAGGCGCCACAGCTCGAGGGCCGTCGCTGGTGCCGACCGTCGGTTGCTCCTCCCGGGATGTGGCGGAGGGATCGGCCCCCACAACATCGTGGCGGCCGATCCCGGAACCTGTCCTGACCTGTTCGATCAGGAGGCGGCTGGCCCGATGTCGCCCTTCTCTGCCAGTTCCGTGAGGAAATCGTGACAGCGTGCAGCACGCTCGGAGTCCTCGCGCATCACGTCTTGGAAGAAGTCCGCGATCTCGGTCTCTCCGGCGTTCTTGGCGTCCCGGACGTACTGTCCGTAGTCGTGTCCGGCCTTCAGTGAGTGGTACTGGACCGACACCAGGTCGTACGCGACGTCCTTGAATCCTGTCTCACCTGTCGCCATGGTTCTCCTCCGTTGTCGTGAGGACGTCCCACACGCCTGCCCATGCAACAACGGGACAAACAGCCCAGAAGGTCGTCAGCCAGCTGACATGCTGGGCGGCAACCAGAGGCTCGGCGGCCTTGCAGAACTCCGCTTCCAGGGTCTCCAGGGGCCTGCCGCAACTGGGCCTGGACGGCGTCGCTACCGGGTTGCTCGAAGCCCGCCCGAAGGAGCGTGACCACCCACTCAGCTGTACGGCATGATCGAACGGTTCGCGCCGGAGGCGGCGGAGTGAGGCGCCCTCGTTGGAGTTATACGTCGCCCGCTGCCAGGCCGAGCAGCCGCCTCAGTCTCGCGTACTTCTCTTTGAGCTCGCGCCGAGTGGGTTCCTCGAGCAGGGCGAGCCGGTCAGGGTCAGCGTTATGCGCCAGGTCGGCTTCCTTGATGAGGCGAGCGCCCGGCACGGCGAGGATCCGCCGCACATATGACTCGTCGCTTTCCCCCGGTCGCTTGGTCATGGCGTCGACCAAGTCCTTCACATACTGGGGAAGCTCCGCGGAGACAAGCCACTCGCTTGAGAGCTTCTCATCTTCGATCGTGTCATGCAGCCAAGCGGCGGCAATCTGCTCCTCGGAGCCGCCCCGCTCCCTCACTCCATCAACCACGGCATGGACGTGCTCCACATAGGGCCGTCCCGACTTGTCCAGTTGGTGCGCGTGGGCTGCGCGGGCGATCCCCTCGATTTGCGCGAGCGTAAGGTTCGCCATACATACAACTCTACGAGCACCGGGCGAGGGGTGCCCGAAGGAGAACTGCCCCGTCCGATCTCCCGCACAATGAGCGCGTGGACTTGAAACGCGTCGAGGGACCGGGGCGGACTGCACCGCGGCGAGGGGACTGCACCGCTGGCGGCGTAGCGTGGAAGGTGTCCGTCCGGCTGGTTGTGTGAGTGAACCACGAGGCGCGGGGCCCAGCCAAGCCGGGACCGACCGATGTCACGCTCGCCGGCGCCGATTCAGCAACCCATGTCCGGCTGCACTTCGAGGTCACCGGCCAAAACTGACCCGAACCGAGTCGGACTGAGCTGAACCAGTCAAAGCCGCCGGTGGACGGGGCCGTGATCACGGCCCCGCCCACCGGCGCTTTTCCGTACTGCCCCGCGGGCGCGGGCGCGGCGCACGGGCAACGCGGGCACGGGCCGGCGGCCCGGGCCGCGTCCAGCGGCCACAAGGAGGCCCACAGCCCCTTCTCGGCGCCGTCCCGGCAGCGCCGGGCAAGCCCCCCGACTGGACGGCCACGGCCCTGGACGGCCCCAGGACGGCCCACCGTATGACCGCGCCGTCAGGGCATTCCGGGACCTTCCGGGGTCGGCTGGGCGGAGTGGCGGGTACGGGCGGCGGCCCAGGTGGTCCCGCGGGCCACCGTCAGGACTGCGGGTAGGCCGAAGTCGACGACGGCGATGCCGGGCAGGGCCGCGATATGCTCTGCGGTGCCAGATCCGCGCAACCGATCTGCCCCATCTGCACTCCTTCGCCCGGAATCTGGCGCGAGACCGGGACGCGGTGATCACCGCACTCACGCTTCCATACAGCAACAGCCCCACCGAGAGCATCAACACGAAACCCAAGCGGATCGCACGCTCGAAGCGGTGCGCGTTGCAGCGGACCAGACAGGCTCACGGCCCGTTCATTCAAGGAGCGCGAACGACGCTCGCTCCTGCCACCTCGCGCCGTCATGCACGATGAGATCAACGGACGCAACATGCGACGTAAAGGGAAGTCTGCCGAGCAGGTCGGCCTCGATTTCATCCAGAACTGCATCGTCCTGACCGTCAGCAACGGTCAGATGGGGCAGGATCTCGGTGAACTGGCCTCCATAGGGAGGGGTTTCGGGCCAACGGTCAGCGATCGCCTCAGTGAGCCGCCGCAACTGCGTGTCCGGCTCAGGAGCGAGATACAGGACTCCCGGAAACCGCCCACAGCTCCCAAACCACAGGTCAAAGGCATGGTGACTGCCGAACATGTCAGACAGAGCCGAGCAGACACGCGCATCTATCCGGCTCTCGTCGAGGAACGGAAAAAGCACCGTGACGTGCGCCGGCACTCCCGCCCGCGCTGAGGGATCGAACTGCTCACGCCATGCACGTACGGCCCGCTCCGCATCCGGGATCCTGACGATCAGTCCCGTCCGGCCCGCCCGAAACCCGCTCGTGCTGTCATCTGCCACGACACAGCATCCTGCCACCTCACAGGCCAACAGCAGCACCCATCACGCGCCCGTGATCACGACCGATCCACCGCACAGGACCAACGGGTCAAGCCGACGGCGCCGGAGTCCCACCGCCGTCAGTTCCCATGCAGACATCCCGACAACCTCGTACCTGTCTTCGGTACCGCCATACCCAAAGCAGGGAGAGGTCCGTGTCTGGCACGGGGCCACGGTCCGCGTTCTGAGGGGAGCCCGCCGCCTTGCTCCGGCCAGAGACTGGGCCGACGGGCTCCCGCACCACGGACCTGACCTGCCGTGCCGCCGTCGAGGAACGATGGCCCCGTGCCAGCCAGCCGTGGGCTGGTGGCTCGCTGGTGGTCTGGCACAAGGATTTGTTACCGGTGTGGGAGGTTCGCGACCCAGGTGAAGGCGACGTTCCTGGAAGGTGCCGGCTTCCTCGCCGTGACTGCCCCACCGGGGAAACCTGATCCATCGCGCAGCGAGCGGGGGCCGGGGTAGCGGGCCCCCGCTGACAGGTCCGATCAGAACTTGTTGTTGCCCAGGACGTCGCCGCCCGAACTGTAGACGGTTACCAAGCCGTTCTTGCTGGACTTGCCCCGGCTTTCCTGCCAGTCGGCGAAGGCGGAGGCGATGAGCTTGGCCTTCGGCATGTTCGAGAAGTCGCCCGAGAAGTCCGTGTAGACATCGGCGGTGTCAAGGACGTTGTTGATGTCGTCGCCGCCTTGGATCTTCGTAACGTGCTTTGCCATGGCAGCCTCGTTCACGCTGCCGTGCTCGGCGACATAGTCCCTGAAGCGGTCGACCGTGGTCCGGCGCTTGGGCGCGACCGGATTCTTCGGAGCACCCTTGCCGGTCGGACCGCAGAAGGTGGCCTTGACGGCAGAGACGATCTGAGCGACCTGCTTCTTGCTCAGAGTGGAGACAGTGCCACCCTCGAACCGGTCCTCGGCGTTGGAGGCGACTTTGTCGTTGCTCTGGCCGTTGAGGATGTCGAGGCACACGTTCCGCGACCGCGAGACAGCGCGGTCTTCCTTGGCTGCCAGGCCGGGCTCGATGTTGTACAAGGTGGCGATCAGAGCTTTCGCCTGAGCGGTGTTCGGCTTCGGAACCGAGGGGACAGAAGGCGCCTCAGGGGACTTCGGCACGGCGGCCTTGGAGGTCGGCTTCACGGCGGCGGGCTTGTCCGGCTTCGCCGAAGAGGTGTCCTCACTGTTGTTGGACGCAATGGCCCCGAGGATCACGAAGCCGGCGATGCCTCCGGCTATCCACTTACCCTTACCGCCCTTCTTCGGGGCGGGAGGGACCGGGGGCTGCACGCCCCAACCGGGCTGCTGCCCCGGCACCTGCTGCGGACCCCAAGCGGGCTGCTGCCCCGGGACCTGCTGCTGAGGGCCCCAAGCGGGAGTGTTGCTCATTCTGTGTCTCTCTCCTGTGTGTGGTGATAGCGATGGACAGGTCTGGTATTCGCTGCATCGGGGCAACCTGGGCGGCGGGCCCCTGAGCGTTCCGCGAAGGCGCTCCCCCGGCTCGGCCGGGTGAGGGTCGGTCCGTCGGTCCGGCGAGCGGTGTGGCAGCCAAACGCCCTTTGTCCGACGGGTGCAGGGGCGTGGGCGTCGCATGTTCGCGGCTGGTCCCGCTGTGCCGTGACGGTCTCTGTGTCCACCGGCCGGTGGGGAAATCTGCGCCTCCAGGTCTGCAGCTCAGCTCCACCCGCGGCATACCAGCCGCCCGGGGTGAGCGAGCAGATCGAAGCGGCGAGACCGTCCCCTGCGGGGGTGGGAAGCGGGCCGGCGGTAGCAGCCAGTGGCTTAGCTGGTCGGACCGCTCCCTATGGGTGTTCGCGTGGGGCAGCCTTCATTGCCCGTGGGGGGCGGCACTTTTCAAAGACGCGGCAGGACCGTAGCGGCGCTAGCGCAGTGGCACTTCCCATGGACCTGGGTTGCCGGCCTCGTCGCCGTTGATCGGGCACCCGTCGGCCCAGGAGCCGCGGCCAGCGGGATCCTGGCCTTCTGTTGACCATCCCGCGTGGGTGAACTTCGACAGATCGGCGTCCCAGCCGGTCGAGACGCGGACATGCAGGGGAAGCCGGACAGAGACCGTGCGTCCATGAACGGCGAGTCGGGCATGCACGGTTCCGCCGACGACAGTGGCCGGACCGTTCACGAACACCGTCCACTCCCCGTTCAGGTACTCCATGCTCACCGAAGGCTCGTCCACGCTGCCGATACCGTCGCCCAGCCATGTCCAGTAGGTGGCGTTCGGTATCTCCGAATCGCGGTCGGGGGCATCACCGGCGAGTGTGTAGCTGATCGTCACACCTGTGCTGTCCCGCACCACGCTTGCCTTCTTGATCTGCAGATACGCCGGGCGCGGCACTTTCGGCTCCGTGACGGTGCGGCCACCCGAGGCAAGGGTCAGATTCCGGGCTTTGCCCGTGCAAGTGGCGGATTTCGTCCGCGTCTTCGGGAGGGCAGTCGTCGCTGTGGGGCTCGCCGCCAAAGAGGGCGCGGCGTGAGGCGGCGCTGACTCAGCGGTTGCCGGTTCTTCGCTTGCGGCTACACCGATGGCCATCGCACCGGCGCTCACACAGATCGCGGCAAACAATGTGGTCAGGCGACGTAGACGCGGCCTGGACAGGAAGGTCGGGGCGACCACGAGAGCTCCAGAAGAACGAACAGATCAGGGCACCAAGCCGCTGAATCATTGAACGCACGCCGGAGAGGCGTGCGCGTGGGGCCTGTTGAGGAGGTTCACTCAGCCAGGAGCGCACTGTCCGATGAAGACTGTCCGTCCTTCGCGACGAAGGCGGTTGCCTCGCCGTTGCCGCGTTCACCGTTTGGGCGACCGGGCACGAACAAGCCGACGGCACCGGAAGCGAGCGAGAACAGGAGCGCCACCAGGGCCGTTCCCCAGCCCTTCGTCAGGACAACGACGGGCGCCGCAAGGGCCAGCGCCGCGAGAACCGCCGTCGCCCACGTCTCACGCTGCCTCGACGGGGCGAAGGAACGCGCTTCCCCCCATGCCCACACGATCCCGTAGGCCAGAGCGGGAACCACAGCGGCGTATCCGAGGAACCACGTCCATCGCCAGTCGGCGACAGCCCACGTCACTGCAGTCCACAGCAGCCAGCAGACCACAGCCACAGCGCAAAGGCCGGCACAGCCTGCTGCCGCCCCCGCCGTGTCACTGCCCCGGGCGCCAGATCCAGCCATTTTTCCTCTTGTTCAAGACAACGTTGCCACTCCCGGTGGCGATGTGCACGAAGTATATGCATGCGGTGAAGGCCTGTGAAGGGATGGTGATCATGCAGTTGCTGGACGGCGACGATCCGCAAAACGTGACGTCACCACCTGTCTCGGGACGCCGGCCTTCGCCATCGGCAAGGAGGGCATGAGCTTCTGGGACCGCCCATCAGCGGCAGAATCACTTCGCCCCGGCTGGCATCCATGCCTGCCAGGCCGCGTTCGCGACCACCACTCGGTCAGTCATCCGCCTGTCCGCTGGTGACCGACAGCGAAGGGGTGGGCGAAATGCGCGGGCTTCGACGACGGGGTGACGGTTAGGTTGTCGCAGTGCACCCCATCCGGTTCGAGGCCGTCCCGCGCCACAGCATCCACGTCTTCCACTACCTCCCGGGCGACGAGGTGGCTGTGTCCAGGCACTGGCCAGGGCTGTTCGGAGAATGGCCGGAGGGAAAGACACCGTTCTACGAGTGGGCGGTGAACAACAACATGGAAGGAAGTCGCCGTCTACGTGGGTCTGGTCTGGCGCCTCACAGCCGGGCTGGCCCGCCACGCGATTCCGGCGTACTACCGCGACGACGCCGCACGGACGCTGGGACGTGAGCCGATGCTGGTGGACTGGGAGTACGACGTCGACGCCGAACAACTTGCCGCCCAGTCACGGGACAACGGCTTCGTTCCCGGGCGCTCCGCGCTCGCGATCCGCCCCCGGCCCTCCGCGTGGGAGGTGGAGAACGCCCGTCGCGCGGGCCTGTTCCCGCTGGCGACCCCGCGGGACCTGGTGTCCGCGCTGCACGCCGTGATCTTCGACGCCTCCTCGGAGATCAGCGTGTTCGCCGTTCCCCCAGGCGCCGCACGCCTCGAGCGCCTCACCGCGGCGTTGCGGGGCCCGGTACGTCCGGCACTGGGCGACGTCCTCGAAGACGACGGGATCTTCCTCGACCTCGCGATCGGTTCCGATCTGGGCAACTACGACTCGGTGATCGTCGCATCGTGTACGGATCTGCTGAGTTCGCTGGCCGAACTTGCTGCGGACTGCGGGCAGCGTGTCGAGTCATACGAGCAGCGGCTGGATGAACTGCGCGGTGTCTCTGATTTCCTGCGGGCCATGCCCGATCTCGCGGGTGTGGATCTGGACGCTTCCTGAGCACGACGGTCTCGCGGCGGCGGGCGCTGGGCCGTCCGCCCCGCCGCAGGAGCTGACCCTCCCCCGTGCATTGGCCCCGAGTGTTGTCGACGCGGATGGTATATCCGATCGACGAGGCACGGTCAGGGCGGACTCCCTGGCACGAGGCCACCACTCGATCGAGTGGCATCCACGCTCTGCGCGAGCGCGGATGCCGGACCTGCCTGCGCCCCGGCACCGCACGGTGCCGGGGCGCAGGTTCCGCCTTCGCAGGCAGCGGCGAGCCGGTGGGCCGGCTGCCTTGAGGATCAAGGGGTGCTGTCGGCACAAGGACGCGCCCCGTTGGCCATGGGGAAGGTCGGCAGGCCGACTCAGGCGTGGAGGAACCCGCGCCAGGTCGTATGGCAGCAGGCTTCACACGGCGCGCTGCCGGATCTAGGGACAGGACGTGGACGACTGGTACGTGATCTTGGCGTACCCCCAGTTCTCGACCTTGACATACGCCGCCGAGGTACCGCGACGGTCGTACACCACGTCCCACGTCTTGCCCGGCACCAGCAGATGCAGCTTGTAGCACCAGCCCGCATCGATGCGGACCACATCCCAGTCCTGCCCGTCGGGTGTGTGCGTCCCGTAGCCAGACAGGCCGTACGGGTCACCCCCGACACAGCCGGTACTCCACGAGCCGGTCGTCCCCCACTCGCACGTCCAGCTCTTGAACGCGGTCGCATAGGTGGAGGTGTAGTTCCAGGACTGCGAACACCCCACGATGGTGCAGCCCCCCGCGCTCGCTTGCGGTGCCGGTGCCAGCACCACCAGCCCCAAGGTGGCCGCCAGCAACGCCACAACTCGAGCCCACCACTGTCTCTTGCGCATCAAGCCCCCACTCAAGAAGCGTCAACCGGAACCCTCCGGCCGCTGAAGTATCACCACCGCACAACAACCGCACAAGACACCGGACTTGGACAGGCCTACGCAGCATGAACTCCGGCCGGCTCCTGGCCGCCGACGCGCAAGAAGGGAAACGCTCCCAGCGCGCGACACCACCGAGGACTGGCCTGCGGGCCTTCGCTCACCCACAAGTGTTCCGCGGCGTGGACGTGGACGGGCGCCATGTCAGCGCCGAGGCCGGCGTGAACAGTGAACACTGACGCCGATGGTCGTCGACCGCCGGTCATACGCGGGCGACGCGCAATCCGCCGGACAGGACCTGGCCTAATCCCCGTCGTCGCCCGCCCCGCTCATACTCCGGCGCCGGCTCCGCTCCGAATGACGGAGCAACTCACCCGCAGCAAGCGTCACGGTCGCAACCACGCGGACCCAGCGGGGCCCGCCGCGCTCCGCCCACACCACGCATACGCACCCGCCGACGACGAACACCAGCACGCCGAGCAACACCAGAACGAACATGATCTCCATCCCCGCAAACACAGGGCCCCACCGACCCGTCATCTGGCGGACGCACCCAAGGAGCCGTCGGTTCCCGATCGCGCTCCCGGCCCCCAACGTGCCGCCCCGGCAGGGAGCCTGGTCAGGTCACGGACCGCCTGGCGCGACGGCTGCCGCCCGGTGCCAAGGTCCGCCACGGCATGCGGCATGCCTCGACTCCCGCTCGACACAGTCCAGCGATCTCGGCGTGGGACTCCTATCGCATGCTGCTCGGCAAGGGCCCTCACGCGGGAACGCACACGTGCCCTGGACCATCCAGACCACCGGACCAGCTCGTGCCGCATCAGGCAAAGCTCCCCCGGTGCGATACGCGAGACGCCGACATCCACGGGACCCTTATGCGCCGACGCCATCCTGCGTGCTGTGAAGAACGCGTTCCCCGCACACCCGAGCCGTGCGCCCGGCCGAACTACTCGTCCCCCAAGGCATCGAGAGGGCGGCCGGCCAGTGCTTCCGTGACATTGACATGCCGGAGATCGCCGAGGATGAGCCGCTCCCGCTCGCCGCGGGCGGGCACGAAGGGAGCCGGGGCGGCCGGCGGGATCAGCGGGCCGCCCACGCCTCCACGGCGGTCGTCACCGGCACCCCCGTAAGCGCCGACTCGTCGATGGCCAGCGCCAGCAGATGGTCCTGGCAGGCCTCGGCCAGCGGATACGGTTCCGGGCCGGCGTCCCGGACCCATGCGCCCGTACGGCACAGCAGGTCCACCACGGCGAGGTCGTCCTCGGACAGGCTCGCGCCCAGATATTCGTTGCGCCACACAACCCGTCCGTCGAACGAGATGTGGTGCACCTCCGCCCCTTCGAGGTTGAGGTCGGTGCCGGTACGGCGACGCACCAGCGGGGACTCCACCGGCGTGCGCGGATCGGCCATCCGCACCACCGTGTCGTCCACGATCTCGCCGAGCGAGCCGCGCACCACGATCCGGCGGGCGCGCAGCGGATTCCACCACTGGTTGTCCGTGAAGTCGTACAGGCCCGTGCGGGCCCCGCCGAAGTCCAGGAGAGCGAGAGTGGTGACGGCGTCCTTGGGCGTGAGGTCGTCCGACCAGCCGCCGGGTGACAGCGGATCGGCGAGCGGGGCGGTGAAGGCCCGGGCCGTCACCGTCACGGGCCCGCAACCGACGCCCAGCGTGTGCCGGATCAGCGACATCGCGTGATACATGTGGGTCGAGGACACCTGGACGGACGTGACCTCGCCGATCACCCCTTCTCGTACGAGGGCGATACGAGCGGCGTGGCCGGGC
This sequence comes from Streptomyces sp. NPDC058864, assembly GCF_042742985.1. Classification (NCBI taxonomy): domain Bacteria; kingdom Bacillati; phylum Actinomycetota; class Actinomycetes; order Kitasatosporales; family Streptomycetaceae; genus Streptomyces; species Streptomyces sp. NPDC058864. Next base: position 40,072 of record NZ_JBHYMQ010000058.1, on the reverse strand, counting down.
ATCAGCGTGTACTGCTCCGCGACCTGGACGAGTCGGCCGCCCCCGGCGCGCGTCGCGGCTCCCACGGCATCCCACAACTCCCGAAGGCCGCGCACATCGGGCGCCGGCGGTGTCTCCGCGAGGACGGGCACCTCGTGCTCGACGAGTTCCCGTACGACCTGGGGCGTAACCTCCCACGGTACCGACGGGATCACGAACTCCGGTTCGCTGCGGCATAGTTCACCGACCGTCCGGGAGGCGGGCACCCCCCACTCCGCCTCCACCTGGGCGGCTCGTTCGGCCGAGCGCGTCACCACGCCGGCCACCGCCAGCCGTTCGGGCAGGGCCCTCGCCAGCCGGGCGAAGAACTCGGCCCGCCAGCCACTGCCCACGATGCCGAACCGTATGGGTGCTGCGCCGCTCACGTGTCCGCTCCTTCCCGCGTCCGGGGCGCGAGTCTAACCCGGCGACCTGTACCCCGCGCCGCCGTGACGGCTCACCTGGCCGGCGAAGTTGACGGCGCTCATGGCGCCGTCGCCGGACTGCTCGTGCACGAGTTGCACTCCGCGGTCTACTTGGCCACCTCCGCGACACCGTCGATCAGCCGCTGCACGTCCTCGGCGTCGACGTACGGGGCGAGCCCTGCACGTACAGCGCCGGTGTCGCCGAGGCCCAGCAGCCGCGATGCCTCCAGCGCGTAGAAGTTGCCCGCGGGGGCGTTCACACCGCGCCGCGCCAGCCGCTCATAGACCTCCCGGCCCGGCACTCCCTCCACGGAGAAGAACACCGTCGGCGTACGGCGTGCCGGCGCGCCGTACAGCCGCACCCCGTCGATGCCCGACAGCCCCTCCAGCAGTTGCCCCAGCAGGTTCTGCTCGTATGTCTCGACCGCTCGCATCGACTCCAGCACCCGGCTGCGCCGGTCGCCCGCGGAGGACGCCAGTGAGGCGATGTAGTCCACGGCCGCGGTGGTACCGGCGAGCATCTCGTACGGCAGGGTGCCCAGCTCGAAGCGTTCCGGCACGTCATCGCTGGAGGGCAGCAGCTTGTCCGGTCGCAATTCCTCCCACAGTCCCGGATCGGCCACCACGACACCATGGTGGGGGCCGAAGAACTTGTAGGGCGAACACGAGAAGAAGTCGGCGCCCAGGGTGGCCAGGTCGACCGGCGCGTGCGGCGTCAGGTGCACCCCGTCCACGTACAGCAGGGCTCCGACCTCGTGGACGGCCGCGGCGATCGCCGCCACGTCGGGGCGTGTGCCCAGCACGTTCGACGCCCCGGTGACCGCCACCAGCCGGGTCCGGCCGGACAGCTGTTCCCGCAGGGCGTCGACGCTCAACTCACCGCTCGCGGGATCGAACGCGGCCCACCGCACCGTCGCACCGGCGGATTCCGCGGCCTGGATCCACGGCCGGATGTTGGCATCGTGGTCCAGACGGGTGACGACCACCTCGTCACTGGCTGTCCACTGCCGTGCCAGGGCACGGGAGACGTCGTACGCCGCCTGCGTCGCCGACCGGGAGAAGACGACACCGCGCGGCTCGCAGCCAAGAAGGTCCGTCATGGCCCGCCGCGCCTCCTTGACGACGTGCTCGGCACGGCGCTCGGCAGCTGTCACCGTGCCCCGGTTGGAGATGCCCGAGCACATCACCTCAGCCATCGCCTCGGCGACCTGGCGGGGCACCTGTGAGCCACCCGGCCCGTCGAAGTGGGCCACCCTTTCCCTCAGCGCGGGGAAGTCGTCACGGATTCGCAGGACATCAAGATGCATGCACCTATCCTGCCGGAGCGCGGATTCCGCGCCGAGCCGGTCACACAGAACGGATTTTGCCCCTGCGGCAACCAGTTGCGCCTACGCCTGGCGCGTACGCGCCTGGGACTCCCTCAGCGCAGGCGCGCAAGTCGCAACAGTGCTTCGCGGCGGACCTCGGGCTCCCCGTCCGATGCCAGCAGGCGAAGTTGTGCGATCAGCTCGTCTGCGTCCCGTCCGGTCGCCCAGCGTGGGTCGCAGTCGAGTTCAGCAGCGAGCTGATCAGTGGTCCCGTCGTCAGACGCGACGGCGAGGGCCGCGAGCACGGCGCGTAGTCCGGCCAGATCCCGCCGAGCCAACAGTGCCGCCGCGGTATCCGAGGTCACTCCGGTGTCCCGATCGTCCAGTAGCAGTTGGTGCAGGAAGCCGGCGACGCTCTCGATCCGAGACGCTGCCGCCAGTCGCCGTCCTGCAGCGGCTCTCACCGCCCAGGCCGGAGATTCTGCTGCAGCGAACGAATCGCGCGGCTCTTGATCTACGAAGTCTTCCACGGCACCAGGCTGCCAGCGAATTGCCTCGATCAAGCTCCATTGAGACAACAACAAGATCCGGCGCCGATCCGACGTCGTCGGGATCTTCCGCGACCGCACGGCCGTGATCCGCCTGGTCGGTGCCGTTTCTTGAGGCCCCTCACCCGTCGTAGCGGAGCCAGTCGATGTCCATGCGGGCCAAGGGGGCCAGAGCGCTACGGTGCATAGCCCCGGCCCAGGCGGTGAACTGGTTGTCCTTCCACCCGTTCGCGACGTGCATGACGAGCCCCGGGGCCACGTAGAAGCGTGTGGATGTCTCCGGCCAGAAAGGGCGCAGAGGAACCAGGCGCAGTCCTTCGGTGAGCTGTTGAACCTGTTCTCCGCTGATTTCGCGCGACAGTGCCTTGTAGTCGGCGCCCATTGAGGCTTCGAAGAGTGAGAACTGAATGAGGAAGCCGCTGAGCGGTTCAAGTTCGGCGATTGGCGGTTCGTCGTCCTCCCGGTACCAAACCGTGGGATCGTCCTCGGGCTCGCCGAGCGACCACAAGAGGGACCAGGAGAAACATCCTTGGTTCTCCACACCGAAGACAAGCATGTCTCCACAGCTATCGGTTTTCCTGGCAGGGTCCTGAACGATGTAGTTCTGGACTCCGAGAACACTAGGCCGGTGCTCCGCCAGTCGATAGAGCTGCCTGAGCCCGTCGGGTATGGCTGCGGAGAGCGCGCCTTCGCGCGCTGGATCCGTGGTCCCGGCGGTGGCTGGGTACCAGCCCGTGACGAACTGCTCCAGTGCAGTGGCGCGGTCGTCGTTCACGTGCCGCAGCCACCCCAGTCCCGGAAGCTCCACGGGAGGACGCGGCCGACGGACCCGTTCGAGCAGGGCCTTGCTCAGTGGCGGGTCGAGTCGCAATGTGCATCTGACGAGTTCGTCCGCGCCGCAACCGGGACGACGCACCGTCTCAGCCTTCCCTACGCGGCCGGCGCGCAGATACAGCAGGCCCTCTACGACGCGAACCATCACATGGATGGGCAACGGAGTGTCACCCGAGCTCCATGTGTCGGTCTGCCCCAAGAGTCGCTTCATGACCGGCGCCGGAGCAGGACCGAGCAGACGGACCTCCTTGGCGTTCCACACCCCGCTCCTATCGGGATCATCCGCCGCATCCGTGATGATCAAAGTTCCTGCTGGGCCTATGACCACTGCCGCGCCACCCACGGTGAAGCGCTCGATAGCCGATGCACCGATCAACGCCAGTGCTTCCGCTTCATCCATCACGACTGCCGGGGCGACCACCGAGTTCTGACCAACCATGCCTCTATCTTCCTCGGCCGCCGTAGGGACCAACGACGGGTACGGCGGCGACCTTGGCGGTGTCCTCCAGGACGACGTGCACGATCTGACTCACCAGGCGGCCGTGGCCCGGTTCACGCGGCGGCGAGTTCGGCGGCCAGGTCCTCCTGCTCGGCGCGCTCGGCTCGCTCCGCGGGGGTTCGGACGTCGGCATTCCGTCCGCCGGGCTGCTCAGTAGACGTTGCCTCCCCCGCCCCGTTCGCCCACCTCGCCCCCGGTTTCCCCGTCCGGCAGCCGGTGGGCAACGGGAAACCCGTCGACCCCACCGGAGCGGCGCCACGAGTCTGTGTCCCGTCGGCGCACGGCACGACCGTGGCCGACGGCAACCGAGGGGGCGCCCTCTGCGGTGCCGTACGGGTGACCGGGCGGCACCGGGGATCAGGGGCCATGAGGCGGCAGGGGGAGTCGGGGTCCATGAGACGTGCGCTCATGTCGTTGTGTGCGGTGATCGCGCTCGCCACCGCCGTGGTGACCGGTTGCGGTAACGGCGGTGACGGTGCCGGCGACGCCCCCGGAGGGACCCGCCAGGACACCGGCGTGCGCACACCCGCGCTGACCTGGCGGCAGGAGGTCCGCGTCAACGACGCCCTTCAGCGGCTGACCGGCCGGTGCATGGCGCGCCAGGGCTTCACCTACCAGGAGGAACGCGAGTTGACGCTCCAGGAGAGCCGGCCCGTGCGCTTCGTCCAAGACGACCTGGCGTGGGCGCGGACCTACGGCTACGGCAGCCGCATCGAGGCGAAGAGCGCGCGGCTGCGCGAGCTCAACGTCAACGGGGCCTACCGCCAGGAGCTGACCGCCACGCGCCGCACCTTGTTCGACGAGGCCCTGGACGGCGGCGACGGCGCCCGCATGCTCACCGCCCCGATGCCGAACGGCGGCGAGATCCGCAAGCGCATCGGCGGCTGCACCGAGGAGGCCGAGCGCACGCTCTACGGCGATCCCGCCGAGTGGTTCCGTACCAGCAAGATCGCGATGAGCGCCAACTCCCTTTACGCCGGTCGGCTGATGAAGGACGGGCAGCTCACCGCCGCCGTCCAGGCGTGGTCCGCGTGCATGCGCGAGGCCGGCGAACCCTACTCCGACCCCCAGGCCGCCCAGGACGGCGTGCGGGCCGCGGCCGTACGGCTGGGCGCGGCCCGCGCCGACGAGGCCTTCGCCACCGAGCGCAGGACCGCCGTCGCGGACGCCGGCTGCGCGCGCCGTACCTCCCTGCGGGCCGTGGCCACGGCCCGGGAGCAGCACTACCTGGACCGCCTGCCCGACCGGTACGTCAAGGACATCGACACCTACCGCCGTCTCGGCCGGCAGGCCTACGACCGGGCGGTGCGCATCGTTCCGGAGCGTGACTGACCATCTCGCGCACGGAAGCGCCCCGTCCACCGGCGAGGGCACCCCACGGGCACCGACGCCCCGCCCCGCCGGCGCACCACCAACGGGCACCATCGAGAAACGAGGGAAACCATCATGCGCAAGTTCACCGTCTCCGCAGCGCTCATCGGGCTCACCGCCCTGGGCGTGGCCGTCCCGGCCACTACGTCGCAGGCCGCCGAGAGCGGAGCCGCCGGCGCCGTGTGCGACAGCAAGTGGGGGGCGCGCAACGGCAACATGTACGCCTGGGACGGCTACGACTGCAACGGCAGCCCGATCATCGTCGCCGCCGGCAACAGCTCCAACTGGGGCGGCGCGAACGACCGGGCGTCCTCGGTGATGAACCGGGGCTACACGGGCAACCTGTCCATCGTGAAGTTCTTCTACCTGGAGAACTACCAGGGCGGTCACACCTGCCTGTACCCGGGCGAGCTCTACGCCGACAACCTGTCCGACAACTACTTCACCGACGGCAACGTCGTGAACGACAACATCCGGTCGCACCAGTGGGTCAACGGCGGCTGTGGGGCGACCCTGACCTGATCCGCCCGGGCGCCGTGGAGACGCACGTCCGGAGCCGTCGACTCGGCTTCGGACGTGCGTCTTTGCGTCACAACGAAACAACACCGGGATGCCCCAGATGTCCCCCAGCGGCCTTCACGTACGGCCGTTCTACGGCCGTACTGCCCTGGGGGACATCGTGGTCGACCCCCACGACGCGGGGAACCCGGATGCGCCGACCACGCACTCGTTCCCCGCGCAACTGCGACGACTCCGATGTCGGCGAGCGACAGGCCGCATTCACCCCCTCGCACCCCTGGACCCGCGCTGCGGCGCGGTGACTTCCCAGTGTCGGGGGCCGACCGGTGGCCGCTGGTGACCCTCACCCCGATCGCGCGGTCGCTCGGTGAGGAGCTGCTGGAGCGGACCGCGAAGGCCCTGGGCGAGGACCTCGGTGTCACCGCCGAGCGGCTCCGGCGCGAGCCCGCCGCGCTACTGGAGGGCATCATGGCCCGCTCGGGCGGATCACCGGGCGACCCGCGGGTAGCGGCGCCCGCCGCCGTCACGTCCGGTGGTGATCGTCGACCGGTTCGAGGAACCCGGCGCGGTGCGCAGCGTCAGCTTCACGCCGGACGGCCGCACCCTGGCCGGCAGCGGCAACGACGGCACCGTCCGGCTGTGGGAACTCGACCCGCAGACCCGGCTGTGCTCGGGCCTGGACGCCCGCGGGCTCGCCGCCCTGCTGCCCGGTGTCCCCGCGTCCGGGCTGCCGCGGACAGCCATCTGGCGCCCGCCGGGGGGTGACCGCCCGCACTCCCAGGTGGGCGCGGGTTTCCCGAGGGTTTCCCGTTGCCCACCGCAGCGGGGCGACGCCCCGCACCTCGACGGGCCGGGGGCGCGGCCCCCAGGCTGCTGTCCGACCAGTTCCGCACACCACCAGAAAACGGGGGTCCTGGCATGGCCTGCCGGACCAGAGTCGTCCACACACTGATCGCCCTGCTCGCCCTTCTCCTCGCCGCGCCGGCCGCGGCCGCCGCCGCGGGCCCGCCGCGCGCTCCGCAACGGGACGCCGCCGCGTGCGGCGCTCTCGCCCCGGGGGCCTCCGCGGCCGCCGAAGCCGCCATCGCCGCCGCCTGCGCCGAGGTGGCGGCCGGCACCTGGTACACCTGGGGCGGCGGCCACGGCGCCCAACCCGGCGCCACCTACGGCCAGATCGACCCGACCGACCCCGACAGCGTGCACGACCCCGAGCGGCTCGGCTTCGACTGCTCCGGCCTCGTCCGCCACGCCTACGCACGTGCCGCCGGCTCCGACATCCTCAACGGCACCGCCAGCACGCAGTACTACACCCACCGGGCGGCGAACCGCTTCACCGCCGCCCAGGGCCTGGCGCCGCTGCTCCCCGGCGACCTGCTGGCCTGGGGCCGCTCCGACGACCTGCACCACATCGCCATCTACCTCGGCGCGGGCAAGATGGTGGAGGCCAAGGAGTCCGGTACCCGCCTCATGGTCAGCGACGTCCGCCTGGGCGGCGACTACTACGGCGCCGTGCGCGTCAACACCGGTGCGGTGACCGGCCACATCCACCGCACCTGGGGCAGCGGCGTGTGGACCAAGCAGGCGCCCTCGCTCGGCGCCGGCCGCGTCTACGCCTTCCCCGGCCCGACCACCATCCGCGTGCAGTGCCAGAAGCACGCCGAACTCGTGGAGGCCGAGGGCTACTCCAACGACGTCTGGGCGTACCTGCCCGACTACAAGGCCTGGATGACCAACATCTACATCCAGGGACCCGCCTGGCTCGACGGGGTCCCCGACTGCAACACCGTGCCGCCCAAGCCGTGACGCGCCGGGGCGCCGGTCGCCGCCGCCCGCGGCCACCGGCGCCCGCACCGTCGTGCGTGCAGCCGTACGCCCGTTCGTGGTCTCAGCGACCGAGCGCCAAGGTCCGCTCTCTCACGCCGGGCGCCTTGAGTCGCGGAAAAAGCCGTACTGAACCCCGGGCGCGGAAGCCTGAGGCACCGCGCGGCGGGTGGGGTGCATCCCTGGCGCCGCACTCATCGCCCCGGCCTCAGGGAATGAGCACGATCCGTCCGGGCAGGTTGCCTTCGGCGAGCCGTGCGTGAGCGTCAGCTGCGGCGTGCAGGGGGTAGGTCTGTGCGACACGGGTCTGCAGCACTCCCTGATCAGCAAGGTGGGACAACTCGCGGAGCAGGGCCCCATCGGCTCGCACGCCCATGGCGTCGACACGGATGCCGCGTTCGGGACAGGGTTCCTGGCCGGGCCAAAGACCGACGTAGACGCCGCCGTCACGGACAGCAGCGAGAACACCCCCTGCCAGCCGCGCAGCGTCGAGCACACCATCGAAACCTGCTGCCCCGGGGATCTCTCCGCGAGCCAGAAAGCGGTCCGCACCGCGCGAGACGAGGAATTCCTCGTGCACGGCGGAGTCGAGCCCGGTGACCTTCAGTCCCTGCCGGTGAGCGAGTTCCACCGTGTGGGCGCCGACGCCTCCTGCGGCCCCGGTGACCAGCAGACTCTGCCCTGGGGCCAGCGCGAGCAAGCTCAGCGCCTGGGCCGCGGTCGTCGTGTTCAGAGGGAGCGTCGCCGCGTGGACGTCATCGAGGGTCGTGGGTGCCGGTGCGAGGGCGTCGGCGCGCAGAACGACGTAGTCGGCGTGGGTACCGAGCGGCTTGTGGTGCCCGGTGGCCAAGGCGATGACACGATCGCCGGTCGACCAGGAAGTCCCGGGGCCGACAGCGTCAACGGTGCCGGCGACATCGAAGCCCAGGCCGATGCGCTCCTTGCCGCCGAAGACGCCGGACCGCATGGCCGCATCCACGGGATTGAGCGCCGCCGCCCTCACATTGATCCGCACCTCGCCCGGTCCCGGCACGGGCGCCGGGTGTTCGGTGATCTCCACCGCATCGGGGCCTCCGAAGCGGGTGACGGTCGCGGCACGCATGAGCATGGTGTTCTCCTCATCGGGGGGTGGTGGCGTGTCGAGCGCCGACGGTCGTGGGCAGCGGGCAGGTCTCTGCTCGCGGGAGACGGCGTCGGACTCCAGGCGTAGCCAGAGCCTTCTGGCAGACGCGCAGCACGGGTCAGATAGGGGGACTGTTGTTCGGCAGGTCCCACCGCACGCCTGTGACGTGGTCTCTTACGTTTGGTGCGTAACCCCATGATGAGTGACCATGAGAGGGGTTACAAAAGGCACACGCGTGTGCGCAACCGGAAGGACTGGTGTGTCATGCACGACGGCGCAAGGGATGGGCGGGGTGCCGTGCTGGGGGGTCCCTGCGCTCGCTGGCCCATGGACAAGGGCGAGGGCATCCGGCACATCGTGGACCGGGCCGGCGACAAGTGGACCGTGCTCGTGATCGGCACGCTGGAGCACGGGCCGATGCGCTACACCGACCTGCAGCATTCCGTACCGGGGATCTCCCAGCGCATGCTCACGCACACCCTGCGCCAGCTGCAGCGCGATGGTCTCGTCACCCGGACCGCCTACCCCGAGGTGCCGCCACGGGTGGAGTACGCACTGACCGATCTGGGCACCACCCTGCTCGACGCCGTCACCGTGCTCATCGACTGGGCAGGCACCCACCACGACGAGATCCGCTCGAACCGCGCCCGCTTCGACGAGGCAGCACCCACGTCCTGACGTACCACCGGCGCGACAGGGCACCGATCCCATCTGGACCGGGACGACTACGACCTTGTTCACGACTGCAGGAGGCGCCTGCCGCACCGGGATGTCGATGCCGACGAGCACGGGAGGCAGTGGGCCACCGCGGCCCGCATGCCGGCGTCGATGCCGGGCCGTGGATCTCGCGCCTCTCCAGTGAATGTCCACGAGGCGCACAGCAGGGCCCTGGGCAGACACTGACGGCGGTATCGGTGCTTCCCCTGCGTGTGCGCTGGTCACCAACCCGGAGCAGCACCCCGCGCGGGGAACCTCCCCGGGCTGCACGCTGGCGGTATGCGCGCCGTCGTGGACCCGAGTCCGGCCGCCGTCGGCTCTCCACTGGAAAGGAGCGGTTCATGAGCTGGGAACCGTCCTGCGAAGGCATCGTCCGAAGCACTCCGGGCGTCGATGCGGTGTTCCTCGCTCATCCCAGCGGGAGCCTCTACGGCACCAGCGACGCCGAGCACTGGCGCCCCTCGCCCCAGGAGACCAAGGAGATCGTGCAGACGGTCCGCGATCCCGAAGCCGCTCCGCGCCTGACGGTTCAGGGCGAGAATTACGTGCTTACCGACCGACAGGACGACACCGTCATCGGCAAGAAGGCCGACAAGGCGATCGTCGCGGTCGCCACCGGCAAACTCGTCATCGTCGCGCGCGCCGACGAGAGCGCCGCGCCGCAGGCCCTGCGCAAGCTCCAGACCTACGCCGCCGAGAACGCCGGCTGACGATCAGCGGGCAAGGAACAGCCCGCCGCGCGATCCGGACCGGCTGCGTCAGATTCGGCCTGGAGCTCTGGCCCGCGGCCTGACCGCAGACCGGGTGTCCGCCCGGCGCCGGTCCCGCGGGATGCCCGCGGGACCGGACGGGGGATCAGGACGCCGAGTTGTAGACCGAGATCTCGGTCAGTGTCGGTGTGTACTGCTCCGTGGCGATCTGGCCGGTGAGGGCCACCCGCAGTTTGGAGGTGGTGACCGGGCCGAAGCCGGTGACGGTCAGGTCGTGACCGATGCCGGTGTCGCGGCTCGCGAAGGTGACCCAGGTGCCGGTGGTGTCGTCCCAGCGCTGCAGGTCGAAGGACTGGACGCGGGGGTTGGTGCCCGAGTCGGTGTACTCGTCCAGGTAGACCTGGTCGAACGTGGTCGCCGCGCCGAAGTCGACGTCGAGGGTGATCGGGTAGGCGGCGGCGTCGGCGGCGGCCCAGCGGGTGCTGAGGTTGCCGTCGGTCAGCTTCTCCGCGCCGAGGGTGCCGTTCGCCCCCGGGTGGGTGGAGCTGGCGGTGACCGTCTTGCCGAGGGCGAGGTCGACGCGGTTGTCGGCCTCCTCCTCGATCGGGTCGTCGTCGACCGGGTGGGCGACCCGCTTGCCCTTGCGGGACTCGGCGATGCCGATGTCGGGCGCGTCACCGTAGTAGAGCTTGGTGCCGAGGAAATCGGCGGTGCCCAGGTGGGTGTTGTAGCGGCCCGCGTCGATCAGCGGGGAGTTCTTGCTCAGCGAGAAATGCGCCGCCGCGGTACGGATCTTCGCGACGCCGGCACCGGTGACGTAGGTGTCCACGCTGCCCTTGAACCGCGGGTCCACGCGCAGGCCGTCGGGGTCGGCCGGCTCCTGGGTGGAGTGCTTTCCGCCCGCCTCGTAGTAGTCGTTGTTCGAGAACACGGCCTGGCGCAGCGCGCCGGTGCGGCGGTACCAGGTCGTCTCGTCGGTCTTCGAGGTGTTGTAGAAGATGTTGTTGAGGAAGTAGACGCGGCTCAGGAACGTCTCGTCGTGTACGTAGTCGAGCTTGGAACCGTCGTACACGAAGGTGTTGTTGACGAAGTACGAGGGCTCGTAGTTCGACGACAGCATGTTCTTCACCAGGACGCCGTTGTCGTTGACGCTCAGGTTGTAACGCGCCACCGAGTGCGAGCTGTTGCCCATGTAGGCCATCCAGCCCGCCGCGTTGTCGTGCGAGTAGTTGTACTGGTACGTGACGTTGAAGTTGGTGTACTCCATGTCCCAGGGCGTGCCGTCGTACTCGTTGTCCGGGCCGCCATACACCTCGTTGTACTGCATGGTCGAGTCGGCGCCCGCCCACAGGTACAGGCCGCAGGAGACCGCGTCGTAGCGCGCCAGGAAGCCGTTGACCTCGTTGTACTCGACCGTCATCCGCTCGGTGTCGGCGAGCTGGATGGCACCCTGGCCGATGCTCTCGGCGTAGTTGTGGCCGATGTAGACGTCACGGCTGTACAGGTCGCGGGTACGCACCCACAGCTGCTCCCAGCCCTCGTGGAACTTCCCGCTGTCGTCGTACTGACCCGCGGCGGTGCCGTCCGCGTTGAACCAGTTGAATCCGAACTGCACCGCGTGCAGCTCCACGTTGACGAACGTGTTGTTCTCGATCCGGACGTCCTTGAAGTAATTGCCGCCGGTCGCGTAGTCCTTGTAGCTCTTGTTGCCGAAGACCTGGAAGTCCACCGCACCGTAGTGGATCTTCTGCCAGCGACTCGGACCGTCGAGGTCGTGGACGAAGATGTCCGAGATCCGGAAGTGGTCCATGACGTTGTCATCGCCGGCCCTCAGCAGGTCGGCGTTGATCGACACCATGATTCCGTCGCGGACGTACGTGCCCGTGGTGATGTCGGTCGCGAAGTCGTCGTCGTTGGACAGCTCGACGTTGTTGATGTCCCAGTACTGCTGGTTGCGCAGCACGATGGAACCGGTGAGGCCCACGGTGTCGGGGTTCTTGGTGCCGTCGGCGTTGAACGGGCTGGGGACGTTGCCGTTGGTCGCGATGTACGGGCGGCCGTCGTTCCTGTCGCCGTAGGCCGAGATGGTGATCGGCTTGCCCGCGCTGCCGGAGCCCTTCGGCCACAGCTGCTCGTCCTGCCACTGCTCGCCGGCCTTGAGCAGGATGCGGTCGCCCGGCTTGAAGGTGGTCGCGTTCGCCTTGGCCAGGGTCTGCCAGGCGTGCCGCGCCGAGGTGCCGGACGCGGTGTCGTGACCGTGCGTGGCGTCGAGGTAGTAGTCGGTGCCGCCCGTCTTGTTGGGGGTGTTTCCCGGCCAGGACTTCGCGGTGGCCGCGGCCTTCGCCGCGGACTTCGCCGCGGCGGCCGGCTCCGCGGCGGCGTACGCGGACGGCGCGAGCGAGCCCACGAGCAGTGCCGCGAGCAAGGAGGTGAGGCCCGCGCGGAGGGTCCGCCCGGTGATTCTCGGGCGCCGCGCGTTCCTGTCCTCGGGTGGGCCGACGTCGGCAGGACTCATTGCTGCACATCCTTCGCGTTGATGGCGGCCATCGCCGAGTGGTCGACGCGCATCGAGGCGTCGTTGGCCCGGCGCTGGAGGTATCTGTCGTACTTCTTCTCGACCAGCGACTGGCGGATCCGCGACCTGTAGTCGCTGAACGCCTTGTCGTCGTCGGTCTTCTTGCTGTCGAGCTGGTAGTAGGTGATCTGTCCGCCGCCCTTGTCGGGCTCGGAGATCCCGCCCGGCTTCAGGTCGCCGAGCACGGACATCAGGTCCTGGTCGTGGGTGTTCACGCTGGTGGCGCCGTCGCCGCCGTAGGTGCCGGTGGTGACCTCGGCGTCCGCCACCCCGCTCACGTCCGAGAGGTCGCCCGCGGCCTCCACCCGCCGCGCGAGCTTCGCGTCGAAGTCCGCGCCCGCCTTCCCCGGCACCTGCACCACGAGCCGCGTGTACGTGTAGGTGGTGGCGTTGGCGTTCCAGGCGTCCGGGTCGTCGTCGTACGCCTTCCGCACCTCTTCGTCGGTGACGTGCAGCGGGTCGCCCGAGCTCTTGCTCAGCCTGTCCTTGAGGCCGGTGGCGAGCTCGGTCAGCCGGTGGCCGTAGTACTCGTCCAGGGAGTAGTCCGTGACGCCGTACACGGTCCGGCCTGCGGCGACGGCCTCGGCCCGGGAGGCGTTCTCGGCGGTGCGCTCGGCTTGAAGGTCCGCGAAGTCGACGGAGCCGACGAGGCCCTGCTGCTGCGCGAGCAGCAACGTGGTCCTGTCCTCGCGGATCTCGGCGAGCGCCCGCGTCTCCAGACGCTGCAGTGCGGTGCGGTTCCCGGCCTTTGTGTTCCAGGAGAACGTGGTCTTCAGGGCGGGGTACGTGTTGCGCAGCTCGTTCTGCACGGTCGGCGCGAGGCGGTCCATGTGGAAGAGGAGCTCTTCCCGGGTGACGGGGTGGCCGTCCAGGGAGGCGACTTCGTCGCCGTGGTCCTGCCCGCCGAACGCGGTGACCGCGCCGGCGACCAGCGCGGCGACCGCCAGGCAGGCGGCGCCGGACACGGCGGCCACCCGCCGCGACAACCGCCCGCGGCCCGCCGCCTTGGGCGGGTGCGCGACCGGCCGCCGGGCGGCGGCGGCCTTGCGCGCGCCGGGCTTGCGCGAACCGCCCGGCCGGCGGCCGCCCGCGCTCACGAGGACGCCCCGATCGCCGCCACGCGGGCGAGGACCGGGGTGTCCCGGGTCGCGGTGATCTGGAAGGCGATGGTGTCCACCTCGGTGGGCGGGAAGGTGAGGATGCGCTGGTAGCCGACGGCGCCGGTCTCGGCGAGCGTCGTCCAGACGCCGTCCAGGGCGCCCCGGACGACGACGTGTTCGACGCGCTGGCCCTGGGTGATGTCCTCGCCGACGACGACCGCCTCGACCGGGTGGGGGCCGCCGAGGGCGAGCGTCACGGAGGGGTGTGCGTCGTCCTCGCCGGCGCGCCAGGAGGACTGGGCCCGGCCGGGCCAGACGGTGGCGATGTCGCCCGGGGTGCCGGAGCTGACCGTGGCGGTGGCGTCGATCCGGCGGGCTCGGAAGTCCGTGATCCGCCGGCCCAGTTCCTCCAGGGCGTCCACGTCCGCCTGGTGGAGCCGGCCGTCGGCGGCCGGGGGCACGTTGAGCAGGAAGCAGGAGTTGCCGCCGACCGAGCGGAGGTAGAGGGTGAACAGTTCGTCCACCGACCGGACCTGGGAGTCCTCGGCCTCGTGGTGGAACCAGCCGGGCCGGATCGAGGTGTTGACCTCGGCCGGGAACCAGACCAGGTCGTCCTCGTGTCCGGCGAGCGCCGCCCGGCTGCCGAGGTCCTGGTCGTCGCTGCGCACCAGCCGGGCGAAGGTTCCGTCGTCGGCCTGCTGCGAGCGGGACGCGGTCCGCTCGGCGTCCTGCAGGGCGCGCGGTACGACGCTCCACTCGTCGGGGCGGGTCTCGCCGGCCTCGTTGCCGCACCAGCGGACGTCGGGGCCGCAGACGTTGATGACCGCGTCCGGCTGGAGCTCGCGGACCACCGCGTAGTACCGCTCCCAGTCGTAGGTCTGGCGCTTGCCGTTGGGGCCCTCGCCGTTGGCGCCGTCGAGCCACACCGAGAACACCGGGCCGTAGCGGGTGAGGAGTTCGGTGAGCTGGGCGACGTAGAAGTCGTCGTAGCCGGTGCCGGAGCCGTAGGAGGCCTCGGTGCGGTCCCAGGGAGAGAGGTAGACGCCGAGCTTCAGGCCGTGCCGGCGGGCGGCGTCGGCCACCTCGGCGACCACGTCGCCCTTGCCGTCCTTCCACGGGGACGCCGCCACCGAGTACGCGGTGGCGTCGCTCGGCCACATGCAGAAGCCGTCGTGGTGCTTGCAGGTGAGGATGACACCGGTCATGCCGGCCGCCTTCAGCGCCCGCACCCACTGGTCGGCGTCCAGGTCGGACGGGTCGAACAGGGCCGGATCGTCGCCTCCCTCGCCCCATTCGCGGCCGGTCATGGTGTTCATGCCGAAGTGGATGAAGCCGTAGAACTCCATTTCCTGCCAGGCGAGTTGCCGCTCGCTCGGCCGCACCGCGGCCAGCGTCCGTGCGGACGCCGCGGCGGTCACCGGAACCTCCGGTTGTACGAGGCGAGCAGGGCGAGCAGTCCGCCCAGCGCGACGAGCATCCCCGCGAGGTGGCCCCAGCCGACCGTCGTCCGCTCCACGACCACGAGCGCCACCAGGGCCGCCGCGATCAGGGTGCGCACGACGACGAGCAGGCCGGCACGCGTCGAGTCCTTCATCTCGGTTCGTTTCCTTCCGACTTGGGTCCGCGCGGCGGGGTCAGCCCTTGACTCCACCGGACGCCATCCCCTCGATGAGCCGCTTCTGGATGAGCGCGTAGACGAGCAGCACGGGCACGATGACGATCACCATGCCTGCGTACAGACGGCCGTAGTCGGCCGCCGCCTTCTGTGCGGTGAACAGGTTGAGCAGGCCGACCTGGACGGTCTTGCCCTCGCCGGGCAGCAGGGTCAGCGAGATGATGAAGTCGTTCCAGTAGGCGAGGAAGTTGAAGAGGATCACGGTGGTCACCGCCGGGCGGGCCATCGGCAGCATGATGGTGGTCATGATCCGGAAGCGGGACGCCCCGTCCAGACCCGCCGCCTCCTCGTATTCCACCGGGATGGACCGGAAGTAGGCGGTCAGCAGGTAGACGGTGAACGGGATCGAGGTGGCCGCGTACACCAGCGACAGCACGGTGGGGTTGTCGAGGAAGAAGCCGTCCGGGAAGACGTCGACCAGCGCCTTGTCCCAGTCGACCAGCATCAGGAAGATCGGCACGACGATGTAGTTGACGTTCACGAACAGGCCTGCGAGCAGGGCCGTCTCGACGGCGCCCTTGCCGGGGAAGTCGTAGCGGGCGATGACGTAGGCGGCCGGCACCGACACCGCGAGCACGAGGACCAGGCCGAGCATGGTGACGAAGACCGAGGTCAGGAAGTACGAGCCGAGGTGGGCGTCGGTGAACGCGTCGGCGTAGTTCTGCCAGCGCAGGCCCTCCGGGAGGGTCCAGGGGCTGCCGAAGAATTCGCTCTTCGCCTTGAGCGAGGCCGTCAGCACCCAGGCGACCGGTACCGCGATCGCCAGCGCGAGGGCGATGACCAGGGTGTAGGTGAGCGCGCGGCCGGTGCGGGCGCGACCGGCGCCGGGACGGGCGGAGCCGGCGGAGGGCGTGTCGGGGCTCGGGGAGTCGATCATGGTCATGGTGTGGGGTCCGTCCTCAGAACTGGAGGGGCTCGCGCCGCGTCGCGCGGCTCACCAGCAGCGACACGAGGAACGAGAACGCGAAGACGACGACACCGATGGCCATGCCGTAGCCGTAGGACGAGTTGGTGTACGCCTGCTTGTACATGTAGCTGAGCAGCACCTCGGAGGAGCCGTCCGGACCGCCGCCGGTCATCGCGCGGACCAGCACGAAGCTGAGGTTGACGGCGCTCATCACGAAGAAGGTCAGCGAGGTCCGCAGGTTCTGCCAGATCAGCGGCAGGGTGAGGGAGAAGAACTGCCGTACGGCGGAGGCCCCGTCGATGGAGCTCGCCTCGTACAGCTCCTCGGGGATGCTCGCCATGGACGACATGTAGAGGACCATGTAGTAGCCCAGCGACTGCCAGACCATGGCCATCCCGACCGAGTAGAGCACCAGCTTCTGGTCGCCCAGCCAGACCTGCTGCCAGGTGTCCAGGGACACCGCCCGCAGGGTGCCGTTCAGCAGGCCGTTGTTCTGGTCGTAGACGGCGGAGAAGATCGCCGCGATCACGACCACGGAAAGGATGTTGGGGACGTAGAGGACGAACCGGAGGAGGTTGCTGCCACGCAGCTTCTGCCGGGTCATGATCGCGGCGAGGAACAGGGCCATGCCCATGGTCACCAGGGTCACCACGACCAGCAGGGTGACGGTGTTCTGGAAGGCCCGTACGAACTGCCGGTCGTCCAGCAGATGGCGGAAGTTGTCCAGCCCCACGAACTTCATGTCCGGGGAGAAGCCGCTCCAGGTGTAGAGCGACATCCGGAACACGTTCACGGTCGGGTAGACCATGAAGACCGCGAACAGGACCAGCGCGGGAAGCAGGCAGGCCAGCACGAAGCGGGTGTCGCCCCGCTTTCGGGGCCGGGCGGGGGCACCCGGCCGGGTGCGGCGGAAGGTCGTCCCGGTCTTCCGCACGGGGCGTGCCGCCGGTTCTTGGGGTTGGGTGGAGAGGGTCGTCACCGTGCCGGTCCTCCGGTCGTACGAAGTGGTGCTGGCGAACCCGGAGGTTCACCGGATGGGGAAGGCTCCGGCGGCGGCCCGGCCGGACCACGCCGCCGCCGGGCCGGTCAGTTGCCCGCCTGGCGCAGCTTCTCGCTGGCCTCGTCCAGCGCCGCCTGCCACTTGGCCTCGGTGGTGTCGCCGCTGATGATGCTGTTGGCGGTGTCGAACAGGGTCGACTTGATGTCGACACCCTCGACCGGGTTCGTCGAGGCGAAGCCGCCGACCAGCGCGGAGACCGACTTGTCGTCGTAGAGCGAGTAGAACTCGGTGCTCTCACCGGTCAGGCTGTCCGAGAGCCCCTTGACGGGCTGGATCGCGTTCGACTTGGCGAAGATCTTCGCGGCCTCGTCCGAGTACAGGAAGGCGATGAACTCCTGCGCCCCGTCCTTGTTCTTGGCGGCACTGGGCACCCAGACCGACTCGACCGAGGTGGTCAGGTAGCGGGTGTCGCCCTCGTTCACCGAGGGCAGCGGGGTCAGGCCCCACTCGAAGCCGTCCGAGCGGGGCGCGTCGGCCATCTCGCCGGTGATCCAGGTGCCGTTCGGCATGAACAGCGCCTTGTTGTCGAGGATCGACTGCTGGTTCTTGGTGAAGTCCTGCTCGTTGGCGTAGCCGACGGTGGACTTCCCGGCGTAGCCGAGCAGCCTGGTGGTGATGTCGAGGACCTTCTTGGCCTCCGCCGTCTTCCAGATGCCCTGCTTGTACGTCATGACGTCCTGGTAGAACCGCTCCCCGCCGACGTCGGCGAGCAGGGCGTAGAAGTACGAGTCGAGGTAGCCGGCGGTCGGATAGGTGAAGAGGGCGATGCCCTCCTTCTTCGCCTTGTCGCCGAGCTCGAACATCTCGTCCCAGGTGGCCGGGACGTCCCAGCCCTTCTCCTTGAACAGGCCCTTGTCGTAGAAGAGGCCGGTCGGGGAGTAGTACATCGGCATCAGGTACGTCTCGTCCGTGCCGTACGGGTTGGTGTTGAGGTTGCCGACGATGCCGTCGGTCAGCTTCTCGCCCACCGTCTGCTCCCCGCCGGGGACCTTGGTGTGCAGGACCGGGGTGAGGTCCTCGAGCGCCTTGTCCTTGATCAGGGTCTCGGTGAGACCGGCCTTGCGGCCCTGGCCGAGCACGACGACGTCCGGGTACTTGCCGGCCTTCATGTTCGGCGTGATCTCGTCCTCGATGCTCTTCGAGATCTGGAGCTGGACGTCGACGTCCGGGTGCGAGGACTCGTAGGCCTCGATGACCTGGTTGTACATGTCCTTGCCGTAGCCGCCCTCGAGAGCGGCGACCTTGAGGGTCGTCCTGCCCGAGCCGGAGTCCGGGTCACCGGCGGACGAGCAGCCGACGAGCAGCGAGAGCGCCATGACCGTGGTGCCGGCGAAGGCGAACGATCTCCTCATTTGGGGGTCCTTCCCATGGACGTACGCCCACCTGACTTGAGCGGCAGTGCGGGCCCGTCACGGACCCCGTCCGGGGCCCCTCCGTGTCGCGGGCACCACGCCACCGCACCCCGGATCCGGTGGACGTACGACCCGGCGTTGTTACGGTGGCACCGATAACATGCTGGGTACCATGGCATCGATCACATGACGGGCGCAAGGGGTTGGATGCCGTCGGATCAGCTCACGGCAAAAACATGGCTCTTGAGCGCCCCGCGGGCGCCCCTCACACGGCGCGAGGCGGCGCCGTGGAGGCCCGTACGGAGAGCGTGGGGGTACCCACGGTCTCCTCCGGACCCGTGTCCGCCTCCGCGTCCAGCAACAGCCGTACGGCCGCGGCGCCGTAGCCGAAGAAGTCCTGCCGTACGGCGGTCAGCGGCGGCGCGCAGAACGCGGCCAGGGCGATGTCGTCGACGCTCACGATGGACACGTCCTCCGGCACCGAACGGCCCCGCTCGCGCAGCGCCTTGATCACCCCGAAGGCCATCTCGTCGCTGGCCACGAAGACCGCCGTGACCTCCGGGATCATGGCGATGATCTGCCCCTGCCGGTAACCGGAGACGGGCGACCAGTCACCCTCCAGCGGCGGCGGAGCCTCGATCCCGGCCTGCTCCAGGCACTCCCGCCAGCCCTCCCGGCGCTGCCGGGCCTCGATCCACTCGTCCGGCCCGGAGACGTGCCAGACCTGACGGTGTCCCAGGTCGAGGAGGTGCCGGGTGGCGATCCGGCCGGCCTCGCGCTGGTCGATGCCGAGCACCCGGGCGCCCGCGGTCCGCGACCCGTCCAGGGTGACGGTCGGGATGTCCCGGGTGATCTCCTCCATCTTGCGGGTCACCGAGATCAGCGGCACCGCGATCACGAAGCCGTCGACGTTCTGGTCGGCGAGCTTGGCCAGGGAGCGCTCCATCAGGCCCACGTCCAGAGCGGAGATCGTCGCGATGCTCACCGCGTACCCGGCCTCGCCGGCCGCCGACTCCACACCGGCGGTCACCGCCGAGCGCGAGTAGTACCCGCCGGAGGCCAGCAGGACCAGGCCGATGGTGTGGCTGCGGCCCGAGGACAGGGTCCGCGCGGCGCTGTTGAAGCGGTAGCCGATCTGCTCCACGGCGGCCAGGACCCGCCGGGACGTCTCAGGGTTGACGTTCGGTGAGCCGCGCAGGACGCGGGAGACGGTCTGGGCCGAGACTCCGGCGACCCTGGCCACGTCGGCCATGCTCGGCTGCCGCGGCCGCGAGGCGTCCTCGTTCATGGTGTTCCCTCCCCCGATCGGTTCGGAGGACCTTAGCAGGCTTGTTACTGATGTCATCGATAACATACGCTCCCCTGGTGAACGAGTCGCCCACGACGAACATCGGCCCGCCGCGGCGCCCGGCCGAAGCCGCCGAGACCGCCCTCCCCGCGCCTTCGGGCGCGGCGGCGACGGCCGCCTCCCCCGCACTGCTCTCCTGGCGAGACGGGCGCCTGTACCGCGGCGGAATCCCCCACCGCATCCTGTCCGGGGCACTGCACTACTTCCGGGTCCACCCCGATCTCTGGCGCGACCGCGTCCGCCGGATCGCCGACCTCGGGCTGAACACCGTCGACACCTATGTCGCCTGGAACTTCCACCAGCCCCGGGAGGACCGCGCGCCGCGCTTCGACGGCTGGCGGGACCTGGAGCGGTTCATCCGCACGGTGGGAGAGGAAGGCCTGGACGTCGTGGTCCGGCCCGGTCCCTACATCTGCGCCGAGTGGTCCAACGGCGGCCTGCCCAGCTGGCTGACCGGACGGGACCTCGCGATCCGCAGCTCCGACCCGGAGTTCACCTCCGCCGTCGCCGACTGGTTCGGCGAACTGATCCCCCGCCTGGCCGCGTTGCAGGCGTCCCAGGGCGGACCGGTCGTCGCCGTCCAGGTGGAGAACGAGTTCGGCTCCTACGGCGACGACCACGCCTACCTGCGCTGGAACCGCCAGGCCCTCGCCGAACGGGGCATCACGGAACTGCTGTTCACCGCCGACGGCCCCACCGAACTGATGCTGGACGGCGGCACGCTGCCCGGCACCCTCACCGCCGCCACCCTGGGCTCCAAGCCGAAGGCGGCCCGCGAGCTGCTGGCCGGTCGCCGGCCACAGGAGCCCTTCGTCGTCGCGGAGTTCTGGAACGGCTGGTTCGACCACTGGGGCAAACGGCACCACGTCCGCAGTGTCGACAGCGCCGTCCACACCCTGAGCGGCATCCTCGACGACCACGGCAGCGTCAGCATCTACATGGCGCACGGCGGCACCAACTTCGGTCTGTGGGCCGGCGCCAACGAGACCGAGGGCCGCCTGGAGCCCATCGTCACCAGTTACGACTCCGACGCGCCGATCGCCGAGGACGGCCGCTTCACACCGAAGTTCCACGCGATGCGCGAGGTGCTGGGCGCGACGGGGCCGCTGCGCTCCCCCGAGCGGCTTCCCGTCCTCCCGCCGTCCCGGGTCGCGCTGGTCCGCCGGGCCGGCCTGCTCGACGGCCTCGACGCCGCGCTCCGAGCCGTACCGGTGGAGACCTCGGCCGCGCCGCGGCCCGCCACCTTCGAACGACTCGGCCTGGACGCGGGCCTGGTGCGCTGCACCGCCCGCCCGCGCATCCCCACCGGCGAACACCGGCTGGTCTTCACCGACGTCCGCGACCGCGCCCTGGTCTTCGCCGACGGCGTCTACCTCGGCATTGCCGACGCGGACTCCTCCGGGCTGAGGATCACCGGCACCGGGGAGACCGTCCGACTGGACGTCCTGGTCGAGAGCCTCGGCAGAGTCAACTACGGTCCGGGCGTGGGCCGTCCGAAGGGCCTGCTCGGTCCCGTCCTGGTCGACCGGCGCATGGTCCAGGGCTGGGAGAGCACGCCGGTGGCACTGCCCGAGTGGTCCGAGCGGGAGCTGTCGGCGGCGCTGGACGCGGGCGCCGGCCCGGTCACCCGTACGGATGCCGGCCCGGTCACCGGTACAAATTCCGGGTTCGCCGTCGCCGAGTTCCACGCCGACGCTCCCGCCGACACGTTCCTGGCGCTGCCGGGGTCGGTGCACGGACTGGTGTGGGTGAACGGCTTCCTGCTCGGCCGCCACTGGGACATCGGCCCACAGGTCACCCTGTACTGCCCGGCGCCGCTGCTGCACGCGGGCGTCAACACCGTCACCGTCCTCGAACTCGAGGGCCTCGGGGACACCCTGGAACTCCGGGACGAGCCCGAACTGGGCCCGGCGGAGGAGTACGTCGAAGAGTTCGACTGATCGGGCCGGGGCGCCTCCTCCGCTCCTCGTCCGCTCACCGGTGCCGGGTCTCCCACAAGAACCCGTCCCGGGCGGTGAACGTGCCGGCAGGAGAAGGGAGCTGCGCCAGACAGTGGCAGCCGGTGACGGCGGTGACGACGGCCTGCGCGGTGCAGGGTCTAAGAGGACGTCGCACGTGGCAGGTTTCGCGAGCTTCTTGTAGCAGGTCAGGGCAGGGGCAGCGGCCAGGCCGAGGAAGGCGAGGAAGTGCGAGCCCTATCGCTCGTATCGGACGGTCAGGCGGCGGTAGCCGAAGGGCCAAGCGATCGACCGCTCGATCTTCCAGCGGTGCCGACCGAGGCGTTCGCCGGACTCGATGCCCGGCCGCGCGATGCGCGCGACGAGCCCACGCTCGTGCAGCCAGATGAGGTGTTCGGCGGAGAAGTACGCCTTGTCCGCGCGCAGTTTGACGGGCTGGCGCCGCCGTGGTCCCCGGCGGGCCCGGACTGCGGGGATACCGAGGATGAGCGGCTTGAGGGCGAGACTTCGTGCATGTTCGCACCTGACACGGCGACGGCGACCGGGATGCCCTGAGCATCGGACAGCACGTGCAGCTTGCTGCCCTTCTTGCCGCGATCGACCGGGTTCGGCCCTGTCAGCGATCCCCCCTTTTGGCGCGATCGGAGGCAGCGTCGACGATCGCCGAGATCCAGTCCACTTCGCCCGGGACCCCAAGTTCGTCCAGCACCGCCCCATGCAGCCGACGCCACAGGCCGACCTCGGTCCGTGCCATGAAGCGGCGATGCGCGGTGGCGGAGGACGTGCCGAACGTCGGCGGCAGATGCCGCCAGGCACAGCCGCTGGTCAGCACGTACACCACTGCGGTGAACACGGCCCGCTGGTCGCGCGGAGCGGTCCCGCCACCGTGCGGTCGAGCCGCGAGCGACGGCAGTAACGGGGCGACGAGCCTCCAGAGCTCATCAGGAACCAGACGCTTCGACAGATCAGCACTCACGGCCGGCATCATGCCGCTCGAACATCAAGCGACAAGTCACGCGGGGGCAGCCTTCTATGCCTCGACTGATGCGGCCGATCTGGCGGCCTGCTCGATCTTCGCGCAGTAGGCGGTGCGGGCGTCCTCATCGATCTGCATCTCGTGTTCGGGCCGCATCCCGGTTCGGCCGTCCACGCCTTCGCGCAGGATGTCGGCGTGCCCGGCATGCCGGTTGGTCTCGCCAAGGACGTGGACCAGGATGGCGAACAGGTTCGTGTTGCGAAAAGGCTCCGGCCACCACGGCACGTGGCCCGGGGCATCGAGGGCAAGCTCGTCGATCGTCGCATCCGAGTGTTCCCACGTGCGCCGGTAGGACTCGATGATCTGATCGCGCGTCTCGTCCTCAGCCGCCCACAGATCGCTGCCGTCGTGGTCCTGCCACCGGGACAGCGGTTCTGGGGACGGCCTGTCGAAGACCTCGCCCAAGTACCTGGCCTCGACGCTGGCCACGTGTTTGACCAGGCCGAGGAGGTTGGTCCCGGTCACTGTCAAAGGTCGGCGGGCATCGTATTCGGACAGGCCGTCGAGCTTCCAGAGCAGCGCCTCGCGGTCCCGCCGCAGCCGCCCGTGCAGGGTGGCCTTCGCGAATTCATCGATCATGCGGCAAGAGCCTGCCATGGGCTACTCGTGGCCTCAAGATCCCGTACGTGGACAGCAACGACCGGCAGTGCTGAAGCCCGGCCATGGCCACTGTCCCGAGCCACTGAAGAAGCTCGCGGAACTTGCCACGTGACACAGCCTCCAAGACGCCGATCAGGTGTCACTCGTAGCCGAGAAATTCCTCGGAGTGGAGGCGCCAGCCGTCGTGCTGCTTGATCAGGACGAATGCGGTGCGCTCAAAAACGTCGTAGTACCCGGATTCCGGTTCGTGGCCATATGAGAACCACAGTGCCTCGATCCGCGCCGCCTGCGGGGTCTCGCTGACGACGGTCACCCGTTCCAGTCTGGTCACGCCGCCGGACCCATCGGTTTTGTCGCGGTTGTGCGCTCCCGCGTACTCGGCGCAGAAGTCGGCAGGGCTCTGATAGAGCATCTGAACCTCTCCAGTACATGTTGCGGCCGGTTTGTATGAGCAGACGGTAATGGGAAAGGCTCCGCCTGATTCTGACTCGGCTGCGGGTGCCGAGGCAGTTCGGCCGGCCGACGGCGGTGGCCGACCGCGGCCATGGACGGGCCGCCCGCAGGGACCCCAGTGCTGTCGACCGTGCACGGCCCGGGCGGCAAGCACCATGTCGGTCTGGCCGTCGGGCTGCCCAAGACGCAACACGCGTTGCGTCGACGGAGGTTACGACACGTACCTGGTTGGGAAATCCGGCATCCGGCCGGTGATCGCGCCTCGTGGTGTCGCACATGGCTCCGGCCTCGATGTGCATCGCCGGATGCCGGGCCAGGCCGCACGGTTTCGCGGGCCCAACCAGGGCGGGCAGGTCTGTGACCAGGTGGATGATCACGGGCCTGGACACACCGACCGGCGCAGTAGCTGTGGGCGCGCTGTCAGGTGTTCTCGCGCTGCAGCGCATACAGCGTGGCGCCGTTCTGGTCCTCCAGTGTCTGGCCGCCGGGGCCAGGTAACGGCCGGGCCAGGATGTAGAGCGTGCGGCCGACCGGGCAGGCCACGGCTTCGCCGTTGGCGGTGAGCAGGTGGCGCCAGCGAATGGTGCCGGAGGCGGGGTCGAGGAAGGTGAGCGTGCCCCGGTCGGTGTACTTCGTGGCGCGGGTGGCCACGCAGATCGTGCCGCCGGTCAGAACGGGGCCCTGTGAACTGACCTGGTTTCCCATGTCACGGGTCCAGCGGCGACGGCCGGTGGCGGCGTCGAAGACCTGGACGAGGTAGGAGCCGGTCACTTCGGGGAACTTCTTTCCCCCGGCCAGGACGCTGTCGCCGAAGACGAGGAGGGGGGTCCTCACCATGTCGATGTCGGTGTCCGCCTGCCAGCGCGCACGGCCGGTCGAGGCGTCGACGGCGACGAGGGTGCTGCGGTACTGGTCCCCGTACCGGCGGACCGCCGTGTACAACGTTCCACCTACCCGGCGCATGCTCAACTCGGTTCCGACCGGCAGATTTCCCACCCGCCGCACGGCCTTCCCCGAAACGGCGTCGAGCGTGATGAGCGCGTTGTGCCCCTGGTCGGCGCTACCGCTGCTCGGGCCGGCGGTGACGTGCAGCACGCGTCCGGCCAGAACCGGGGTTCCCAGGAAGCCTTCGGAAGGGAACCTCCAGCGCAGTACGCCGGTCGCCAGATCCAGCGCCCACGCCATCGACCCCTCACTGAACACCCCGGTGGTCAGGTACACCAGGCCGTTTCCCGTCACCAGCACCGACGGTCCCAACGTCATCCCGGGCAGCCCGGTACGCCACCTGGTCCTGCCCGACCCGGCGTCCAGCGCGTGCACGACGGTCTCCGAGGCCACGGAACGCTTTCCGGTCACCATGATCATGACGTCCCCGGCCGGCGCCGGGGCGTACAGGGTCAGACCGTCGAGTTCACGTTCCCACAGCACGCGTCCCGAGGACGTCTCCAGGCCGTTGACCACCGTCCGCCCGCCCGTGCGGACCCCGGTGCTACAGACGACGCCGGCGCCGAACGCCGGGACGGACTGGCTGTGTCAAGCCCCGACAGCGCCTGCCACCGCCCGCCGCCGCGGGACTGCTCGACCGCGGCCACCCCGCCGAAACCCGACACGTACAGGACCCCGGCGTGCGCGTTCAGCGCCGACGGATACAACCCGTCCAGCGGCTTGGACCACCCATGCTTCCACGGCCACTGCCTCCCGCCGCTGTCCAAGAGCCGCCAGATGCCCACCCCACCGGCCGCGGCAGCCAGGCCACCCGCGCCCACGACCATGAACCGCCGCCGCCCGGCGAACGGGCCCGACACCGGCCCGTCCGACCAACCATTTTCGCTCAACTGGTGTCATGACCACATGGGTTCGCGGGGGCCAGGCTTGCGCTCCGGCGGCCGTGCATCACGTCTTGGCGTCCTCCGCTACCGGCAGCTCGCCGGGTGGCTACGCCCCGAACTTCTTCCATTGCCCTTCGGAGACCACCTCGACGGAGCCGTCGACGACCTTGATGGCCGTCTGCTCGTCGATGGCGTAGGCCGGGCCGCCGATGTCGGCGGCCCACCGCTCCGCGTCGGCAAGGGTGTTGTGCGGGAAGGCATCCAGGTGCGGAAAGATCGAGAAGTCGACGACCCCCAGCGTGCGGTCGTCCGGCGCGGACGGCCACTCGACGAAGTACGATCCGATCCGGGGCGTCATCACCATGCTTCCGGCACTCACTCCCACCCAGACCGTGTCGGGCAGCGAAGGCAGCAGATCGGCCAGCCCGGACTCCCGCATCCAGTGGTACAGGTACGTCGCGTCGCCGCCGTCCACCAGGAGCACGTCGGCCTCCCGGATCCAGGGGACGTAGCGCTCCGCTCCGATGGTGGGCAGTGCGCTGAGCTCCAGGACACCGAGCGACGCCCAGCCCAGGCCTGACAGGTGCTGCCACCTGGGCTCGGCGGCCACGAAGCCCCGCACCGATGCCGGACCGCACATCGGGTGACCCCACTGGGCCGTCGGGACGCAGAGGGCGTGGCACTCGGCGATCGGCTTGCCGAGCAGCTGCACGAGCGCCGAGTGGATGCTCGGGTTCGTGACGCCGCCTGACGTGAGCAAGAGCTTCAAGGTGCCTCCAGATTCGGGCGGGCAAGGTGGTTGTCTCTGAAGACCCTCGATCGTGCCGGAACTCATCGCAGTTCGGGCAACCTCCTCAGAGGTTCCTCGGGTCGCCGGCTTGGTGGGCGTAGGACGCAAGGCGATCGGCAAGCGCGATGACGAGGTCGCGCAGTTCATCGGGGCGCTCGATGACGAACGGGCGGTCGAGTGAGGCGAGTACGGGAGGCAGCCAATCGAGCCGCTCCGCCCGCAGTTCCACGCGCAGCCAGCGCTCGGCTGTCTCGTCCTGGCCTGCCGCGGGCGCATGCTCCTCCACACTCGCGACGCCGGCGGGAAGGTGGGCGCGGATCTGCTCGACTGTCCCGTGGACCCGCAAGGTCACCTCATGCCGGTACTCGGCCGTGGCGAACCCCGACAACACGCGCTGTGCCGGTTCGGGACCCGCAGGCACATCGAAAGAGCCGGGCAGGGTCCTCGCGTCCGCGATGCGGTCGAGCCGGAAGGTCCGGTCCTCGCCGATCCGGGCGTCCAGGCCCGTGACGTACCACCGGCCCGAATGGGCGACGATCCCGTACGCGTGCAGCGTGCGTTCGCTGCGCCGGCCGTCGCGGTCGGTGTAGCGGATCGACAGCGGTCGGCGGTGGCGCACGGCATCGGCGATGGCGAGCAGGACCTCGGCGTCCGGAGTGGCGAACTCGCCGGGCTGATCCGTGAAGGCGAGGGCGTCCAGGAGGAGGTCGAGCCGACGGGCGACGTGTCCGGGGAGCACCCGCCGGATCTTCGCCGCGGCCGTCTCGTTCGCCGTGCGCTCCGTCGTCGTCAACCCTGTTCGGCGGCCCGCGACCAGGCCGAGCAGCACGGCCAGCGCCTCGTCGTCGCTGAGCATGAGCGGTGGCAGGCGGTACCCGGGGGCCAGTCGGTACCCGCCGTAACGGCCGCGCACCGATTCCACCGGCACGTCCAGGTCGATCAGCTGCTCGACATACCGCCGCACGGTGCGCCCTTCGACGCCGAGCCGGTCGGCGAGTTCGGCCGCCGTCCGGGTGCCGCCCGACTGCAGCAGCTCCAGGAGTGTCAGCACGCGAGCGGTGGGGCGAGGCATGCTGACAGCCTAACGCGAATACAGGACCGAATCTGTCCACTATTTCTCCTAGCCTGCGCAGTGCACGCCCTTCAGCACAGCCAAGGAGATCCCCATGGAGTTCGTCTCCATCCGCATCATCACCAGCGACGTCACGCGCCTCGTCGAGTTCTACGAGCAAGCCACAGGGGCACGGGCGACGTGGGCCACCGAGGACTTCGCCGAACTCAAGACCGCGGGCGCCACCCTCGCGATCGCCGGCACCCGCACCGTCCCGCTGTTCGCCGCGGGCTCTGCCCGCCCGGCGGACAACCACAGCGTGATCACCGAGTTCCTCGTCGACGACGTGGACCGCGTTCACCGGAACCTGAGCGACTTCGTGGACGACTTCGTCAACGAGCCGACCACGATGCCCTGGGGCAACCGGTCGCTCCTGTTCCGCGACCCCGACGGCAACCTCGTCAACTTCTTCACCCCCGTCACCCCGGCGGCCATCGAGAAGTTCGCACGCTGACGCCACGCACAACCGCTCACGCGGGAGCCCTGGGCTCCCAGGGCTCCCGGTGAACGCGGCTGCCAGTCCCGGAAGGCCGCCAGGCAGGGCGGTTGGTTCCCCGGGCGTTGTCACCGGCCTTGACGGGGGTGTCGAGGGCGTTGGCAGAGCAGTCCTGCAGGCGGCTGGATCGGGCTCGGAGCCGTCGCAGCCGTGAGGGCCCGGATGGCCGTGATGATGGCTGCGAGGGCCAGAGTGGTCGTTCGGGTACGCATGGTCCCGCCACCCCCATGAGCTTCGTGGTGACAGGCCGGAGGCCCCGGCCTGTTCACCGCGCTTTGGGACCTGTTCCGTCAGGTGGACCGCCGGTCGGCATCGGCCTGGGGAGTTGTCGCGTTGGCGCGCGCAGAGCGCCGGGCGGTCATGATCGCTGCTACGCCGCCACACATGCCGCCCAGTGCGGAGATCGCCCCTGTCACCGCCGTGAAGACCTCC
The DNA here is from genome assembly GCF_042742985.1 of Streptomyces sp. NPDC058864. Taxonomy (NCBI): domain Bacteria; kingdom Bacillati; phylum Actinomycetota; class Actinomycetes; order Kitasatosporales; family Streptomycetaceae; genus Streptomyces; species Streptomyces sp. NPDC058864. The sequence goes on along the minus strand of NZ_JBHYMQ010000058.1, from coordinate 11,458 downwards.
GCGGTTGTGCTCTGATCGCTCGCGTTCGGCGGTGGAGTGCTGGCGGCAATCGTGCGCGGCGGCGAGGCCCCGGACGGCAGGGGCAGAGGAGGAGCGCCTTCGGAAGCGCTGGCGGAGGGCGGCGCCGACTGAGCGAACGACGGCGACGATGTGGGGGGAGCGCCGCCGCCACCACCGGGAGCGCCGGCGGAGGGTGGACGCGTCTGATCGGGCGACGAAGGCTGGGATGTACGGGGAGTGCTTCCGGGAGCACTGGGTGAGTCTGATCGTTGAGTGTGCAGCGTCAGCCCGAGCAGTACTCCTCCGAGAGCGAGGGCGCACACCGAGACGATCGCCAGGAGCAAGGAGCGCCGCTTGTCGGATCGTGGTGCGGCCATGCCCAGCCCCTAGCTAGGTGATCACTGCTCGGTGGTGATGATCTCAGTGTCCGAGGTCTCGCCGCAGGCCGCTCGTCGAGGTGGGCCCGCGGGGAGGGGCAACGGGCCCGAAACCCGAAACCGTGCAGGTGAAGGCCGGTGTCGAGGACGGTACTGGTTTCGGGTCGGGGTAAAACATCAGGCCCTTCCCGGAACCGGTTCGCGGGCCTCCGTCGCCGCCTTCGGAGATCGGCAGGGAGCGGATGAACTCGGTGCGCCGCCTGCACTCCGTGATCCCGGAGCGCAGGCCGTGCAGAACGGCCTCGAGGTCCTCGTCGTCGCGGGAGACGTGCCGGCTGCAGATGGGCTCGACCGAGTCGAGGTCGCGGGAGCCCTTCAGGTCGTACATCCTCATTTCCGCGCAGTCCCCTTCCTGAGCCCCTCTCGTGTGTCTCGTGACTGCGCCGCTCGGCAGCGGTCCGCCACGGCCCGGCCAACTCCTCAGGCAGCCCTTTCGACGGGGCCGAGAAAATCGCCCCCCCCGCCGGGAGGCGTGTGCCTGAGAACCCCGTCACAGGGGTCCTCAGGCACACGACGTGCTGCCCGCGGGATCAGTCGACCGGCACCACCCACACATCGGCGATCGAGGGGTCGTAGTCGGCGCCGGTGTCCTGGAAGCGGAGCCGCACCGTGCCGTCCGACGTGCCGGCGGACGGGTCGACCACGAACTGGTGGGTGATGGTGCCCTGGCCGCCCTCGCTTCGCCTCAGGTCGACGCTGTGCACCACCTTGCCGTCGACCTGGACGTCATAGGTCTTGCGCCGCGCACCGTCGAAGGTCTCGACGACGCGGACCACGAAACGGCCGCTGGAGGGTACGGCGGCATCGAACTCGAACCAGCCGCCCGGGTAGGAGGAGTGGGTGTAGCGCCGGGTCAGCCCAGCCTCGGTGTTCGTCCCCGAGTGCTCCGACGCCGTCAGGCGGTGGGCGGACTCCGACGGACCGTCACCGAGGTCGACGTGGTCGCTCGACTTCGCGGGCGGGGTGGGCAGCGAGACCGCGATCGCGCCGGTCGCCTGCTCCGCGGTCGTCGATCCGGTCGCCACGGTGACCGTGGCCTTCTGCTGGACGACGGTGAGCGGCACCGTGACGACGGCTTCGACCGTCGTCTCCTCCCCCGGGTCCAGCCGGTAGTCGACCGGGTTCGGTGTCGGCCAGCCGTCGGGGAGGGCCAGCGTGAGCTTGCCGGACTGCACCACGTCGGTGCGGTTGGTCAGCACGGCGGCGACGGTGGCCTCCTCCCCCGGACCTGCCGGGTCGGGCGTGGTGGACACCCCCTTGATGGCGACGCCCGGGGCGACGGGCAGGCCCGCCGACACCGGTAGCGTCGCCGTTCCTCCCGCGTACTGGTAGGACACCGAGCCGGTGAGGTCGGCCAAGGACGCCTGCGCGTCGGTCGCGACCGTGACGTCGTAGGCGTGCTCGAGCGTACTGCCCGCGCCCGCGGTGGACGCGTGCCGGCCCACGGACTTCACAGTCCAGCCGCTGGGTGCCCGCAGAGACGAATCGACGCCGGTCAGCGGCCGCCTGCCGGTGTTCTTCAACGCAACCTTCACGCGGACGACATCGCCCGGGAGCATCTCGCCGGACGGCACGTCCAGCGTGGCCACCGCGCCGACCAGGCGCGACGATGCCCGCGAGAGGGTCCGCTCGATGCCGCTCAGCGCATCACGCAGCGCCGCGGCGGCCGTCTTGTCGATCGCGCCCTGTTCGGCGTACGTCTGCGTCCATCGGTCGAGGTCCGCCGCGCCGGCGAGCGCACGGTGCACCGCGGCGGCGGTCAGCCGCTCGTCCGCGCCCTGGCTCTGCAGGCGCCACGCAGCCGCGAGCTCCGTCCGCATCAGCCCCGTGCGCACCTGCAGGTGACCCTTGGCGATCTTGCCGGGACCGCGCACCTGCAGCGCGTCGACATCGTCGGAGAACGACGCCGCCTGCGCCCGGGCCGCCCCGAGATCCCCGAGCACCGGGTCGACCGCGAACGCATAGTGCCCCGAGCCGACCTCCAGCACCACGTCCCCGTCGGCCTCCTTGACGAACGTCACGTCGTCGACCTCGCTGACCGGCGTACCGCCCTCGGTGACCGCCCAGCGGTTCGCCGCCGGGATGCGCACTTCGGCGGTGGTGTTCGCCGGCACGGTGACGTCGAGCTTCATCGACCCGGAGGTCGTGTCCCACGCGCTGCGCACCGTGCCGTACGGCGTCCGGTGGCTGAAGTCGACGTGGTCGATGCCCTCACCGGGCTCCGGGGCGATGAGCACCTTGTGGTAGCCCGGCTCGGCCGCCGAGACGCCTGCCATGGTGCGGTACATCCACTCGCCGACCGCGCCGTACGCGTAGTGGTTGAACGAGTTCATCCCCACGTCGTTGAAGGTGCCGTCGGGGTTGATGGAGTTCCACCGCTCCCAGACCGTGGTCGCGCCCTTCCCGATCTCGTAGCCCCAGGACGGGTAGTCCGTGTGCTGCAGCAGCCGGTAGGCGATGTCGGAGCGGCCGGCCTGCGTGAGGGCCGGCAGCAGTCCGTCGACGCCGAGGAAGCCGGTCGACAGGTGGTAGTCGCGGCGCTCGAGGGTCTTGACGAAGTTGGCGACGACCTTGTCGCGCCGGTCGGCGGGGGCGAGGTCGTTGGTCAGCGTCAGGATGTACGAGGTCTGGCTGTCGCCCTTCACCGTGCCGTCGGCGCCGATGAACGCCGCCTGGTACGCCGACCTGATCGCCTCGTATCGCTGCTGGTACGCCGTCGCGTCGCCGTCCCGGCCGACGGCGGCCGCCATCTGCGCGAACTCACGGGTGCTCTTGGCGACGAACGCGGTGTCGAGGACGTCGGCCGGGGTCGCGTCGTCGAGGTTGAGCCAGTCGAGATAGCCGCCGGCGGAGCGGATGTGGCCGGTGGAATCGGCGTCGAGGAAGTCGACGTACTTCTTCATCATGTCGTAGTTCTCGCGGATGACGTCGGTGTCTCCGTACGCCTGCCACACCGTCCACGGCACGTGCACGCCGGCATCCATCCAGCCGGCCGACTCGTAGCCGCCGTCGAAGCGGCCGGGGACGACGGGGGCGACGCCGGGCAGCGAGCCGTTGGGCCGCTGGGTGTCCCTCAGGTCCTGCAGCCACTTGGTCAGGAAGGACTGCGCGTCCATGTTGTAGACGGCGGTGCGGGCGAAGACGTCGATGTCGCCGGTCCAGCCCATCCGCTCGTCGCGCGCCGGGGTGTCCGTGGGGATCGACAGGAAGTTGCCGCGCATGCCCCAGACGATGTTGCTGTGCAGCTGGTCGACCAGGGCGGAGTTGGTGTCGAGGCTGCTGGTGAGGTCGCCGTCGGTGCCGACGACGACACCGACCAGGTCCTTGGCCGCGGGGGCCTCGTCGACGCCGGATATCTCGACGTATCGGAAGCCGTGGAAGGTGAACGACGGCTCGAAGGTCTCCGGCTGGTCGCCGGCGAAGGTGTAGTGGTCGGTCGCTTTCGCGGTGCGCAGGTTCGCGGTGTAGAGCGTGCCGTCGGGGTTGAGGACCTCGCCGTGCCGGATCGTCACCGTCCGGCCCGGCTGGCCCTTGAGGGTGAGGCGTACGTGGCCGACCATGTTCTGGCCGAGGTCGTAGAGGTAGGTGCCGGCGGTCGGCGAGGCGATCCGCTTCGCGGTCCTGAGCTCCTGGGTGACCCGTACGTCGACGGCGGTCTGCGGCTCGAGTACGTTCACCGGCTCGTCGCGGACGTCCGCCGCGGCCCAGTTCGCGTCGTCGAAGCCGGGCTTGTCCCAGCCGGCGACCTGCTTCGCCACCCGTGCGTCGAAGGACTCGCCGTCGAGCAGGTCGGCCTCGCGGGTCGGACCGGAGGCGGTGGTCCAGGTGCCGTCGGTACGGACGGTGGTACTGGTGCCGTCGGTGAAATCGACAAGCATCTCGGCGATCACCGAGTTGTCCTTGCCGTAGACGTCGGTGCCGAACATGGCGACCTTGCCGCTGTACCAGCCCGGTGCGACCTCGGCGCCCAGTACGTTGGCACCGGCGCGGACCTGCCGGGTGACGTCGTAGGTCTGGTAGTCGATGCGCTTGTCGTACGCCGTCCAGCCGGGAGCGAGTTCGGCGTTGCCCACCCGCGCACCATTGAGGCGCAGTTCGTACACGCCGCGTGCCGAGGCGTAGACGCGCGCCCGGGCTACCTTCTTGCCGCCGAGGTCGAACTCCTTGCGCAGCAGCGGGACGGGTTCGTCGCGGCGCAGCCATGCCTCGCCGCCCGCGCTGTCGACGCGCAGGCCGTCGGCGGTCACCGTGCCGGACGCGAAGGTGCGGTCGCCCGCCGGGAAGTCGGTGTCGACCAGGACGGTGCCGTCGGCGCCGGTGACCGTGACGTCGCGGACCAGACCGCGCTCCGCGCCGCTGGTGCGGAAGCCCATCGAGCCGGGGCCCGCGAACGTCGCATCGGTGCGCCGGTCCAGCTCCTTGCCGTCCACGGTGGTGGTGATCGTGTCGCCGTCGACGGCGATCGCGTAGTCGTGCGCGGTGGCGAAGTCGAACCCGGCCGGGAAGGGTGTCGCCTTGAGGACCGCGTAGTTGCTGTTGCGTTTGACGTGCGGGCGGAGCGCGTCCTCGGCGTCGCTGATCTGCCACATGTAGGCGTTCTCGGTGTCCTGGCCGCGGAAGTAGACGCCGAGCGCCCCGTTGATGTCGGAGGCCGTGAACTTGATCGTGTAGTCGGTCCACTTGGCACCCAGCGCCGGTGTGTCCGCACCTATCCACGAGGAGGTCCACGGCCGGTCGCCGAGAGCGGTGCCGAACGTGGCGGGCGCGCTCCACTTGGAGGCGACGCCCCGGTCGTCCCACACGCGGACGGACCAGACGTAGTCGGTCTGCGGCCGCAGCGCGGGGCCGCCGTAGCGGACGCCCACCGACTGACCGGAGGAGACCTTGCCGCTGTCCCAGACGTCGGGGTCGTCGAGGCGGTCGCTCGAAGAGGCGACGTGTATCTCGTACGCCCGCTGCGTGACACCACGGCGCTCGGAGGCGAGCTGCCAGCCGAGGGTGGGCGCCGTGGGCGGGATACCGGGCGGGTCGTCAAGGGCGTTGACCGTCAGATGGCTGACGCTCGTTGCGGCGGGTGCGGGGGCTGGGGCGGCGGGTGGACTCGCTGCCGTCGTCGTCGCGGTTGCCACCACGACGAAGACGGATGCAGCGAGCGCGGCGGCGAACTGCTGACGCACAGGCGCTCCTCACGAGGGGGACTGAAACGCTTCAATCACACTCTGGAGGCCATCGCACCACTCTGGCAACGAGCCGGACAGAACTGATGGAACAGATTCGAGAGATCAATGAAACGGTTTAAGTCGAGGCGGCATCGGACGCGGTTGGAGGTGGGTTGGCCCGAAGGCCCGGGCCACGAGCTCATCACCCACGCTGAGGCCGGTCCGCGAAGTCCTGCTGCCGGGAAGGCAGCCCGCCCCGTACGGCCTCGCCCGCGGGCGTCGAGGTGATCCTCGACGTGTCCGTTGTGCGGTGAGGTCGCGTCTCTCCTGAACTCGGCGCGCAGCAGCCGGCGTGCGGGCCGGCGCGCAGGCATCGACCGGCGGGCGATGATCAGTCAGGATCGGCGGACAGCCTGCGGTTGGTGCCGGAGCGGCTGATGTCCAGATCCAGTAGCGCCGTCAGCGGGGTTCCGTTGTTCCAGAACCCGAGCAGGTCGATGTCGATCAGGTGCAGCCGGTGCCGGCCGGCGAACTCGCGGGCAGGCTTGGTGAACACGCACGAGGCGACGAAGACCGGCACGTCGGCGCCGTGCTCGGCGCGAGCCGTGCCGTTGAACGTCTGGATATCGCGGCTGCCCACCGTGCGCGACCTGGCGTACCGCTTGCACTGGACGACGAACCGACGCCCGTCCGGCAGCAGCCCTGTGACGTCAGCACCCAGATCACCCGCACCACCGACCCGCTTCACCTCGGTGCACCCGTCCCGGCGACACAGCTCAGCGACGTACTCCTCGAACTCGCGGTCGCCCATCTTCCAGACCGCGTCCAACGTCCGGCGCGCCTGCCGCTTGGCGTCCTCGACCAGCCGGGCCCGCTCCGCCCCCGCCTCGCGCCTCCCGGCACGAACCAGGCCCACCGCCAGCAGCCCGACGCCGGCCACGGCCGGCACGATGAACAGCGCCATCCCCATGCCCCGGCTCCTCCCCAAAGCCCTGTCGATCCGGAAGCTCGGAGCTCAGCGGCGTTGCCTCTCGCCCCACCACGGCAGAATCGGGGGCGCTACAACCACGTACGCGCCATGCCGCCGTACCCCCTCGTACCCCGCAGCCCCACGATCCATCCCGCATCAGGCTACAGAAAGTAACCAACACTTGTGGCTGGACCCGGGAGAGGACCACGTTGCTGGCCAAAACCGCGTGCCGCCCCGCCGCCTCCCCCCTTCGGACGCAGAGCGCGCGCCCCCGCCCACCCAGCGGCCCCGCCACGTGGGTGAAGGGCCTGATCTGCCGGTGCTCGGTGCGGACACAAGCCTCGCGCGGCACGTGCCGGAGGACCTGCCCCGGATGCCCACGGCTGTGACGGCGAGAACGCAGTTCGGGCCTTCTCGCCGTTGTGTGGTCTCTGCGCTTCCGGAGGAAGGATGCTGAGAATCATGTCCGCGTCCTTCACGCCGAGCCCATTCGAGATGTTGCGCGAGCAGTACGCACAGCGGCTTCCCACGTCATTGGATGAGCTCGCCGGTCCGACGGCCGGCACAGTGGATCTGCCCTTGCACGTCGTCTGGTCCGGTCGGCGTTCGTACGGGCTCGGCCAGCCCCGCTCCAGAATGAGCCTGTACCGCACCGTACTCACGGAGGGGCAGCGACAGGACCTGATCATGTTCCTCGACCGCGGCCTGCTCATCGCCCAGTGGCCGGTGTTGCGGACGCTGATCAGCCGTCCCCTGCGCGACGCCTGGGAGAACCGCTTCCTCGAACTTCCCACGGGCAAGGCCACCGCCGCCGCGTGAACCTCTCCGAACCACATCGGCGCCTCCTGGCCGACGTCCTGGACATCGGAACGCCCTACCCCTTGGTGATCACCGGCGGGTACGCTGTCCAAGCCCACGGCCTGGTCGACCGTCTCTCCCAGGACCTCGACGTAGCCACCGAAAACCCGGCACCCATAGAAGAGATCGTCCGCGCCGTGAGCGACGGACTCACGGAGCGTGGCTGGCACGTCGAACAGATCGACATCCTCAGGACGTGGGCGCTGCAATGGGCCACCGACATCGGCACACGCCTACAAAGCGAAGAAGACCCCGACGACCTCTGAACAAACCCGCGGCCCGGCCCCGTAGCGGGTAGGGAGCTGAGCATGCGCCGCACCCTGCGACCTCAGGATCCGTCGGGCGGAACCTAGGTGTCCGGGTTGTCGATCCGGCCGGCGAGGGCGCGCAAGGCGGCGAAGGAGGGTGAGCCGGGTTCGGCGGTGCTCACGAACAGCCACTGGTCCGGGTCGCCCGGAAATATGAGCGTCTCGTAGTTCAGGGTGAATTCGCCGACAACGGGATGCCGGTAGTGCCTTGTGCCGTGGGAAAACGCCTCGACATCGTGCGCGGCCCACCATCGGCGAAAGTCCGCGTCCGCCACCGACAGTCCGTCGACCAGCTCGGTCAGTTGCGGATCGTTCGGGCGCCGGCCGGCATACAGGTGCAAACCTGTGACGACCATGCGGGCGGCCATGTCCCACTCGACAAATAGCTCACGCGCCACGGGGTCGAGAAACATAAAACGCGCCAAATTGCGCTCACAGATCGGCATGCTCTCGAAATCGGCGAATATCGCGCGCGCCATCGCATTGAGGGCGAGGACGTCCATCCGGCCGTCCAGGATCATGGCGGGAGTGTCCCGAAGAACCTCAAGCAGCGCGTACGCACCCGGACGCACCCGTCGCGGATGGAGGGGCCGGCTCACCGAGGCCACGGACTGTGGTCTGGCCAGCGCGAAGAGATGCGCACGCTCGACATCGTCCAGCCGCAGAGCGCGCGCCACGGCCTCCAGGACCGCTTCTGAGGCATTGGCCACCCGCCCGCGTTCCAGGCGGATGTAGTAGTCCGCGCTCAGTCCGGCCGAGAGGGCGACCTCCTCGCGGCGCAGTCCCGGAACACGGCGACTTGTTCCCGGTGTGACCCCGGCCTGTTCGGGAGTCACCCGGGCGCGGCGCGAACGCAGAAAGTCGCTCAGCTCCTTGTTGTCACCCGAAGCGGACGACGCCTTGGCCATAAGTTGAGGTTAGCCCGCGACGCGTCATTTCGGCAAGGCGGGCATCGGAATTACACGGCCCGTCGACCTGATAACGCGGATCAGAGCCATCGCGTTTCCTGCCGGTGATCCAGCGAATGACGTCCAAGGGCCGCATATTTTCGATATCCACGGCGACGCAAATGGCGTGCGCGCCCGGAATATCCGGAAAGTGGGCCGAGTCCGGGCCGCAGCACGACCAGACCCCGTCCGGCAGTCAGCGCCGCAAGGTGCCCGCGACGGTACTGCCGTCGCCCGGGCACCTCCCGGAGCTACGGCGCTGAGGGGGTCTGCCAGTACCTGGACCAGCGGGCCACGTCCAAAGCGGGCCTGCTGCACCGCTCCCGGACGCCTTTCCGGCTGCTTCTCTGGATTGCACGCCAGCGTCAAAGAAGCAAGGAAACCCCCATGAATCTGAAGCTCGAAATGATCGTGCTGCCCGTTTCCGACATCGACCGGGCCAAGGACTTCTACGAGAAGGCCGGATTCCGCCTGGACGTCGACTACACGGCCAGCGAGGACTTCCGGATCGTCCACCTCACACCGCCCGGCTCCGAGTGCTCGATCATCTTCGGCGAGGGGATGACCCCCATCGCACCCGGCTCGCTCCAGGGCCTGTATCTCATCGTCTCCGACATCGAGGAGGCCCACGCGGAGCTCACCGGACGCGGCATCGAAGTCAGCGAGATCTTCCACGACGCAGGCGGCCTCCTCTTCCACAGCCACGAGGACGGCGACGCCACCCACAGCAGCCCTGGTCAGGAGCGGCTGGCCGGCCTGCATCCCGAGCGGGCCTCCTACGGCTCCTTCCTCACCTTCAGCGACCCGGACGGCAACGGCTGGGTGCTCCAGGAGGTCTCGCAGCGCCTCCCCGGCCGCTGACAACCCCTCCCAGCCACCAGGGCGGCGGGTCACGGCAATCGCAGTCGGCAAAGGGCACCCCCGCTGAAATCTCCGACCATGTCACGCAAGCAATGAGGAACCGAACAGTGAGGAACACAGCAGCGATGAACGAGACCACCCGCACCTACGACGTGATCGTCATCGGCGGGGGGCCGGTCGGCGAGAACGTGGCCGAACGGGCCCGCGCCGCAGGGCTCACCACCGTGATCGTGGAGCGCGAACTCCTGGGCGGGGAGTGCTCGTTCTGGGCCTGCGACCCCAGCAAGGCCCTGCTGCGACCCGTGGTGGCACGTGCCGACGCGAGCCGGATACCCGGACTCGACCCGGCGGTCGCCGGCCCGCTGGACGTCGAGGCGGTCCTCGCACACCGCGACAAGATGTCCTCGTACTGGAAGGACGAGGACCAGGTCGACTGGCTGAACTCGGTCTCCGTCGACCTCGTACGCGGCCACGGCCGCCTCACCGGCCCCAAGCAGGTCGCCGTGCGGACCCCTGACGGCGGCACCGTCGCCCTGACCGCGCGGCACGCCGTCGCCGTCTCCACCGGCACCCGCGCCGCCCTGCCCCCCATCCCCGGACTCGACACCGTCCGCCCCTGGACCAGCCGCGAGGCCACCAGCGCCGACAAGGTGCCCGGCCGCCTCGCCGTCGTCGGAGGCGGTGTGGTCGCCGTCGAGATGGCCACCGCCTGGCAGGCCCTCGGCTCCCAGGTCACCATGCTCGTCCTCGAGAACGGACTCCTGCAGCGCATGGAGCCTTTCGCCGGCGAACTGGTCACCGACGGACTGCGCGAAGCGGGCGTCGACATCCGCTTCGACACCACCGTCACCTCCCTTGCCCGCGAAGGCGGCGAGGTGCGGATGACGCTCTCCGACGGCGGGCAGCTCGCCGCGGACGAGATCCTGCTGGCGACCGGCCGCGCCCCGCAGACCCGCGACGTCGGCCTGGAGACCGTCGGTCTCACCGCCGGCGACTGGCTGACCGTCGACGACACCTTCCGTGTCACCGGCGTCGACGGCGGCTGGCTGTACGCCGTGGGCGACGTCAACCGCCGCGCTCTGATGACGCATCAGGGCAAGTACCAGGCGCGGATCGCCGGCAGCGTCATCGGCGCGCGCGCCAAGCAAGAACCCGTCGACGACGCCCCCTGGGGCACGCATGTCGCCACCGCCGACCACGCGGCCGTCCCCCAGGTCGTCTTCACCACCCCCGAGGTCGCCTCCGTCGGTCTGACCAGCCGCGAGGCCGAGGGCAGCGGGCGCCGCATCGAGGTCGTCGACTACGACCTCGCGCACGTCGCCGGTGCCCACCAGTACGGCGAGGACTACCGCGGCCACGCCCGTATGCTCGTCGACACCGACCGCAACACGGTGGTGGGCGTCACCTTCGCCGGCCCCGGCGTCGGGGAACTGGTGCACTCGGCCACCATCGCGGTCGCCGGCGAGGTGCCCCTCGACCGGCTCTGGCACGCGGTCCCCGCCTTCCCCACCCTCGGCGAAGTCTGGCTGCGGCTGCTGGAAACCCATCGCGGCTGACCACGCCGGGCGTGACCCGGTCGTCCGCAGGTGAGACGCGATCCCCTGTCGCGAACGGCGTCGTAAGCGCCTTCGACGAGCGCCGCGTCATCTCCGGTGCGGCGACGAGTGGTTCGTCCCAACCGGCAACCGGCAACCGGCGCCCCGGCTCGGTGACGGACAGTGGCCCGCTTCAGATGACCGGATGCTGTCACCGGCGCGCCTTCGCGATAAATCCCTGCACGGTCGGCCCGAGGAACGTATGGTGGACGGACCGACGCGGGGTGGAGCAGCTCGGTAGCTCGCTGGGCTCATAACCCAGAGGTCGCGTGGTTCAAATCCCGCCCCCGCTACCAACATCCGGCCCCTGCCCGACGTCCCGT
>NZ_JBHYMQ010000057.1:0-58709 GCF_042742985.1 Streptomyces sp. NPDC058864 | reverse complement strand
CTGGGGGGGGTTGCGGTCGCCGCCTTCCCCGGCGCTTCGGGGCGCCGCTCACCGGGGCTGCTGTGGTCCCTGTCGGCCCGCGGCGGGCGCCCCCCCCCCCCCCGCCCCGCACGCACGGGTGTTCCCCGCCCGGTGCGCTACTGCTGGGCCTGGACCGGCATCCGCAGCGTCCGGGCCCTCGCCCCGGCCCGGGTACGGCCGGAGGAGACCATCCGCTGGGGATGGCGGCGCAGGTACTCGCCCTCCAGGGCCGCCATCCGCGAGTTGTGGGCGTCGAGGGCCGCGCCGGAGCCGTAGAGCAGCGTCTCGTGGCGGGTCCGGTGGACCGACTCCAGTTCCTGCACCAGTTGTCGTTCGTCCAGGTCTGCGGGGTCGACCCCGCCGGGGTAGCGGCTCATGGGGCGCGCACCTTCCTTTCGCCTCCCGGTCACCTCGCCCGTTTGGTACCCCCGGTGCGGGGATTCATCCGCTTCTGTGGGCATTCAACAGGCATCGGATCCCTGGTCCGGGTAGACGATGGAGAGACCTGACCCCTGAGGAAAGGAGCCACCGTGCAACGAGGAAGCGACCGTCTGAGCGTCCACCGTGACGACGAGATGAAGCACGAACTGCGCGAGATGCTGCGCTCCGGGCACTCCACCCGGGTCGAGGAGTGGCACGACCCCGAACCCGCCGCCGACGACGACCCCGAGGTCGGCACGGGACCGGCGTGGGCGGGTGCCCCCGAGGGCGCGGCGGTGCGGTTCGAGCTCGCCAGGCACCTGACCCGGCAGCCGTTCCCCGCACGGCGCGGCGACCTGCTGCGTGCCCTGCGCGACCGGCACGCGCCGGACCCGCTGACCGACCTGGTGGACGGACTCCCCGGCGACAACCGCCGGTACGCCAACGTCCAGGAAGTCGTACGGACCCTGGGCATGCGCCCGGAGGCCTGACGGACCGCACGACCGCGGACCGCACGACCGCGACGCGGGCCGCGGGGCCGGACCACCGGCCCCGCGCGCCGCGCGGCCGCATCCGCCCGCACCGCCCGGGAATCGACCGATCATGGAGGGAGTCGTTGTGCGCCGGATCCTGAGCGCATGGGACAAGGAGCTGTTCCTGAACGTGGCGACCCGTTCGTGGCCGGCCGCCGAGCCGGTGCTGCCGCGGCTCAGCAGGGCCGCCAACCACGGGCTGCTGTGGTTCGGGGTCGCGGCCGGCATCGCGGCCGTCGGCGGTCGCAGCGGCCGGCGCGCCGCCCTGCGCGGGGCCGGCTCGCTGGCGGTCGCGTCGGCGGTGGTCAACACCATCGGCAAGGGCGCGGTGCGCCGCAACCGCCCCGTCCTCGACGCCGTGCCCGTCATACGCCGGCTGGCACGGCAGCCCGGCACGACGTCCTTCCCGTCCGGCCACGCCGCGTCGGCCGCCGCTTTCGCCGCGGGCGTCGCCCTGGAGTCGCCCCGCTGGGGGGCCGCGGTGCTGCCGGTCGCCTGGTCCGTGGCGTTCTCGCGGATCTACACCGGTGTGCACTACCCCAGCGACGTCGCCGCCGGGATGGCCCTCGGCGCGGGCGCGGCCCTCGCCGTACGCGGCCTCGTCCCGACCGGGCGGCAGCTCGCGGTGCCCCCGACCCCCCGGGCCGACGCACCGGCCCTGCCGGACGGCCGCGGACTGTACGCGGTGGTCAACGAGGTGTCCGGGCCGCCGCCGCTGCTCGGCTCACCGGCCGAACGGCTGCGCGGCGCACTGCCCGAGGCCGTCGTCGACGAGTGCTCGGAGGACGACGACCTCGCCGAGATGCTGGAGAAGGCGGCCCAGCGGGCCGCGGAGGCGGGCGGCGCGCTCGGCATCCACGGCGGGGACGGCAGCGTCAGCCTCGCCGCGTCGGTCGCGCTGCGGCACGGTGTGCCGTTGCTCGTCTCCCCGGGGGGTACGTACAACCACTTCGCGCTCGACCTGTCGATCGAGAGCATCGACGATGCCGCGCGGGCGGTCCGGGAGGGCACCGCCATCGCCGTCGACGTCGCACGGGTCACCCCGACCGGCGACGCCGCGGGCGAGGACGCCGGGTCCGCGGGGTCCACGGTCTTCCTCAACACCTTCAGCATCGGCGTCTATCCCGACCTGGTCCGCTACCGCGAACGCTGGTCGCGGCGCGTGGGCAGCTGGCCCGCCGGCGTGCTGGCCGCGCTGCACGTGCTGCGCACCTCCGACCCGATCGACCTCGAGATCAACGGGCGGCGGCACTCGGTGTGGATGCTCTTCGCCGGCAACGGCGCCTACCGCAGCCTGGGCCCGGCTCCGGTGCGCCGCCGTGCCCTGTCGGACGGGCAGCTCGACGTGCGCATCGTCCCCGGCAGCCCGTACGCCCGCACCCGTCTGCTCGCGGCCGCCCTCACCGGCTCCACCACGGCCCTGCTGCGGCGGATGCGGATCGGCGGCATCGAGCCCGGCACCCGCCTGGCCTTCGACGGCGAGGTGGCGCCCGCGCCGCGCGACCTGGTGATCGACAAGGCCAACGAGGCCCTGACCGTCTACCGGCCGCTCTGACCCGGACACACGAAGCGGGCCGCGCTCCCCAGAGGTGCGGCCCGCTCCGCACGTGCGGACGGGTGGGCCGCCGTCAGCCGGACAGGCCCGCCAGCGCCCGGACGCCCTCGCCCTTGATGGTGAGGGTGTCCGGCGACCCGGCGTCTATCGCGAGCGTGAGGTCGTCCGACGGCCAGCCGCTGCTCAGCGCCGCGAGGGGCAGGATGCGGTAGCCCCGCGCGTTCGGCAGGGCGTGGGCCAGGCGCACCTCGGAGGTGAAGACCGGGACCAGCTTCGTCCCGTCCTCCTGCTCGAAGACCGGCAGGCTGATCGTCTCCTGCTCCGCCCCGTCCTCGGCGGGCTCCTCCGGCGGCGCCGGCACCGGCAGCAGGATGTCGCTGGCCGCCAGGGTGCTGAGCGCGGCCGCGTTGTCACCACCGGTGGCGATCTCGTGCAGGGCTCGCTGCGCCGGGGGCTGCGCACCGTTCGGAGTGGTGAAGTCGGTCATGGCCGTTCCCTTTCCGTTGCTTGCGTACGGGGTGGCTCGGGGGCTGCGCGTACCCAGCGAGGGAACGGTCATGCGCGTTCGACGGGAGTCACTCGCACTCGGTGCCGCTCTTGCGGGGCGTACGTGGGCGAGTGGCGTGTCGTAGGGGCGCCGGATCCGGGGCGGCCCGCCGGTTGCCGTGCGGGAAAGCCCTGCCTCGCGTTCGTCATTCGAAGACGACGACCTGGCGCCCGACAACGTCGCCGCGGCCGAGGGCCTCGAGGTTGTCGTTGATGTCCTCGAGCCCGACCTTGGTGACGTTGTGCTTGACGAGGCCGGCTTCGGCGAGGGAGAGCACGTCGACCAGGTCCAGGTGGTTGCCCCAGAAGGAACCCATGTAGGTCAGCTCCGTCCCCACGAAGGGGAACTGCTTGTGCTCCACGTGGTGACTCATGAGGCCGACGGCCACCAGCACACCCTCGGGTCCCAGCAGGTCGAACCCCATCGAGATGGACGCGTTGCTGCCCACGCAGTCCAGGATGGCGTCGATCGTCCTGCGGCCGGTGAGCTGTTCCAGTTCGTCCTGGATGGCCTCGGTGGACTTGTCGCGCACGTTGATCCCGCAGTCGGCGCCGTTCTCCTTCGCCACGTCCAGCTTGCTGTCCTTACGGGCGAGCGCCACCACGGTCGCCCCGCCTCCGAGGAGCTTCGCGTACTGGACCGCGTAGCTGCCGAGGCCTCCGATGCCGGTGACGGCGACGGTACGGCCGGGGCCGAGCTTGCCGGTGTCCCGGAGCTTCCGCATCCCGCGGTACGGGGTCATGCCCGCGTCCGTCATCGGGGCGAGGAGCTCGGGCGCCCTCGCCGCGTCCTCCGATACGGGGATCGCATGGCGGCATTCCACGGTCATGTACTCGGCGAAGCCTCCGGGAGGACCGAAGCCCACCCACCTGCCGTCGCCGCTGCACAACTGTTCGTTGCCCTCCCGGCACTGACGGCAGGTGCCGTCGCCCCAGCTGGGGTTCACCACGACCATGTCACCCTCGGAGTAGCCGACCGTATTCGGTACGGCGCTGCCGAGGCCGGCCACCCGGCCGGTGACCTCGTGGCCGGGGATGTAGGGGAGGTCCACGGGGAACGGAACCTCGAAGTAGCCGTTGAGGAGCTGGTAGTCGCTGCGGCACATGCCCGTCGCGGCGACCTTCAGCAGGATCTCGTCCGGCGCCGGATCGGGAACGGGAACCTCTTCGATTCGCAGGGGCTCTTTGTATCCGTGCATGCGAGCTGCTTGCATCTGCATGGGGGTGCCTCGCTTCAGTCGGCGGACAGCACTGTGCGCCGGTGCAGAGCGAGGGGTTCGGATGCTGCACCGGCGGCGTGGCCGTCGCTTCGTCGGATATTTCCAGGGTCCTGCGCTTGCCGGTGCCGCGCATCCGGAGCCGCGGACGGGACTGCGCGATCCGCCGCCGTCCGGTCACCTTCCGTAAGTCGGCTGAATGCGCGTGCCACTTCGCGCCCTCCGGCCGGGACCCACGGCTGACCGGTGCGAGTGCGGCGCCGGACGGAGCGGCCGCGGGCCCCTCCACGGCAGCGGGCGTTGACGCCCTTCAACGGCGGCTGCCCCGGGGCGCGGCCTGAATTGCCGGTCGGAATGGCCGGTCATAGCGTGGAAGCATGGCCATCGCAACGATCAGCCCCGTGACCGGCGAGGTCCTCGAGCGGTTCGACGAACTCACTCCCGAGGAACTCGAGGACAAAATGGCCCGGGCGGCCGCCGCGGCCGCGTCGTACCGCCTGACGACCCCGGAGCAGCGGGCGGGATGGGTCGAACAGGCCGCCGCCCACCTGGAGAAGGAGACCGACGCCGTCGCCCGGCTGCTCACCACGGAGATGGGAAAGACGCTCCGCGCGGCCAGGGAGGAAGTGGTCAAGTGCGTGCGCGGGTTGCGCTTCTACGCCGCCGAGGCACCCGCGTTCCTGCGGGACCGGCCCGGTGACGGCCCCGGCGTCGGCGCGCGGCGGACGTACGTCACCTACCAGCCGCTCGGTGTCGTCCTCGCGGTGATGCCGTGGAACTTCCCGCTGTGGCAGGCCATGCGGTTCGCCGCCCCCGCGCTGATGGCGGGCAACGTGGGCCTGCTCAAGCACGCCTCCAACGTGCCGCAGACCGCGCTCTACATGGAGCAGTTGTTCCGTGACGCGGGCTTCCCCGACGACGTGTTCCAGACCCTGCTGATCTCCTCCGGACGGGTCGAGCAGGTGCTGCGGGACGAGCGCCTGGCGGCCGCGACGCTCACCGGCAGCGAACCCGCGGGACGGTCGGTGGCCGCCATCGCCGGGGACGAGATCAAGAAGGTGGTCCTCGAACTCGGCGGTTCCGACCCCTTCATCGTGATGCCGTCCACGGACCTGGAGCGGGCCACCGACGCCGCGGTCAGGGCGCGATGCCTCAACAACGGGCAGTCGTGCATCAACGGCAAGCGGTTCTTCGTCCACGAGGACATCGCCGAGGACTTCATCGGGATGTTCGTCGCGAAGATGGGCGCGCTGGTCGTGGGCGACCCGATGGACGACGGGACCGACGTGGGCCCGCTGGCCACCGAGTCCGGCCGCCGTGACGTGGAGGACTACGTGGCCGATGCCGTGAGCAAGGGGGCGACGGTGCTGGTGGGCGGGGAACGGCCGGACCGGCCCGGCTGGTTCTACCCTCCCACGGTGCTGACGGACGTCTCTCCCGACATGAACATGTTCCACGAGGAGGTCTTCGGCCCGGTCGCGCAGGTGTGGACGGTGTCCTCGCTGGAGGAGGCGCTCCGGATCGCCAACGGCCACCCGTACGGGCTGGGTTCCAACCTGTGGAGCGAGGACGAGACGGAGCGGGCGCTGTTCGTACGGGACGTGCAGTCGGGTATGGCCTTCATCAACGGCAACACGACCAGCTACCCGGAGATCCCCTTCGGCGGCGTGAAGCGCAGCGGGTACGGACGCGAGCTGTCGGACCTGGGCATGCGCGAGTTCATGAACGCCAAGACCGTCTGGATCGGCGAGAGCGCGGACGCCACGTCGTAGCCCGGAGCGAGGTACCGCCATGATCAAGCCCTATGGCCCGTACGACTTCATGCCGCCGATCCCGGGCTTCTCGCTGACCTCGCAGTCCCTGGCAGACGGCGGGCGGCTGGCGCGCGAGCACGTGAGCGGCATCCTGGGCGCGGGCGGATCGGACGTCTCACCGCAGCTGAGCTGGTCCGGCTTCCCCGAGGAGACCCGCAGCTTCACGGTCGCGATGTTCGACCCCGACGTGCCCACCGCCTCGGGCTTCTGGCACTGGGCCGTGGCCAACCTCCCCGCCTCCGTGACCGACCTGCCGGCCGGGGCCGGAGACGGCAGCGAGCTGCCGGGCGGAGCGGTGACGCTGCCCAATGACGCCGGCTACCGCAGGTACCTCGGTCCGGCAACGCCCCCGGGCAACGGCCCGGACCGCTACTTCCTCGTGGTGCACGCCGTCGACGTGGAGAAACTGGAGGTGTCCGGGACGACGGCCCCCGCCCTCATGGAGTTCCAGCTGTTCACGCACGCGATCGCCCGGGCGGCCATGTACGGCACCTTCGAGCGATGAGCAGGCCGGACGTCCGGCCCCGGCCGCCTCCCGTGCTCGCCGGGTGAGAGGCCCGGGCCGGGGCCCCTCATCAAAGCACCCCTCAAGGCCCCCACCTGACCGGAGGCACGCCGGCGGGCGCCAACCCCCCACCACCGGAGGTACGTCATGGCCCAGGTCATCGCCGGCCCCAGGATCACCGGAGTCCACCACCTCTCCTTCACCGTGTCCAACCTGGAGGACAGCCTTGACTGGTACCAGCGGCTGTTCAGCGCCGAACGCGTCGACCACAGGTTCAACCACCTCCACCGCGAGTCGACCGGGTACGGGGTCCTGCTGGTCACCCCCGATTCCGGCCTGGTGATCGGGTTGCACAAGAACACCGGCAACCAGCACGAGGGCTTCCTCGAATCCCGGACCGGGCTGGACCACATCTCATTCCAGGTCGGCTCCCGAGCCGACCTCGAGTCCTGGATGTCCTGGCTCGACGAGCTGGGCATCGCCCACACACCCATCCGGGACGAGACGGAACCCTTCGCCTACTCGACCGTGGTGTTCCGCGACCCCGACAACCTCCAACTCGAGTTCCTCGCCCTGGGCTGACGGCGTACCGCGGCAACCTGCCGTCCAGCGCCGACCCGGCAGGGCAGATGCCGAGTCGGCGGAGGGACGTGCAGCGCCGCGCGTCACCGCGCTCCACGCGCCGGCCGGCGCCGGCATCGGGTTCCCCCTCGTGGCGGTGCGTGGACCGGCCCACTGCGCGCGGTGCCGCGCACCGCGGGCCGGCGGTTCCTCAGGGCGCCGGGGCCATGCGGAAGTCGTACCCTGCGGGCAGGGGTTCGTCGGTCAGGGCGCGCCATGTGGTGTGCAGCGACTCCTCGCCCTCCCGCAGGTCGTCGACGGTGAAGCCCTCCTCGAAGACGGCCCGCGCGCCCGCGGTGTCCCCTGCGGCCAGCAGGACCTGGGCGTGCAGCAGCCTGAAGCGCCCGCGGGCGCGGGTCGTTGCGGGCAGGACGTCGAGGACGGCGGCGGCGTCGCCGGGACGGCGGGCGGCAAGAAGCGCCGGCACGGCCTCGCGGGCCAGGGCCGCCGCGGCGGTGGCCCAGGCCTCGCCCACGGGCACAGCGCGGAAGGCGTCGAGGTAGAGCTGCGCGGCGCGTTCGGGGTTGCCGCCGCTCTCGTCGGCGACGGCGAGGCAGCGCAGCGGGAGGCACGAATCCGACCCCGCGGCGGCCCGCTCCCAGCTGCGGACGGCCTGCGCGCGGTCGCCGGCGTGCCACTGGGCAAGGCCCAGGTGGTAGTCCAGGGCCCACGCGTTGCCGTCGTACGTGCCCGCGGTCTCCAGGAGCTCCCGCCACTCCGGGGAGACGAGCACGGGGCCGGGGACGGTGTCCTCGCCGAGTCTCGGGAAGACCCCGGCGAGCAGGAGTTCCAGCCACGGCTTCTGCCGCTCGCCCAGGGTGTCGGGCGCGAACGGCGTACCGGGCAGGTCGAACCGGCCGCGGGCGACCTCCAGCGCGCCCCATCCGGAGCCGGTGGCGAGGACGTCCTTGGGCTCGGTGTCGGCGGCGGGCAGCCACGCCTCGTGGGCGGCGCGCAGGTGCTCGCGCGGCAGGACCGCCTCAAGGCGTTCCGCCACGGCGCTCGGATCCGCGCCCGGGGCGGCCTCCAGCGGGCCGTACGCCTCCAGCCAGCTCACGGCGGCGCCGGCGGTCAGGGGGAGGTGTTCGAGCTGGGTGGGGGCGAGTCCGGCCTGGATCTCCAGGTAGCCGGGGCCGTCGCCCTCGTCCCCGGCGAGCCAGCGCTGCCAGCGGCGGCCGCCCGGGCCCTGCCCCCAGACGAAGAGCTTGCGGCCGCGGAGGGCGTCGGTGGAGGTCTGCACGAGGCCGCGGCCGTCCGCGTCGAGGGCGGCGATCCAGGGGCGGGTGCCGTCGGGCAGGTCGTAGAACCAGTCGGCGGGGTGCTCGGAGGCGGTGGGCGCCTCGGGGACGGGCACCCGCTGGAGGCTGCCGGAGGCGCCGAAGTGCCAGGCGTGGGTGGCGGGTGCGACGACACGGGTGCCAGGTGTCTGGGGTACGGCGGTGTTGGACCACCAGTAGAGGGGAACGGTCCGGTGGTGAGGATTGCGGACGCGTACCCCCGCGTAGAGGAAGTCGGAGCCCTCGGGGAGCCACAGGTCGATCTGGAAGGGCAGGTCGCGCAGCCGCTCCCACTCCCAGAGGCGGAGCATCTCGCCGCCGTCGGGGGCGGGGACGCGCGCGGCGTGGAGCGGGGCGCAGCTGAGCGTGGTGTGCCCGGTGGCGCCCGGATTCCACTCGACGCCGCCGGAGAACCAGGCGCCGGCGAGACCGAAGTCGGCGTACTGCAGTACGGGGTCGGTGTGCAGCAGTTCGCGGCCCGTGGGCTTGTGGTGCAGCGCGTACAGGCGGCCGCCGAGACCGGGCAGGACGGTGGCGCGCAGCCGGTCGTTCTCCAGGACGACCGCGTCCAGAGCGGTGGGAACGCGCTCACGGGTGTAGCCGTCGAGGCGCGCTACCGGGAGCAGGGTGCGCAGTTGCCCGTAGGCGACGCGCCGGGCCATGCCGGGCGGCAGCGCGGCGCTCTCGGCCGGGTCGAGGACATGCGGGTCCCCCGGCGGGCGGAGCGCCGGCAGGGGGTTCTCCGGGCCGAGCGGGCTGGCCGGGAGGGTGAGGGTGGTGCGTCGCACGGTGGTGGCCAAGAGGTCCCTCTCTCTGTCACCGGTGGTCGGGTGAGGACATGGAACCCCGTATCGGCCCGCGCCGTCAGGGGTTTGGAGCTCACGGAGCGGGCCGCGTGCGGACTTCAATATATGGTGAACGTCATTTTGGCCTTCTTTTGCCGTCGGACGGGTCCGGGAGGGTTTGCCGATCATGCTGTCCACGCTGTGGAGCCCGCCGAACGGCACGCCGTCGCGCGCGCCCCGCATCCCGCGCCCCGCGCCCGTCGAACGCGCGCACAGTACGCGGCTGGCGGCGCTGGCCGCCCGCCCCGAGCGCGAGGCGGAGTTCTGGCGGGCCGTGGAGGCCGAGGGGACACCCCTGGTGGAGCGCCTGGACGGCGACCCCGGGCACGCCGCGGTCACCTTCCTGTGGCGCGGCACCACCGGGACGCGCGCCGTACTGGCCCTGCCCAACCAGGTGCTCGACCCTGACGACCTGGCCGGCAACCTGATGTCGCGCGTGCCGGGCACGGACGTGTGGCACTGGACGATAAGGATGCGCGCCGACTGGCGTGCCACGTACGTGCTGTGCGTGGACGAGGGCGAAGGCGGCGCCGCGGCGCCCTCGGGACCCAAGGGGCAGGCGTACCTGCGCGGGCTGCGCCGCCACCCGCGGCGCGATCCGCTCAACCGGACGGTCTTCCCCACCCGTTGGGGCACCGAACCGCTCTCGGTGGTCGCCCTCCCCGCGGCCCCGGCGCCGCTCGGCGCGCGGCGGGACGGGCCGGGGCAGCCGGTGGGCGAGGTCTCCGTCCACACCATGCGCAGCGCGCACCTGCGCAACTGGCGCCGCGTGTGGGCCTACGCGCCGTCCGGCTACGAGGACCTCGCCGGGCTGCCGGTGGTGGTGCTGCTCGACGGGGACGTGTGGCAGCAGCACCTCGACGTCTCGGCGCTGCTCGACGGACTCGTGGCCGCCGGCGCGCTGCCGCCGCTGGTCGCGCTGATGCCGGACGCGCTGGACAGCGACACCCGGCGCCGCGAACTCACCTGTGACGACCGCTTCGTGGCCTTCCTGACCCGTGAACTCCTGCCCTGGGCGGCCCGCCGGTGGCCGGTCAGCGGCGACCCCGCACGTACGGTCGTCGCCGGCCAGGGCCTCGGCGGACTGGCCGCGGCGTACGCGGCGTTGCGGCGGCCCGAACGCTTCGGGAACGTGCTCGCGCAGTCCGGCGCCTTCTGGTGGCCGTCCGGGCACCGCGCGGAGGCGCTGCCCGAGGAGTGGCTCACCGGGCGCGTGGCGTCGCTGGCCCGAAGGCCGGTCCGCTTCCACCTGTCGGCGGGCCTGCAGGAGTGGGGCCTGACGGCCGCGGTCCGCCGGCTCCGGGACGCCCTGCTGGCCCAGGGCTACGAGGTGGCCCACCACGAGTACAACGGCGGCCACGACTACCTCTGCTGGCGTGAGGAGCTCGCCCACGGCCTCGCCTCGTTGCTCCGCGGCCCCTTCCCCGGCACCCTCCCCGGCCCCCGCGTGTCGGCCCCGGCGGACACGGAACCGGTCTGACGCGGACCGGTCTGACGCGGACCGGTCTGACGCGGGACCGGTCTGACGCGGCGCAGGCGGCGCGACGACGACGCGATCGCGAGGACGCCTCCGGGAGGACGGCCAAGGGGGTGTCCTGGGGCGAAATGGGCTTGCCCGGCGGGGGCGGGGCGTCCAGACTGCCCGGGTGCTGATTCGACGTGAGACCCCGGACGACGTCCCGGCCGTACAAGCGCTGACCGGGGAGGCGTTCGCCTCGGCGGAGCGTTCCGTTCCCGTCGAGGTCACGCTGCTGGCCGAACTGCGGAAGAGCGACGCGTGGCTGCCGGAGCTGTCCCTGGTCGCCGTCGACGCCGACGGCAAGCGCGTCCTCGGCCACGTCGTCTGCACGCGGGCGCACGCCGGGGGCACGCCCGTGCTCGGCCTGGGCCCGCTGAGCGTCGCGCCGGAGCAGCAGCGCAAGGGCGTCGGACTGGCACTGGTCCACACCGTGCTGGGCGCCGCGGACGCCCTCGGGGAGCCGCTGGTGGCGCTGCTGGGCAGCCCGGACTACTACGGCCGGTACGGCTTCCGGGCCAGTACGGACTACCGGATCACCCCGCCCGACCCCGCCTGGGGACCGTACTTCCAGGTGCGTCCGCTGTCCGCCTACAGCCCGTCGGTGAGCGGGGCGTTCCGCTACGCGGAGCCCTTCGACCGGGTCTGAGCGCACCGCGGCAGCCACGCGGGCACGGCCCGGCGGTACGCCTCGTACTCCTCGCCGTGGGCCGCGCGAAGCGTCGGCTCCTCGTACCAGCGGACGAACGCGGCGACCGTCAGCCACACGGCGGCGGCGTAGAGGAGCAGGACGGGCCGCAGGAGCAGCAGCCCCTGGCCCGCGACGAGCGCCACGACGGCGAGGTACATGGGGTTGCGGACCCGGGCGTACGCCCCGCCGGTGACGAGGCGTTCGGTGGGGGCGACGGGTGCGGGCGTGCCGCGCCCCTCGCGCACGAAGCGGGCGAAGCCGTGCAGGAGCACCGCCGCCCCGGCGAGGGCGAGGAGGCCGCCGGCCGCCCGTACCGCCCAGGGGCCGTCGCCGGACGCGTACCGGGTGAGCCACCAGGGGACGAGCCCCGCCACGACGCCGGGCACGGCGAGGAGGAAGACCGCGCTGCCGAGCGCGGCCGTGGACCGTCTCATGCCTTCATGGTGCCCGCCGGCGGCCGTCCCGGATCCGTCTTGGCGGCGCGGATGTGCCCGTAGACGTGGGCGCGCAGTTCCGCGAAACGGGGGTCGGAGCGGGTGATGATCTGGTCGCGGTCGTGGGGGAGGTCGACGTGCAGGTCCTCCTGGACGACGGTGGGCGCGCCGGAGAGGACGACGACCCGGCGGGCGAGGTAGACGGCCTCGTCGATGTCGTGGGTGACGAGCATCGTGGTGATGCCCAGACGGTGCCAGAGGCCGAGCAGGAGGTCCTCGAGGTCGGCGCGGGTCTGGGCGTCCACGGCGGCGAACGGCTCGTCCATGAGCAGCACCTGGGGCTCGTAGGCGACGGCCCGGGCGATGGCGACGCGCTGCTGCATGCCGCCGGAGAGCTGCCAGGGGTGGGCGGAGCCCGCGTCGGCCAGGCCGACGGCGGCGAGTGCCTGCTGGACGAGAGCGGTGCGGCGCGGGCCCGGCACCCGCTTCTCGCGGAGCGGGAGTTCGACGTTCTGACTGACCGTCAGCCACGGGAAGAGGCTGCGGCCGTACTCCTGGAAGACCACCGCCATGCCGGGCGGCGGGCCGTCGACGGCGCGTCCGGCGAGCCGGACCTGTCCCGCGGTGGGCGCGAGGAGTCCGGCGACGCACTTGAGCAGGGTGGTCTTGCCGCAGCCCGACGGGCCCACGACGCAGACGAGTTCGCCGCGCTCCACGGTGAGGTCGATGCCGCGCAGCGCCTCGACGACGCGGCCGCGGCCCTCGTACACCTTGCGCAGTCCGGTGATCTCAAGCATGTGTCTCCCGTTGGTGCCAGTGCAGGACCCGGCGCTCGAGGGCGCGGAAGGCGAGCGAGAGCAGGAAGCCGACCAGGCCGAGCAGCACGATGCCGCTCCACATCTCCGGGATCTGGAACTGCCGCTGGAACAGCACGACGGCGTGGCCGATGCCCGAGTTGCCGAACATCTCCGCGATGACCATGAGGATGATGGCGATGGACAGCGACTGCCGCAGTCCCGCCATGATCTGCGGGCTCGCGGCGGGCAGGACGAGGCGCCGCAGCCGTGCGGGGCCGCGCAGGCCGTAGACCCGCGCGGTGTCGGAGAGCACCTCGTCCACGGCGCGGACGCCCTCGATGGTGTTGAGCAGCACGGGCCAGATCGCGCCCGAGACGATGACCAGGACCTTCATGACGGTGTCGAGCCCGGCGACGAGCATGATCAGCGGCACGAGCACGGGCGGCGGGATCGCACGGAAGAACTCCAGGGCGGGTTCGGTTGCGGCGCGCAGCCGGCCCGAGAGGCCGACGGCGGTGCCGAGGGCGACGCCAAGCAGCGCGGCGAGCGCGTACCCGGCGAGGAGCCGGGCGAGGCTGGGCAGGACGTCGTCGCCGAGGCGGGCGGTGAGCCAGACGTCGCCGAAGACGGCGGCGATCCGCTGCGGCGAGGGCACGTAGAAGCTCGGCCGCCACACGCTCCACGCCCACCAGCCGAGGACGAGGAGGGCGGGCAGCCCCAGCACCCGCAGGGTGCCGAGCAGGAGGCGCGCGGGGCGGCTCATGCGGCGGCCTCCCCGCGGACGGAGGGGTGCCAGGCCAGCAGCCTGCGCTCCAGGCGGCGTACGGCGAGGTTGACGACGACCCCGATGATCCCGGCCAGGGTGATCAGGGCGTACACGGTGGCCACGGCGCCGCCGGACTGGGCGAGCTGGATCCGCAGCCCGAGTCCGGGGCTGCCGATGACCAGTTCGGCCGTGACGGCGAGGATGAAGGCGACGGAGGCGGCGAGCCGCAGGCCCGTCATGACGTACGGGAGCGCGGTGGGCCAGACGAGCCGGCGCAGCGTCGTCCAGTGGCCGAGGCGGTAGGAACGGGCGGTCTCGCGGGCGACGGGGTCGACGTCGGCGACGCCGTACAGCACTTGGATGAGCACCTGCCAGAAGGCGGCGTAGACGACCAGCAGGAGGGTGGAGCCGATGTCGGCGCCGAAGAGGAGGGTGGCGAGCGGGATGAGCGCCACGGAGGGGATGGGGCGGAGGAACTCGACGGTGGACGCGGTGGCGGCACGGGCGCCCGGCACGGCGTCGATGAGGGTGCCGAGCGCGACCGCGAGGACGAACGCGATGGCCAGGCCCAGGGCCCAGGCGCTCATGGTGTCGCCGAGCGCCGACCAGAGTTGACGGGTGATCAGCTCGTGGCCGAGGGTGCGCAGGATCTCGCTCGCCGGGGGCAGGTAGTCCGGGGAGACCCAGCCGAGCCGCGGTACGGCCTCGGCGATGCCGAACAGCACCGCGAGGCCGGCCGCTCCGTACGCGGCGTCGCGTCCCCTCATGGGAGGAGGGCCGCCAGATCGGCGTCCTTGGTGAGCGTGCCGTCCCGGCGGGCGTCGTCGGCGACGGTCTGCACGGACTCCCGGTTGATCTCCGTCGGCCACTTGGGGAGCTTGATCTTCGCGATCGCCTCGGCGGGGATCGAGGTGTACGACTTGAGGATCTCGCGCACGGCGTCGGGGTGGGCGTCGGCGTAGGCGAGGGCCTCGTTCATGGCGGCGGTGAAGTCCTTCACCAGTTCCGGGTCCTTCTGGACCGTCTGCTGCGTGGTGAAGTACATGGCCACGGTGAGGTCCGGCGCGGCGTCGGCGTAGGGCCAGGCGACGGCGCGGGCCCCCTGGCCGGTGGCCTGGGTGACGAAGGGTTCGACCTCCCAGACCGCGTCGACCCGCCCCTTGGACAGGGCGGCCGGCATGTCGGGGAAGGGCATCTCGACGAACTCCACCTTGGAGGCGTCGCCGCCGTCCTTGCGCACCGCGGCGCGGACGGTCGTGTCGCCGATGTTCTTCAGCTGGTTGACCGCGACGGTCCTGCCCGCGAGGTCCTTGGCGGACTTGACCGGACTGCCGGCCGGGACGAGGACGGCGCTGTAGTCGGTGTCCCGCTCGCCGGTGGAGGCGACGCCGTTGGCGACGACCTTCAGCGGCAGGCCCTGCTGCCGGGCCGTGAGCAGGGAGGTGGTGTTGGCGAAGCCGAAGGCGAACTGGCCGCCCATCACGCCGGTGATGCTGGCGGCGCCGCCTTGCACCGAGGTGATCTTCGCGTCGATGCCGTGCTTCTTGAAGAAGCCCTGGCTCTGGGCGAGGTACACCGGAGCGGTGTCGACGATGGCGATGGCGCCGACCGTGACGCTCCGCGTACCTCCGCCGGAACCGGTGGAGCCGCCCTTGCCGGCGGGGTCGTCGGAGTCGCCGCAAGCGGTGAGTCCGGCGGCGAGGAGCGCTGCCGCTGACAGGAGCAGGGGAAAGGTGCGACGCATGGGCACTCCCTGATCTGATCAGTTCCGTTCGCACAGTGAACTGTCGTTCATTGGGTGGCGCGCCAAGTGACGGTAGGGGCGCCGCGCGGCCGCGTCAACGGATCGCACAACGGCGCATCGATGTCAGTTGTGTCGCGGACGGGAGAGCAGGGACACAGGGGGCGCGAGAGGTGGAATCATGCGGAGAAAATCATGAATTGAGGGTATTTGCCCCTGGTGGTCGGCTTCCGCCGTGAGTACATTGGATTGTGGCCTACGGGGCGAGCGAGGGAGTCCGGTAGCACCGGTTGCGGAGCGGGAAGCAGCGGCTTCCACCGGAACCGGGTCCAACGGCCGGGCTGAGAGGCTCGAAGGTCCGGGAAGAGGTTTTGAGACCGGAGAGCGACCCCTAGCACCTGATCCGGACCATGCCGGCGAAGGGAGTCCCACCTCGTAGGTCGTCGAACTGCACCCGATGAGCCCGCGCCAGTGAGCGCGGGCTCGCTTGTGCGCGCCGAATCGTGTCGCGCGCGCTCCCGCCGGTCACTTGGCCGCCCCGTCCGGTCACTGGGACGATCGCCTCACGCGGACGAGGCCGACGAGGTGGGGGACATGGACGACCGGATGCTGGTGGGCGCGGTCAACGCACTGACCGCCCGTTGGGCGCGCGAGACGCTGGGCGGCGGCGCCGGGGCGACGGTCTTCTCCGCCGCGGGAGTCTGGCCGCTGCTGGCCCTGCTCGCCGCGGGCGCCGTCGGCCCCGCCCGGACCGAGCTCGAGCAGGCCGTCGGCACGGACGCCACGACCGCTGCCGGCGCCGCGGGGCGGCTGCTCGCGGGGCTGGACGGCATGGACGGCGTCGACACCGCCGTGGGCCTGTGGACCCGCACGTCCCTGCCGCTCTCACCCGGCTGGCTCTCGCTGCTCCCGGCCGGCGCCCACGGGCACTTCGGCGGCGACCCCGAGACCGACCGCAAGACCCTGGACACCTGGGCCTCGGACCGCACGCACGGCATGATCCCGAGGATGCCGGTGGCCGTCGACCGGACCACGCTCCTGGTCCTCGCGAACGCGCTGGCCCTGCGCACCGACTGGGCCGAGCCCTTCCGGGACCACCACACCGGGACGCTCTTCCGCAGTTCGCCCCACCTGGACATGGCCGGGGTCGCCGCCACCCCCTTCGGCCCGCTGACCATGGCGAAGGTGAACGGCACCAACGGGATCGAGGTCCACCTGCTGCGCGGCCCCGACCACGTCGCCCCTGGTGAGGTGGTAGCCGCCGCTGTGGCCGCCCTCGGCGGGACGTACCAGGTGCTGCCCGGCAACCTGCTGCCGTACGGGCGGCCGGGACCGGGGGTCGTGGTCGAGGACGTCACCGGCTTCGACCCGGCGCCCGCGCTCGACCTGACCACGGTGCCGTTCACCGTCGGCGCCGAGCACGACCTCCTCGACCGCGCCGAGCTCTTCGGGCTCGCCACGGCTCGGGACAGCGGCGCCGGTCACTTCCCCGGCATCAGCACGCAGCCCCTGGCCGTCGGCGCGGCGAAGCAGGCGGCCACGGCGACCTTCAGCGCGAAGGGCTTCCGGGCCGCCGCCGTCACGGCCGTCTCGCTGATCGCCGGCAGCGCTCCCGGGCAGCCCCGGCAGACCAGGCACGTGCGCGTGGAGTTCCTGCGCCCGTTCGGCTTCCTCGCCGTCCACCGGCTCTTCCCCGCGGTCCTGGTGGCGGGGTGGGTGACGCCCTGACCTCACCTGGCGGCGGTCACAGGGCGCTCCCCGCCCGCCAGTCCGCCCAGCTCGCGTTCCAGGCGCCGTAGCCGTTGTTGATCTGGACGGTGTCGGTGGAGTGGACGACGGTCACCGGGTCGCCCGGCGACACGTGGTCGTAGAACCACTTGGCGTCCGCCGTGCTCAGCCCTATGCAGCCGTGACTGCCGTTGACGCGACCGAACTTGCCCTCGTTCCAGGGCGCGGCGTGTGCGAAGGTGCCCGACGTGGTGAGCCGGACGTCCCACTTCACGTCCTTCAGGTTGTACGCCTCGGGGCCGAAGATGCGCACGGTGCGGGAGTTCATGTCGATGCTGGGCGTCTTCTCCAGGACGACCATGGTGCCGTTCCACGTCTCGAAGCCGGGCTTGCCGGTGGAGACGGGGAGGGTGCGCAGGACCTCGCCGCCCCGGCGCAGGGTGAGGGTCTTGCGGGCGGTGTCGACCGTGGTCACGACCGACTCCCCTATCCGGAAACGCACGACCCGGTTCTGCGTGCCGTAGAGACCGCCGCCCGCGTCGACGCCGTCCAGGTCCATGCGGAGCGTGACCCGGGTGCCGGGCTTCCAGTAGGAACGCGGACGGAAGTCGATGCGGTCACGGCCGCTCCAGTCCTTCATCCAGCTCCAGGCGCCGTCCACGGCCGGACTCGCGGTGACGCCCAGCTTGCGCTCGACGGCCGCCCGGTCGCGTATCGGCTTGTTGAAGACGATCGACACGGGCATGCCCACGCCGACCGTGGTGCCCTTGTCCGGGTGGTACTCCCCCACGAAGGTGCGCTTCGGCTCGGCGGTGGTGAAGGTGGTGTGCTCCGTCAGCCGCTTGCCGTCGGAGGCGGTGGCGCGGACGAGGACGTCGTAGGTCACCCCGGGCGCCAGCCGGCCCGCCGAGGTCCAGCTCTCCTTGGAGGACGCGAGCGTGCCGCGCAACGGCCCGGGGCCGGGGGCCGTGACGCGTACGGAGTCGATCCGCGCGGCGGTGGTCCGAACGGTCACCTTGCGGTCGACGGGCACGGCGCGCCCGCCTGAGGCGGGGGCGACGGCGATCGCGGGCCGTGGCTCCGCCGCGTGCGGCCCGCCGCCACCGGAGCCGCTGCACGCGGACAGCGTCGCGGCGACGGCCAGGGCGAGCGTCGCTGCACGGGCGCGCGGGGTCGTCCTGCGCTTCCTGGTCCGGTCGTTGGTCATGTGACGGCTCTCCTCCCCTGTCGAGTCGTACTTCTGCTCCTGCCCGGACCCGCGGGGTCCACCACATACCGGCAACGTCAACTCTGCGCGCTGGACGACTCCGTGGCGTCACCGTTCCGTACCAGGCGTGTACGCACGGAACCCGGGAGCGGCCCGGCCTCGTGTTCCGCGGCAGCACAGCAGCCGGAGGACCCGGAGGGACGTCATGGAACGCAGGAACACGGGGCGGGCCGCGATCGCGGTGGCACTGGCGGCGACGGCGGCGGTACTGCTGACGGGGTGCCGGGGGGACGCCGGCGTCGCCGGCGGCGCGCCCTCGCCGAGCGCGCCCTCGCCGAGCGCTCCGTCGACGGCCGCACCGTCGCGGACCGCGGGGGACGCGGTCCCGGCCTCCAGCACGACGCCGGTGCCCGGGGGTTCGGGGTCGTCCGCGGGTTCGGGGTCGTCCGCGGGCACAGCGGGCCACTGCGGCGCGGCGGACCTGGAGGCGACCGCGGCGCACCAGGCCGCCGTGCGTCCCCAGGGCACGGGCACGGGGGCCGCTGTGGTCGGGTTCACCAACACCTCGGGCGCGCCCTGCGTCGTCGAGGGCTTCCCGACGGTGGCCGGGGCGGCCAACGGCTCGCCG
The DNA here is from genome assembly GCF_042742985.1 of Streptomyces sp. NPDC058864. NCBI lineage: Bacteria > Bacillati > Actinomycetota > Actinomycetes > Kitasatosporales > Streptomycetaceae > Streptomyces > Streptomyces sp. NPDC058864. The sequence continues at coordinate 39,847 of NZ_JBHYMQ010000057.1, read as the reverse complement.
GAGATGAACGTGCCGCTGACGGTGCAGCACACCGGCGCTGCCGCGCCGGTCACGTTGGCGCCGGGCGGCCGCGCCTGGGTAAAACTGACGTTCCATCAGGTCCAGGGCGAGGGTGACGGCTACTGCGTCTCCAAGGAGGCGCCTGTGCAGTACCCGACGATGGTGCTGGGCCTGCCCGGCGGGGCCGGCCGGCACCAGGTCGCCCTGGACGACGGGGTGTTCGCCGAGTGCGACGGCGTCGTCGCCGTCACCGCGCTCTCGGCGGCCGAACCGTCCTGAGGACGTGGGACGGGCCTGCGCCCGGGTACAGCGCCCCGGGCCGGCCTGCGGCGATCCGCGCTACCCTGCCCCGCCGCGCGGCGGGGCAGACCGTGCTCCGAGATCAGCCGGCCATCACGGCCGCCTCCACCGTGAGGGTGCCCGCGTCCGCGTCCAGCACGGCCGGGGCACCGAGCGGCACGGTCAGGCTGGTCTCGCAGTGGCCGAAGCCCAGTTCCTCGACGACCGGGACACCGAGTCCGCCCAGCCGGTCGAGGAGCACCGCCCGCACCTCCTCGTAGGGGCCGCACTCCCGCCAGGAGCCGAGGGCGATGCCCGCCACGCCGTCCAGCCAGCCGGCCCGCAGCAACTGGGTCAGCATCCGGTCGATCCGGTACGGCTCCTCGCCGATGTCCTCCAGCAGGAGGATCCCGCCGGGCACCCCGGGCCGCCCGTCCGGTGTGCCGAGGCCGGAGGCGAGCAGGGCCAGGCAGCCGCCGACGGTGACACCGCGGGCCGCGCCGGGGACGAGGGCCCGCGCGGTCGGCGCGCCGAGGACGCGCGTGCGCCCGGGCTCGAAGAGGGTGTCCCGCAGTTGTGCGCGCGTGGGCTCGTCCTTGAGGAAGCCGTGCGCCGCGATCATGGTGCCGTGCAGGGTCGCCAGGCCCAGCCGGACCGCGAAGGCCTCGTGCAGCGCGGTGATGTCACTGAAGCCGAGGAGGGTCTTGGGCCCGGCCGCCCGCAGCGCCTCCCAGTCCAGGAGGTCGGTCATGCGCTGGGCTCCGTAGCCGCCGCGCGCGCAGAGCACGGCGGCCACCGACGGGTCGCACCACGCCTCCTGAAAGTCGCTTGCGCGCGCCTCGTCCTGCCCGGCCAGGTAGTCGAAGGTCGGGTGCCGGTCCAGGACGTGCGGCGCCACCACCGGGTCGAGGTCCCAGCCGCGGAGGATGTCGAGCCCGGCGTCCAGCCGTTCCCGGGGCACGGGACCGCTGGGTGCGACGACGGCGACCCGGTCCCCGGGAAGGAGGGGGCGGGGGCGGATGAGCGGGACGAGGGGTGTCACTTGGTGAGCTCCAGAGGTGGTACGGCGGGCGGTGTGAAGCCGAAGACCTGTCCGTAGAGGGCGAGTTCGGCCTCCAGGCAGGTGATCATCGTGTCCTCGCGGCGGAAGCCGTGACCCTCGCCCTCGAAGGTGAGATAGGCGTGGGGGACGCCGCGGCCCTTGATCTGCGCCAGGAACCGCTCGCACTGCACGGGCCGGCAGATCACGTCCTCCAGCCCCTGCAGCAGCAGGAAGGGCACGGTGAGCCGGTCGGCCCGGGTGACCGGCGAGCGGTCCCGGTAGCGCTCGGGGACCTCGGAGTAGGGCCCGATGAGCGAGTCGAGGTAGCGGGACTCGAAGTCATGGGTCTCTCCGCCCGCGGCCCAGCCGGTGAGGTCGAGGAGCGGGTACTTGATCACGCCGCAGGCGTAGACGTCGGTGCCGGTGAGGGAGGCCGCGCTCGTCCAGCCGCCGGCGCTGCCGCCGCGGATCGCGAGCCGCTGTCCGTCGGCGGTGCCCTCCTCCGCCAGCGCCTTCGCGACGGCGGCGCAGTCCTCGACGTCGACGACGCCCCACTGCTCGCGCAGCCGCTCACGGTAGGCGCGCCCATAACCGGTGGAGCCGCCGTGGTTGACCTCGGCGACGCCGATCCCCCGTGAGGTGAAGTAGGCGATCTCCAGGTCGAGCACGAGCGGTGCCCGGCTGGTGGGTCCGCCGTGCACCCAGACGACGTAGGGCGGCAGCTCTCCCTCGGGCGCGGCGAAGTAGGGGTTCGCCGGCGGGTAGAGCTGGGCGTGGATCTCCCGTCCGCCGGGCCCGGTGAAGGTGCGCTCCACGGGATCGGGCAGGAACTCGGGGGGCACGGTGTCCTGGTGGGCGGCACCGATGACCCGGGTGCGGCCGGTGCAGGTGTCCAGCTCCAGGACCTCGAACGAACTGCGGGCCGAGGCGGCCACGGCGACCACTCTGGTGCCCTGCGTGGACAGCGCGGCGGTCCACTCGCTCCACGACCCCGGCACGTCGGCCAGCTCGCCTGTAGCCGGGTCGAGTATCCCCAGCCGCTGGGCGCCCTTGCCGTGCAGCACCGCCAGCGTCCCGGAGTCGAGCGGGGCGAACCAGCGCGCCCCCATCTGCCAGCCGGGCCCGGCGAACTCCTCCGCCGCCGACCGCAGGTTGACCGCCTCTCCGGTGGCCGGGTCGACACGGTGCAGGTTCCACCAGCCGTCACGGTCGGTGGCGGCGATCAGGGTGCCGTCGGGTGTCCACTCCGCCTGCGCGACGGACTCGGCGGGGCCGCCGAGGATCGTCCGGGCGGTGCCGAACGTACCGTCCGGGCCGACGGCGGCGTGCTGGAGCTCCGTGCCGTCCCACGGCATCCGGGGGTGGTCCCAGGCGATCCACACGGCCTGCCGGCCGTCCGGGGAGAGCCGCGGCGAGGTCACGAAGTCGTGCGAGTCGTCGGAGAGTTCACGTACGGCGGCGCGGTCCCCCGCGGCCGAGCCGTCGAGCGGGACGGCGGCGAGGACCCGCCGTACGTCACTCGGGCCCTCCCCGGTGAACTCCTCCAGCACGCACCACACCTCACCGCGGTCCGGATGGATCTGCGGATCGGCCCAGCGCAGCCCGTCGCCGACCGGGGAGAGCGGGGTCAGCGGCCGCGGCACGGCGCCGGGCGCGTCGGGTTCGTACGCGTAGAGCCGCTGGTCCGGGAAGTGGGAGAAGACGATCAACGGTCCCTCCCCTGGGCGGGCCGTGCCCGTCCAGGCCCGGCCGCCGTACTCGATGACGCGGGTGCGGGCGTTCCACGGCGCGGGCAGCGCGCTGCCGACCGTACCGTCCGCGCGGCGGCGGACGAGGGCACGGCGGCCACCCTCCGCAGGCCGGGGTTCGGTCCACCACACCTCGTCGCCGACGAACGCGGGGAACTCGGGGCGTCCGTCGTGGGAGGCGGCGGTGCGGGCGTCGACCGGCGACTCCCAGGCACCGTAGGGGGCGATGATCGGGGCGCGCGTCATCGGGCAACTCCGTCGGTCGTGTCCTGTCGGCCCAGCATGAACCGGTCGAGTACGCGGACGCCGAAGTGCAGTCCCTCCACCGGGACCCGCTCGTCGACGCCGTGGTACATCCCCGCGTAGTCGTAGCCCTCGGGCAGCATCAGCGGAGAGAAGCCGTACCCCTTGATGCCGAGCCGCGAGAACTGCTTGGCATCGGTGCCGCCGCCCATCACATAGGGCACGACGTGTGCGTCCGGGTCGAAGTGGATCAAGGCTTCCCGCATCGCGGCGTAGACCGGCGCGTCGAGGGGGGCCTCCAGCGGGATCTCGCGGTGATGGAACTCCCACTCCACGTCCGGGCCGGTGAGTTCGTCCATGGTGGCCGCGAACTCCTCGTCGCCGCCGGGCAGGACCCGGCCGTCGACGTAGGCGACCGCGGTGCCCGGGATGACGTTGACCTTGTAGCCGGCCTCGAGCACGGTCGGGTTGGCGCTGTTGCGGATCACCGGCTCCACCAGGGCGGCCGCGCTGCCAAGCTTGGTGAGCAGGGTGTCGACGTCGTCGAAGTCGGGCTCGACCTCGTGCAGTGCGGCCAGTTCGGTCAGCGCCGCCCGCACCGTGGGGACGATCCGCACCGGCCAGCGGTGCTCGCCGATGCGGGAGACGGCCGCGGCGAGCCGGGTGACGGCGTTGGTGCGGTTGACCTTGGAGCCGTGCCCCGCCCTGCCGTGCGCCGTGAGCTTCAGCCAGGCGGTGCCCCGCTCCCCGGCCGCCACCGGGTACATCCGCAGCCCGGGCCCGGCGTGGAAGGTGAAGCCACCGGACTCGCTGATGCCCTCGGTGCAGTCGCGGAACAGCTCCGCGTGCTGCTCGACGAGGTAGGTCGCCCCGTAGGTGGCGCTGTCCTCCTCGTCCGCGGTCAGCGCGAGCACGATGTCCCGCTCGGGGCACAGGCCCCTGCGGGCCCAGGAGCGCACGGTGGCGAGCACCATCGCCACGGTGCCCTTCATGTCGACCGCGCCGCGGCCCCAGACCACCCCGTCCCGGACCTCGCCGGAGAACGGGTGCACGCTCCAGTCCTCGGCCTGGGCGGGCACGACGTCCAGGTGACCGTGGACCAGCAGCGCGCCCTGTCCGTTCCCCGCGCGTGACGCGCCCTCGATCCGCGCCACGACGTTGGCCCGGCCCGGCGCGGACTCCAGGACGCGCGCCTCGATCCCGGCCTCGTCGAGCAGTCGCGCGGCGTACTCCGCCGCGGGACGCTCGTTGCCGTCCCCGCCGCCGCGGTTGGTGGTGTCGATCCGGATCAGCTCCGAGGTGAAGCGGACCGCCTCGTCCAGTGCCCGGGTGTCAGCCATACTGCTCCTCCACAGCTGCCGAGACGAGGGTGGTCACGGCTTTGTAGCAGCGGATCCCCTCGTACATGGTCGGTGAGGTGTAGGCGACGCGGCGCTCGCCCGTGCGCTCCACACCGGGGACGATCGCGGCGGCCCCCGCCAGGTGCGCCGCGTCGAACTCGACCTCGATCGTGAACGGCCCGCCCCGCACGGGTTCATGGCGCACCGCGAGCGACGTCGCGTCCTTCGCGGCGGCGCGGATGTCCGCCGCCGTGCGGGCCGGCGGCCGGCACACGGCCGCGTAGCGCGACACGTAGTCCTTGACGGCGACCGTACGCGCCGCCGGCGCGTACTCGCGGGCGTCCAGGCCGGTCCGGTCGTCCCCCGTGACCAGCACGACGGGGACCCCGTACTCGGCGGCCACCAGCGCGTTCAGCCGGCCCTCGCTCGCCGGCGGACTGCCGTTGACCCACACGCCGGTGATCGAGTTGGGGAGGTAGGTGTGGGCGAGCACCCCTTCCGTCCCCGCGCCCGTGTGGAAGCCGACGAAGGCGATGCCGTCCACGTCGCCGTGCTGCACGCCCTCCACCATCGAGAGGTCCTTGTGCCGTCCGGTGACCATCTCCGCCCGCTCGTCCAACTGCTCCAGCAGCAGGTTCCGCATCGACCAGTGGGCCTCGTTGACCAGGACCTCGTCGGCGCCGCCGTCGAAGAAACCGGCGATCGCGGCGTTCACGTCGGAGGTGAACAGATGCCGGAACCGCTGCCAGCCCTCCGTGCCGGGCAGGACGTCACCGGGCCAGGTCACCCCGGTGGCGCCCTCCATGTCCGCGCTGATCAGGATCTTCATGGCATGGAACGTTACGCAAAGTCACCGCCCCGCACCAGGCCCCCGCCCCGCCTGTGGAAAACTTCAGTGGCCCAGACCGGTGACGGTCAGCCGGCACCCCCTGCCACCAGCCAGTTCGTCGGCACCTCGAACCACGAACCGTCCGCCCGCCGCTCGGTCGTCACGAGCGCGACCTCACCGCGTGCGAGCACCTCCATCCCCGCCGCGCGGAAGAGCTCCGGGACGGTCCCGTCGGGCATCTCGGCCGGCGCGATCCCGTGCGAGAAGATCGCCGCGAGCTTGGCGGGCGGCCCGCCCGGCCGTTGCGCGAGCCCCATCAGCGCGCCCTTCGCGGACGCCGCGAGTTCGTCCGCGAACACCCGCCCGCGCCCGCCGGTCAGCACGGCGATGCCCTCGACCAGCGGTGCGCGTTCCTCGGGCCGGCACTGGTGGAGCACTCCGCGCATGTACACGTTCACCTCGCCGAGCTCCTCGCCCAGCCGCCGGACGGCCTCGGGGTCGGACGCGTCGAGCTGCCGGTACTCGGCGACGCCGCCCGGGTCCTGGTGCCGCGCGTGGCCGATCGCGGCCGCCGCGAGGTCCACCCCGACGGCCCGGCCGTACCGCCCGGCGAGGAAGCGGGTCTGGGTGCCGTTGCCGCAGCCGAGGTCGACGACCGGCAGCGACGGGTCGAAGTGGGCTTCGAAGAACGGAAGGTGGGCCGCCGCGGTGACCTCCGCCCCCGCGTCCCAGAGCACCGCCCCGGGCTCTCCGGGGGCGTCGCGCCAGAAGTCCTCCCACGCCTGAAGGTTCGTGCCGGTGACGTCCATGCGATCTCCCCAGGTCCACGTGTCCGTCGCCGCGGACCGGGCCGGCCGCGCGGCCGAAACCCCGTCAGGGTCCGTGCTACAGGCGGCGACCGGCGCGGGCAAGCGTCCGGGGGGAAGTCGTGACCTCGTGTTCGCTACGTTCGAGGAACCGCCGGGGCCCCGACGCGTCCTCCGGTGCGCCGCCACGGCAGTGCCTGCTCGAACCAGACCGTCTTGCCCTGCGTCGTACGGCTCGCGCCCCACTCCCGGGCCAGCCGGCTCACGATCCGAAGGCCCCGCCCCGACTCGTCGTCGGGCCCGGCCCCCACCAGGACCGGCACCGCGTGGTCGTCGTCCGAGACCTCGCACAGCAGCGCGTCGGTGCGGACCAGGCGCAGCTCGACGTGCCGGGAGTGCGCGTGCCGGACGGCGTTGGTGACCACCTCGCCGACCATCAGCTCGGCCGCCTCCGCGGCCTCGTCCAGCCCCCAGCGCTCCAGGGCGCCCCGGGTCAGCATGCGGGCCCTGCCCACCTCGCGGGGGTCGAGTGCGAGCTGCCAGCTGACGACGTCCTCGCGCGGGATGCCGTTGAGCCGGGCCATCAGCAGGGCGACGTCGTCCTTGCGGCCGCCCGGCGGGTTGAGCGCGCGGATGATCGTGTCGCAGGCGTCGTCCATGGAGGCGGCGGGATGCGCGGCGCTCTCGCACAGCGCCGCGAGACCGGCTCCGATGTCCTGGCCGCGCACCTCGACCAGCCCGTCCGTGCACAGCACCAGCCGGTCGCCGGGGCCGACGGCCACCTTGACCGTCTCGAAGGGCACCCCGCCGATGCCGATCGGCGCGCCCGTCGGCACGTCGAGCAGCTCGCTGCGGCCGTCCTCGGCGCGCACCAGCACGGGCGGGATGTGGCCCGCGTTGGCGATGTGCAGCTCGGACCGGATCGGGTCGTACACGGCGTACAGGCAGGTGGCGAGATAGTGCTCGCCGAGCCGCTGCGCCAGGTCGTCGAGGTTGCGCAGCAGTTGCGCCGGCGGCATGTCCAGCGCCGCCATGGTCTGCACGGCGGTGCGTAACTGGCCCATCATGGCGGCCGCGTTGAGACCGTGCCCCATGACGTCGCCCACGACGAGGGCGAGCCGGGAGCCGGGCAGCTTGATGGTGTCGAACCAGTCGCCGCCGACCCGGCCCAGCCTGGTGCCGGGCAGGTAGCGGGTCGCCACGTCGCACCCCGGCATGCGCGGGGTGATCTGCGGCAGCATGCTGTCCTGCAGGGTGTCGGCGACGTTCTCCTGGTACGTGTACATGCGGGCGTTGTCCAGGACGAGCCCGGCGCGGGCGGCGAGTTCGGCGCCCGTCACACGGTCCATGTCGTTGAACGGCGGACGCTCCCCGTGCCGCAGCAGGATCATGAAGCCGAGGACGACGTTGCGCGCCTTCAGCGGCACGACCAGCATCGACCGGCCGGTGATCAGCGGGCGGATGTCGCGCTTCTCGAACTGCGAGGCGATGGCCTCGCCCATGGGTTCGGTGATCCTGGGCACCAGCACCGGACGACCGCTCGTCATGCACTGGAAGAACGGAGTGTGCTCGGGGAACGGCATGGACTCGCCGACCGGTACGACGTCGTCCCAGCGACCGGGCTCGTCGGTGTGCTCCAGGGCGACCCGGTACCACATGGTGGTGACGTCGGGCGGGCCGTCGGGGAAGCCCTCGCCCCCGAGCACCTGTTCGCGCAGGTAGGTGCCCGCGACGTCGGTGAAGCGGGGGACGACCGCGGCGCTCACCTCCCGGATCGTGCGGGTCAGATCCAGGGAGCTGCCGATGCACCCGCTGACCTCGTTGAGGAACTCCAGGCGCTCGCGGACGGCGGCGTACTCCAGGTCGGGTTCGAGCTCCTCCGGCACCGTGGTGTGCGGCTCGGCGGCGGCCTCACGGGCTGCGCGCTGACTGCGGGCCCTGCGCTCCTCGCGGCGGGGCACGCCCCAGTCGGGGGTGACGGGCACCCGGTCGTGCCGGCTGATCTCCAGGACGGGATAGCCGAGTTCCAGCACCTGGGAGACGATGCGCCCGCTCTCGGCGACGCTCATGCTGGGCAGGATCTCGGGAAGCCGCTTGGCGAGCCCGTCGGCGCCGGGGAACTCGGTGTGCAGGGCGAAGCCGGGCGCGATCCGCTCGGACTCCCCGGGCGGGGCGTCGTCCTCGCCGAGCACCAGGGCGGCGTCCGCGGCCAGTACGAGCAGGCGCTCGGGGCCCGGTCCGACCAGCGGGTACGCCCACCAAAGGACGTCGGCCGGGAGGCCGCCGGGATCGGGGTCGGGCCCCTGGTTGAGGCGGGCGCGTCCGGCGGTCGGGTAGGAGGTCGTGCCGCTGAGCGTGGCGTCGAGGTCGGCTCCGGCCGGTGTCCCGGCGCCGCCCTGACCGGACTCCTCGCCGAGCGCGCCGGAGACCGGCAGCAGGTCGACGGCCGGGCGGCCGAGGGCCTCCTCCCGGGAGCGCCCGAACAGCTTGCGGGCGCCCGTGCTCCAGTGCGAGACGAGCCCGTCGCCGTCGACCACGACCACGGCGAGCGGGATGCGCCCGGAGAGTCCGGTCCGCTGTTCCGGCAGCGCGGCGCGGCTCCCCTCCCCCGGTGGAGTGCGACGTTGCATGACGCGTCCGGCTCCTTCCCCTGCGGCGCCCGGATCCCGACCGAGGCCCGGAGGTGGTCGGCCTCCGGCGCAAGATCTGCGGCTCCGCCACCACGGTACGACCGGCACCGGGTGCCGCGTAGGGCATTGGACGAATCCGGTGTGCGCCCGCGCGGGGCCGTGGATGCCCCGGGGCATGCGCGGGCGCACACCCAGCGCTGAGGGGCCGTCAGAGGACGCTCAGTCCTCGTGGCCCAGGTGCACGTCGCGTTCGGTGCGCTCACCGCCGCTGAGCCGCAGCACGGTGGCCACCGGCGGGTAGCCGGAGGCCACGACGGTGTACTCGCCCGCGGCCAAGTCGACGAAGCGGAAGACGCCGTCCGGGCCGGTCGTCACGGTGTCCTGGACGTTGCCCGCCGCGTCCAGCAGGGTGACCCGGGCGTCCTCCACCGGGCTGCCGCCCGGGCCGCGTACGGTGCCGCGCAGCAGCGCGCCGCCCGCGAGTTCGACGTCCTGCCGGGTCTCCCGGGCAGCGTGCACCGACACGGGGAGTGCCGCGGGCCGGTAGGCGGGGGCGTTGGCGGCGAGCGTGTACTCCCCCGCGACGAGGTCGCTCAGAACGTAGTCACCGTCCCTCGCCGTGCGGGTGGTGGCCACCACGTCGCCACGGGAGTCGGTGAGGGTGACCGTGGCCTCCCGTACGGGCGTGCCGTCGGCGGTGCGCACGGTGCCCGCGAGCCGCCCGGCGCCGCCGAGCACCACGTCGAGCTCGACCGGGCGTTCCCCGACGGTCACGCTGACGGCCTGCGGCTGGTGCCCCCCGGCGGCGGCGATCAGGACGTAGCTGCCGCTGCCCGGGGTGCTCAGCGCATAGCGCCCGTCCTCCCCCGTGGCGCCGCGCCCGATCTGGCGGCCGGTCACATCGATGAGGGTGAGCGCCGCCCGGCCCACGGTGCTGCCGTCGGCGTGCTGGACGGTGCCGCACACCGGGACGCCGACGGTCTCGGCCTTGCGGGCGGTGGGGACGTGCTGGGTCACCAGGGGTTTCTCCTTGAGCAGGAAGGCGAGCAGGAAGCCGAGGGCGAGCACCGGCACCAGGTAGAGGAAGATGCGCGGCATGGCCTCCGCGTACGCCCGCACATAGGCGTCGCGCAGCGGCGGCGGCATCGCGTGCACCATGTGGGGGGTGATCGACTGGGGGTCCGGCAAGTCGACGCCGCGCGGCAGCCGGTCGGCCAGTCCGTCCGCGAGCCGGTTGGCGAACAGGGTGCCGAAGACGGCCGCCCCGACCGAGCCGCCGATCTGCCGGAAGTAGTTGTTCGCGCTGGTGGCCGTGCCGAGGTCGGCGGGCCGCACGGAGTTCTGCACGGCGAGGATCAGCACCGGCAGGACGAGGCCGATGCCGAGCCCCAGCACGCCCATGTAGACGCTGTACTCGACGCGCGGGGTGTCCCGCTCCAGCAGCGAAAGCAGCCACATGCCGGCCACCGAGAGCGCCCCGCCGAGCAGCGGGAACACCCGGTAGCGCCCGGTACGGCTGATCATCTGGCCGGAGACCACGGAGGCCAGGACGACTCCGAGCATCATGGGCAGCATCAGCAGCCCGGACTCGGTCGCGCTGACGCCGTTCACCATCTGGAGGAAGGTCGGGAGGTAACTGGCGGCGCCGAAGAGGCCGACGCCGACGACGGCCCCGATCAGGGCTGAGATCGTGAAGACGCCGTCGCGGAAGAGCCGCAGCGGGATGACCGGTTCGACGGCGAACCGTTCCACCACGACGAACAGCACGGCACAGATGATCGTCGCGGCGCCCAGCCCGATGATCACGTCCGAGCGCCAGGCGTAAGTCGTGCCGCCCCAACTGGTCAGCAGCACCACACAGGTGGAGCCGGCGGCGAGCAGCAGCGCGCCCAGCACGTCGAGCCGGGGGCGTACGGCCGGCCGCGGCAGCTTCAGTACGACGGCGATGACGGCGAGGGTCAGCAGGCCGAAGGGCACGTTGATGTAGAAGCACCAGCGCCATGAGGCGTGGTCGGTGAAGAAGCCGCCGAGCAGCGGGCCGGCCACGGAGGCCAGGCCGAAGGAGGCGCCGATCAGGCCCATGTAGCGGCCGCGTTCCCGGGGCGGGACGATGTCGGCGATGATCGCCTGGACGCCGATCATCAGCCCGCCGCCACCGATGCCTTGGATGGCGCGGAAGGCGATCAGCTCGTCCATGGAACGCGACCAGCCGGCGAGGGCGGATCCGACGACGAACACGACGATGGCGAACTGGAAGACGCTCTTGCGCCCGAAGAGGTCGCCGAGCTTGCCGTAGATCGGCAGCCCGATGGTGGAGGCCAGCAGGTAGGCGGTCACGGCCCAGGACATCTTGTCCAGCCCGTGCAGCTCGCCGACGATCTTGGGGAGGGCGGTGGCCACGATCATCTGGTCGAGGGCGGCCAGCAGCAGGGTCAGCATCAGCCCGAGGAAGACCAGTCGCACCCTGCGGGGGCTCAGTCCGGCGACGGGCAGGCCCGGTTCCTGCGGCGCGGCTGCGGGTCGGTCCTCGGGGCCCGTGCCGGCGCCGGTCGCGTCCGCGAGGGTGCCGGTCTCCTCGGACAGGGTCGTCCCGGTGGTGCCGCCCATCTGCGTACCGCTCCCCTCGTCGCGCCTGCCCTGCGACAACGATCTGGGGCGCCGGGGATGCGCCGGAGCGCGGCAGATCCACCCTTTCAAGTGACGTGCCCACCGGCGTGCGCCCACCGGGCGGCAGCCTGGCGCTCACGGCACGTACGACAGTCACGGCACGTCAAAGGAGGCGGCCGGGCGTCCCCCGGCTCCGGCCGCCTCCTTTGTGCCGTCTGCTACTTCTCCGTCTCCGCGGCGAGCCGCGCGAGCACCGCGTCGTGGATGCGGTTCAGGCCCTTGGGCGCGAAGGTGCGCTCGAAGAAGCCGCCGATGCCGCCGGCGCCGGTCCAGGTGCTGGTGACGACCGCCTTGGCACGGCCCTCGCCGGCCGGCGTGACCGTCCAGGTGGTGACCATGGTGGAGTTGCGGTCACTCTCGACCAGCTGCCCCGGGGTCGGCTCGGTCACCGCGAGGAGGCAGTCGCGGACGCGCTTCTCGGTCGCCTGCAGCCTCCAGTGCACGAGGGTGCCCGCGCCGCTGCCGCCCTCGCGCACCTCGTACTCGCTGTACTGCTCGGGAAGCAGCCGCTGCCGGGTGCCCGTGTAGTCGGCGAGCGCCGCGAAGACGCTCTCCGGGCTCGCCGCGATCTCGCGCTGCGTGGTGGCCTCGACCTGTGCCATCGCCGTCCTCCGTCGATCCGTGTGCCGTCGCCGACAAGCCAATCACCACGGCCGCGTGCCCGCGAAATCGGGCCGCCCTCCCGGTGCCGGAGCTCGGTACGACGGCGCGGGTGGCCGTACCGCGCACGGGCCGGAAATCACGTGCCCCGCGGGGCGCGGCGCGTTATCGTCGGCCGCATGAACGTCACCGGCCACAGCACCACCGCGACCGCGCGAGCGACCAGCTCGCCGGTTGCCGCCGCCTGACGTACCCCCTTCCTCACCACCGGCGACCGGGAACGGCCCGCCGGTGGTTTCGTGGCTCCCGCCCCGATCCCGGTGCTCGTGCGGACCCGTTGCCCGGTGCCTCCCCGCCTCCACGCGAAGGAGCCACCCTCCATGAACACCGAAGAGATCGTCCGCACGTTCGTCGAGTACTACGAGGAACGCGGCCACCGCCGGATCACCGGATCGACCCTGCTCCCGCCGCCCGGCGACCCCGTGCTGTTCACGACCTCGGGAATGCATCCGCTCACCCCCTACCTGGAGGGGCGCCCGCACCCGCTCGGCCGCCGGCTGGTCAACGTGCAGCGCTGTCTGCGCACGACCGACCTGGAGGAGGTCGGCGACCCCACCCACCTGACGGTCTTCGAGATGCTCGGCACCTGGTCGCTCGGGGACTACGAGGGCCCGCAGAGCCTCGACTGGGGCCACGGACTGCTGACCGAGGGATTCGGCATCGACCCGGGACGGCTGCACGTCACGGTGTTCGGCGGCGACGACCGCACCGGCCCGGACACGGCCTCCCTGGAGCTGTGGGAGAAGCACGGGGTCCCGGTGGAGCTCACGGTCGAGGACAACTGGTGGTCCAACGGGCCGACCGGCCCGTGCGGCCCCGACTCGGAGATCTTCCTGTGGACAGGCGACACGCCACCGCGGTCCACTCCCACGGGTGACGACCGCTGGGTGGAGGTCTGGAACCACGTGATGATGCGCCACCGCCGGCTCGAGGACGGCTCGCTGGTGCCGCTCCCCCAGCGCAACGTCGACACCGGACTCGGTCTGGAGCGGCTGGCCTCGCTGCTGCAGGGCCGCACATCGGTGTTCGAGTGCGACGTCTTCACCCCCTGGCGCCGTCTCGTACCGCTCCTGTGGCCCCTGGACGAACCGTCGCTGCGCCTGGTCTGCGACCACCTGCGCTCGGCCGTGGTGGTGATCGGGGACGGGGTACGCCCGTCCAACACCGGTCGCGGATACGTGCTGCGCCGGCTGGTGCGGCGTGTCCTCACCACCCTGTGGCGGGACGACCCGTCCCGCGGCCTCGGCGACCTGCCGCAGGAGCTGGTCCGGCACACCCTGGACCGCTTCCGCCAGGACGTGGACCCGGACGAGCCGCGCCGGGTGCTGCTGGAGGAGGAACGCCGGTTCCGGCGGCTCCTGGAGCGCGGCCGTCAGGTGCTGGCCCGCCCCCGCTTCCGGGGCCCGCTGGACGAGGAGGACCTCCACTACCTCCACGACACCCACGGCCTGCCGCGCGACCTCGTCCTGAGCCTGCGGCCGCAGTGACGGCGGACGGCCCGCGGGGCCCCGGGCGGTGCCGTCGGCATCGCCCGGGGCCTCCCCTCCCGCACGGTCACGCGCGGTGACCACAGGATTCCCCCGGATCCCCCTCGACGCTATTCGCTCAGATGTTCTATTCTCTGGAGGAGAGCAACGAAGGAGGCGGCATGAGGTGGGACAACCTGAGCCGCGACACGACGGCGGCCACACCGGGGCTCTTCGGCATCGACGCCGTGACCCGCACGTTCGACACCCCCGAGTTCCGCGGGATCACCTTCCACGAGGTGCGCGCCCGCACGATCGTCAACCGCGTGCCCGGCGCGTCCCGGATGCCGTTCGAGTGGACGATCAACCCCTACCGCGGCTGCAGCCACGCGTGCGTGTACTGCTTCGCGCGCAAGACGCACACCTACCTGGACCTCGACAGCGGCCTGGACTTCGACTCGCAGATCGTCGTGAAGGTCAACGCGCCCGAACTGCTGCGGCGCGAGCTCGCCTCGCCCCGCTGGCACGGCGAGCACATCGCCATGGGCACCAACGTCGACTGCTACCAGCGCGCGGAGGGCCGCTACCGGCTCATGCCGGGCATCCTGGCGGCGCTGCGCGACCATGCCAACCCCTTCTCGATCCTCACCAAGGGCTCGCTGATCCTGCGCGACCTGGACCTCCTGGTGCAGGCCTCACGGGTCACCGACGTGTCGACCGCGGTCTCCGTCGGCTTCGTCGACCGGGACCTGTGGCGCACCGTGGAGCCGGGCACGCCGTCGCCGGCGAAGCGGCTCGAGGTCTGCCGCACCCTCAATGAGCACGGCATCCCCTCGGGCGTGCTGATGGCACCGGTGCTGCCGTACCTCAGCGACTCACCCGAGCAGTTGCGCGAGACGGTCCGCGCGATAGCCGGGACGGGCGCCACGTCCGTCACCCCGCTGGTGCTGCACCTGCGCTCCGGGGCGAGGGAGTGGTTCATGGCCTGGCTCTCCGTGCACCACCCGCGGCTGATCTCCCGTTACAAGGCGCTGTACGCGGAAGGCGCCTACGCGCCCACCTGGTACCAGCGCCGCATCACCCGCCAAGTGCACGAGTTCGCCGCCGAGTTCGGGATCGGGCCCAGCCGCTCCGGCACCGCGCGCCGGATCTCCGCACCCGAGGAGGACACCCCCGGGACGCCCGCCGCACCCGATCCGGCCCAGCCGACGCAGCTGTCCCTGATCTGAGCTCGCGAAAAGCGGGTGCCCGCCGGGCTCCACCCCGCTTAACGTCGCAGCCATGACGCACGTGAGAGTGATGACCCGCGACGACATCGACGCCGTGGCGGCGATCCGCGTACGGGGCTGGCAGAAGGCCTACGCGGGGATCGTCCCGCAGGCGTACCTCGACGCGATGGATGTCGGGGCGGACGCGGAGCGCCGCAAGGAGTGGTTCGACGCGGGCGGCAGCCGGGTGGACAACCTGGTCGCCGCGGACGACGGCGAGGTGACCGGCTGGGCCGCGCTCGGCCCCTACCGTGGCGAGCCGGACGACGCCGAGGTCGGCGAGCTGTACGCGATCTACGTACGTCCCGACCGGACCGGCCGGGGCGCCGGCCGCGCGCTCATGGACGCCGTCCGCGCCCGCGCCACCGAACGCGGCTTCCGGAGCCTGCGCCTGTGGGTCCTCGCGGACAACGCACGGGCGCTGCGCTTCTACGAGCGCTCCGGGCTCGTGCCGGACGGTACCGACCAGATCGAGATGTACGACGGCCTTCCGCTCAAGGAACTGCGGTACGCGACGGATCTGGCCTGAAGCGCCCTGCAAGGCGACGCGTCACGGCGCTCGGCGCCCCGTCCCGGGCCGCGGACAGCACGGGCGCGGCCACCGGGTCGCCCGAGCGCACCAGGGCACGCACGATCCGCCTCGGGTACGGCGGCGCGCACGATCCGGCGAGCGCGGCCGTCGCGCGGGGTTCGCCCTCGTACCGCGCCAGTCCGCGCGCCGCGGCGGCACGCACCTCCGCGTCCTCGTCGGAGGCGACGCCGAGCAGCGTCTCCAGGACATGCGGGCCGCCGATCCGGCCGAGGGAGTCCACCGCCGCGACGCGCAGACGGGGATCCGTGACGGCCCGGATCAGGAGGGGCACCGCCCGCGCGTCCCCGAGCCGTCCCAGTTCCTCGACGCAGCCGGCGGCGGCCTGGTGCACCGTCCGCCCCTCGTCCAGCAGCCAGGTCAGGGTGGACGTCAGCGCGGGCAGCGACTCCGGCGCCCGCAGGCGCCCCAGCAGGCGCACGGCGGCCAGGGCGTAGCCGATCCGCAACCGGTTCGTGGCGAGCGTGGCGGCGGCACGGGCGGTCCGCGGGTCGCCGAGCCGGGCGAGGGCTTCGGCCGCCGAGACGTTGCGCAGGCCGTCGCGATGGTTCAGGAGCAGGACCAGGGTCTCGAACGCCCTGCGGTCGCGGGCCCGGCCGAGCATCACGGCGGCGATCTCCCGCTCCCCCAGGGAGCGCGACGGCTCGGTCAGGACGTCGGCCAGCGTGTCCCGTGCCGCCGGGTGGTCCAGCCTGCCGAGCGTCACGAGGGCCGCTTCTCGTGTCTCCCCGTCGGGGTCGCGGGTGGCGTCCGTGAACACGCCGAGGTGCGCCGGATCCTCGGCACGGCCGAGCAAGGTCAGCGCGAGAGACCTGACGCCGGGCTCTTGGTGGCCGCAGTACCGCAGCAGCAGGGGTACGCACTCGGGCGCCGGCGGTGTGCCCCGGTGGCCGGGGAACCACCGCCAGTGGTGCAGTCCGCTCCCGGTGACAAGGCGGCTGATGTGGTTCCGCACGCCGTCGTCGTGCCCGAACTCGGGATCCCAGTGATCGCCGTCGGGCGCCGGCCCGGCCAGGATCTCGAAGAGCGGCCCGGCGGCCTCCAGGCAACGCCGTGCCACGAGCGCCTCCCTGGCGTAGGCGCGGCGCGCCCTGTCGTCGTGGACCACGTCGGTCAGCAACGCGGGCACCTCGGGGGCCCGTCCGGCGGCGGAATCGAGCACGGCCCCTTCCGTCGGCCCGAGCCAGGGCCGCACCATGGCGGCGGCGTCCGGGGAGGCGGCCAGCCGCCGCAGATAGGCGTCGCGTTCCTCGCACCGTCCCTGGGCGGCGAACTCCAGCAGACCCAGGACACGGCGCGGTTCCCCGCGCTCGCGCAGCCGCGCGACATCCGTCTCCCCCGCCCGTACGGCCCCGTACAGGCCGGCCGCTCGCCGCGCCGCGTGACCGGCGCCCCCGTGCACCCGTTCCACGGTTCCCCCTCTCCCCCGTGCGCTCACCCTAACGGCGCGCTCATCTGTAGGCGATGCAAATCACATGGGCGGGAGGGCTGGCGCCGAGGTTACTCACCGGTTACCCTCTAACCAACGCACGCAGCGGCCTGGTGACGCAGCCGTCTCCGTGCAGCCGTAGTCGGTTCGGCACCATCGCGGCGCAGCCCCGGGACAGGGCTCGCCGGTTCTCACGCGGGTACGCCCACACGCGCGTACGCACCCCCGCGGCTCCTCGACTCTCCCGCCCCGCGCCTGCGCAGCAGAGACGCACGGCGCGGATCCTCAGCATTCGGAGTTCCGCGATGGACCGTCCACGACCCTTCCCCACCGTCGCCATCATCGGTCTCGGCACCATGGGCACCGGCATCGCCGAGGTCGTCGCCCGGGCCGGCCACGAAGTGATCGGCATCGAGATCGACGACGCGGCCGCGCACCGTGCCGTCGCCGCCCTGGAGGCCTCCACCGCCCGCGC
The DNA here is from genome assembly GCF_042742985.1 of Streptomyces sp. NPDC058864. Taxonomy (NCBI): domain Bacteria; kingdom Bacillati; phylum Actinomycetota; class Actinomycetes; order Kitasatosporales; family Streptomycetaceae; genus Streptomyces; species Streptomyces sp. NPDC058864. The sequence goes on along the minus strand of NZ_JBHYMQ010000057.1, from coordinate 22,376 downwards.
CGTGCAGCGCGAGCGGATCACCGAGTCCGAGCGCAATGACGTCCTGACGCGTTTCCGTACCTTCTCGGACCTGCAGGCGGCGGCCGACGCCGACCTGGTGATCGAGGTCGTCACCGAGCACTTCGAGATCAAGCGCGAGGTCCTGACGGCGCTCGACGCCATCGTGAAGCCCGGCGCCGTCCTCGCGACCGGCACCAACGCGCTGTCGGTGACCCAGCTCGCCTCGCACACCACGCGCCCGGACCGCGTGCTCGGCCTGCACTTCTTCGCCCCGGCCCCGGCCATGAAGCTGGTCGAGGTGGTCTCCACCGTGCTGACCTCCCCCGAGACCACGAACGCCGTGACCGGGCTGGTCCGCTCGCTCGGCAAGGAGCCGGTGGCGGTCGGCGACCGCCCGGGCTTCATCGCCGACGGGCTGCTCTTCGGCTACCTCAACCAGGCCGCGGCCATGTACGAGGCGCGCTACGCCACCCGCGAGGACATCGACGCGGCCATGCGGCTGGGCTGCGGCCTGCCCATGGGGCCGCTCGCCCTGCTGGACCTGATCGGCATCGACACCGCACAGACAGTCCTGGAGGCGATGTACGACGCCTCGCACGACCGGCTGCACGCTCCCGCGCCCATCCTGAAGCAGCTCACCGCCGCGGGCCTGAAGGGCCGCAAGGCGGGCCGCGGTTTCTACACCTACGAGGCCCCGGGCAGCGCGACGGTCGTCCCGGACGCGGAGACGCCAGCGGCCGCCGCCGGTGCCACCGGCGGGCGGCCCGTGCGCAGCGTGGGCGTCGCGGGCTCGGGCACGATGGCCACCGGCATCGCGGAGGTCTTCGCCAAGGCCGGGTACGAGGTCGTGCTGGCCGCCCGCGGCCGGGAGAAGGCCGACAAGGCGGTCGCGGCGCTGGCCAAGTCGCTGGACCGGTCGGTCGCCAAGGGCCGGCTCAGCCAGGACCAGCGCGACGCCGCCCTGGCGCGGGTGACGGCGGCGGGCTCCCTGGACGCGTTCGCCGACGTGGACCTGGCCGTCGAGGCGGTCGCCGAGGACCTGCCGGTCAAGCAGCAGCTCTTCGCGACCCTGGACAAGGTCTGCAGGCCGGACGCGGTGCTGGCCACGACGACGTCCTCGCTGCCCGTGGTGGCCATCGCCGCCGCCACGTCGCGTCCGCGGGACGTGATCGGCATGCACTTCTTCAACCCGGCGCCCGCCATGAAGCTGGTCGAGGTGGTCCGCACGGTGCTGACCGCCGAGGACGTGCGCGCCACCGTCCACGAGGTCTGCGGCAGGATCCGGAAGCACGCCGTGGACTGCGGCGACCGGGCCGGCTTCATCGTCAACGCGCTGCTGTTCCCGTACCTCAACAACGCCGTGAAGATGGTCCAGGAGCACTACGCGACGGTCGAGGACATCGACTCGGCGATGAAGCTCGGCGGCGGCTACCCCATGGGGCCCTTCGAACTGCTGGACGTCGTCGGGCTGGACGTCTCGCTCGCGATCGAGCAGGTGCTGCACAAGGAGTTCCGCGACCCGGGCCTGGCGCCGGCGCCGCTGCTCGAGCACCTGGTGTCCGCGGGCTGCCTCGGTCGCAAGACGGGCCGCGGCTTCCGCGAGTATGCCCGTCGCTGATCACGCGGACGCCTGGGACGGCCGGGACGGTCCCGGCGGCTGGGGCGGTCTCCTGGGGCCGCCCCACCGCCTCCGGAAACCGGGCCCGGCCCACGGTTCAGCGGGAATGCAGTACGTTCGCGGTATGCCCCAGCCCGTGAAGCCCGCCCGTGCGTCCTCCACCACCGCCCAGCGCCATCGTGTCCGCCAGGAACTGGCCGCTGCGGCGATGCACCTCTTCGCGACCCAGGGGTACGAGGCGACCACGGTCGACGAGATCGCCGCGGCCGCCGGGGTGGCGCGGAGGACCTTCTTCCGGCACTTCCGTTCCAAGGAAGAGGCGATCTTCCCCGACCACGACGACACCTTGGTGCGCGTGGGGCAGGTGCTGGACTCCGCCGAACCGCACGAGCACCCGCTCGACACGGTCTGCCGCGGCATCACCGAGGTGCTGCGCATGTACGCCGAGGCTCCCGAGGTCTCCGTGGAGCGCTACCGGCTGACCCGCGAGATCCCGATCCTGCGGGAGCGCGAGATCTCCTCGGTGGCCCGTTACGAGCGGCTGTTCACCCGCTACCTGCTGGGCCACTTCGACGAGGGCGCCCACTACGGGGACGACGACCCGCTGCTGGCGGAGGTCGCCGCGTCCGCCGTCGTCGCCGCCCACAACCACGTACTGCGGCGCTGGCTCCGCGCCGGCGGCAAGGGCGACGTCGAGTCGCAGCTCGACCACGCCTTCGAGGTCATCAAGCAGACCTTCGGCACCGGCATCGGCCGGCGCCCCTCCCCCGCCCCGGTGCTCGCCTCCGCGCGAGGCGAGGTCGTCGTCGCCGTGGCCCGCACGGACGCCTCACCGGCCGAGGTCATGCGGACGATCGAAAAAGCCCTGAAGGGCGCGTAGCCGCCCGATCGCGCCCCCGGCGCCCTCCCGCGCCTCCGGCATCCCACCGGCGCCCCCAGGCCCTCGTGCCGGGGGCGCCTTCCTGTGTTGCTCAAACGTGAAGCCGTGGTGCCATCTGAGAAAAATTGTTGGCACCCAGTGTCTTGCAGGGTGGCACGCGGTGCCATAACGTGAGAAGTGTCCGGGCGGGCGGCGTGCTGGGATCCGTCGTACGCCGTCTGTCCCCAAGGCCCGGGCGCCTGCGTCACAGGCATTCACCGCGCCACCACGCGCTCCGCTCCATCCGTGCGACCGCCACGGACAGCAGCACCACCGCCGAACCGACGGCACCACCCTCAGCAAACCCCCGACGTTCCCTCAAGCGTCCCTACGTCGCGCTTCGCCGGAGGCATCACCGTGAAGGACATCCTCGACGCAATCATGGCGTCCGAAAGCACGGCCGCGGACTTCGCCGCGCTGCCGCTGCCCGAGTCGTACCGCGCCATCACCGTCCACAAGGACGAGGCCGGCATGTTCGAGGGCGTGGACAGCCGCGCGAAGGACCCGCGCAAGTCCCTGCACCTGGACGAGGTGCCCGTGCCCGAGCTCGGCCCGGGCGAGGCCCTGGTGGCCGTCATGGCCAGTTCGGTCAACTACAACTCGGTGTGGACCTCGATCTTCGAGCCGGTGTCGACGTTCGGCTTCCTCGAGCGGTACGGCAGGCTCTCCCCGCTGACCAGGCGCCACGACCTGCCTTACCACGTCATCGGCTCCGACCTGGCGGGCGTCGTGCTGCGCACCGGCCCCGGCGTGAACCTCTGGAAGCCGGGCGACGAGGTCGTCGCGCACTGCCTGTCCGTCGAACTGGAGTCCGCGGACGGCCACAACGACACGATGCTCGACCCCGAGCAGCGCATCTGGGGCTTCGAGACCAACTTCGGCGGCCTCGCCGAGATAGCGCTGGTCAAGTCCAACCAGCTGATGCCCAAGCCCAGGCACCTCAGCTGGGAGGAGGCCGCGGCCCCGGGCCTGGTGAACTCCACCGCCTACCGCCAGCTGGTCTCCCGCAACGGCGCCGGCATGAAGCAGGGCGACAACGTCCTGATCTGGGGCGCCAGCGGCGGCCTGGGCAGCTACGCCACCCAGTTCGCGCTGGCCGGCGGTGCCAACCCGATCTGCGTGGTCTCCTCGCCGCAGAAGGCGGAGATCTGCCGCCGCATGGGCGCCGAGGCGATCATCGACCGCACCGCCGAGGACTACCGGTTCTGGAAGGACGAGCACACCCAGGACCCGAAGGAGTGGAAGCGCCTCGGCAAGCGCATCCGCGAGCTGACCGACGGCGAGGACGTCGACATCGTCTTCGAGCACCCGGGCCGCGAGACCTTCGGCGCCTCGGTCTACGTCACCCGCAAGGGCGGCACGATCGTCACCTGCGCGTCGACCTCGGGCTACAACCACGAGTACGACAACCGCTACCTGTGGATGTCGCTCAAGCGCATCGTCGGCTCCCACTTCGCGAACTACCGCGAGGCGTGGGAGGCCAACCGCCTGATCGCCAAGGGCAGGATCCACCCCACGCTGTCGAAGACGTACCGCCTGGAGGAGACCGGCCAGGCCGCCCACGACGTGCACCGCAACGTGCACCAGGGCAAGGTCGGCGTGCTGGCGCTCGCCCCCGAGGAGGGCCTCGGCGTCCGCGACGAGGAGCTGCGGGCCAGGCACATCGACGCCATCAACCGCTTCCGGAACGTCTGAGACCGGGAGGGACCATGACCGAGCGTCAGAAGGATCGTCCGTGGCTGATGCGGACGTACGCGGGGCACTCCACCGCCGAGGCGTCCAACGCCCTGTACCGGCGCAACCTCGCCAAGGGCCAGACCGGCCTGTCGGTCGCGTTCGACCTCCCGACGCAGACCGGGTACGACCCCGACCACGTCCTCGCCCGCGGCGAGGTGGGCCGGGTCGGGGTCCCGGTCGCCCACCTCGGCGACATGCGCCGGCTCTTCCAGGACATCCCCCTGGAGGAGATGAACACCTCGATGACCATCAACGCCAGCGCCATGTGGCTGCTCGCGCTCTACCAGGTGGTCGCCGAGGAGCAGGGCGCCGACGTCACCAGGCTCCAGGGGACGACGCAGAACGACATCGTCAAGGAGTACCTGTCGCGCGGCACGTACGTCTTCCCGCCCGGCCCGTCGCTCCGGCTGACGACGGACATGATCGCGTACACGGTCAACCACCTCCCCAAGTGGAACCCGATCAACATCTGCAGCTACCACCTGCAGGAGGCCGGGGCCACACCGGTGCAGGAGATCGCGTACGCGATGTCCACCGCGATCGCCGTCCTCGACGCGGTCCGCGACTCCGGTCAGGTGCCGCAGGAGCGGATGGGTGACGTCGTCGCGCGCATCTCCTTCTTCGTCAACGCGGGCGTGCGCTTCGTCGAGGAGATGTGCAAGATGCGGGCCTTCACCCGCATCTGGGACAAGGTCACCCGGGAGCGCTACGGCATCGAGGACCCCAGGCAGCGCCGTTTCCGGTACGGCGTGCAGGTCAACTCGCTGGGTCTGACGGAGGCGCAGCCGGAGAACAACGTCCAGCGGATCGTGCTGGAGATGCTGGCCGTGACGCTCTCCAAGGACGCCCGGGCCCGCGCCGTGCAGCTGCCGGCCTGGAACGAGGCACTGGGCCTGCCCCGCCCATGGGACCAGCAGTGGTCCCTGCGGATCCAGCAGGTGCTGGCCCACGAGAGCGACCTCCTGGAGTACGGCGACCTCTTCGACGGCAGCCACGTCGTCGAGGCGAAGGTCGGCGAACTCGTCGAGCGGTCCCTCGCCGGGATCGAGCACATCCAGGAGATGGGCGGCGCCATGGCCGCCGTGGAGTCCGGCTACCTGAAGTCGCAGCTGGTCTCCTCGCACGCCGAGCGCCGGGCGCGGATCGAGTCCGGCGAGGAGAAGATCATCGGCGTCAACTGCTACGAGGGGACCGAGCCCAGCCCCCTCACCTCCGACCTGGACGGCGCCATCATGACCGTCGACCCGGAGAACGAGGCACGGGTCGTCGCCGCCCTCCACGAGTGGCGCGACAACCGGGACGAGGTGCGGGCGCAGCGGTCGCTGGAGGCCCTCAAGGCCGCGGCCGCCGGTACCGGCAACCTCATGGAGGCCACCTTGGAGTGCGCCCGGGCGGGCGTCACCACGGGCGAGTGGTCCTGGGCGCTGCGCGACGTCTTCGGCGAGTTCCGCGCCCCGACGGGCGTGAGCAGCGCCCCCGTGGCGGTCGCCGCGGAGCCGGGCACGCCGCTGGCCGAGGTCCGCCGCAAGGTGGCGCTGACCGCCGGGGAGCTGGGCGCCGGCAAGCTGCGGCTGCTGGTGGGCAAGCCGGGGCTGGACGGTCACTCCAACGGCGCCGAGCAGATAGCCGTACGGGCCCGCGACGCCGGCTTCGAGGTGGTCTACCAGGGCATCCGGCTGACGCCGGAACAGATCGTCTCGGCGGCGGTCGCCGAGGACGTCCACTGCGTGGGCCTGTCGATCCTCTCCGGCTCGCACGCCGAGCTGGTGCCGGACGTGCTGGACCGGCTCCGCAGGGCCGGGGTGGACGACGTGCCGGTCATCGCGGGCGGCATCATCCCGCCGGCGGACGCGGCCAAGCTGGTCGAGTCCGGCGTCGCGGCCGTGTTCACGCCGAAGGACTTCGGGATCACCGAGATCATCGGCAGGATCGTGGACGAGATCCGCAGGGCCAACAAGCTGGACCCGCTGGAGGTCGCCGCGTGACCCCCGCAGCGAACACCCGTACGAAAACGTTCGACACCCCGGAGGCGTAGGAGAGATGCAGTTCGGCCGTACGTATGAAGAGTTCGAGGTCGGTGCCGTCTACAAGCACTGGCCCGGGAAGACGGTCACCGAGTACGACGACCACCTCTTCTGCCTCCTGACCATGAACCACCACCCGCTCCACATGGACGCGAACTACGCCGAGAGGACCACCGACTTCGGGAAGAACGTGGTCGTGGGGAACTACGTCTACTCCCTGCTGCTCGGCATGTCCGTGCCGGACGTCTCCGGCAAGGCGATCGCCAATCTCGAGGTCGAGTCGCTCAAGCACGTGGCGCCGACCTTCCACGGCGACACCATCTACGGCGAGACGACCGTGCTGGACAAATGGCCGTCGAAGTCGAAGGACGACCGCGGGATCGTCCACGTGGAGACCAAGGGCTACAAGCAGGACGGCACCCTGGTGTGCGTCTTCCGCCGCAAGGTGATGGTCCCCACCGCCACCTACATCAAGGAGCGCGGCGGCGAGCAGCCCGGCCGCCCCGAGCTGAACGCCTAGGAGACCGCAGACATGAGCCGCCTCGCGCAGACCGACGGGCTGACCGACATCCAGCGGGAGATCCTCTCCACCGTCCGCAGCTTCGTCGACAAGGAGATCATCCCGGTCGCCAACGAGCTGGAGCACAAGGACGAGTACCCCACCGACATCGTCGAGGGCCTCAAGGAGCTCGGCATCTTCGGGCTGATGATCCCCGAGGAGTACGGCGGCCTCGGCGAGTCCCTGCTCACCTACGCACTGACGGTCGAGGAGATCGCCCGCGGCTGGATGAGCGTGTCGGGCATCATCAACACGCACTTCATCGTCGCCTACATGCTCAAGCAGCACGGCACCCAGGAGCAGAAGGACCACTTCCTGCCCCGCATGGCCACCGGTGAGGTGCGCGGCGCCTTCTCGATGTCCGAGCCGGGCCTCGGCTCCGACGTCTCGGCGATCCGCACCAAGGCGGTCCGGGACGGCGACGACTACGTCATCAACGGCCAGAAGATGTGGCTGACCAACGGCGGCACGTCCAACCTCGTCGCGGTGCTGTGCCGGACCGACGAGGGCCAACCGGAGGGCGCGGCGCCGCACAAGTCCATGACGACCTTCCTCATCGAGAAGGAGCCGGGATTCGGCCCCAACCCGAAGGTGAAGGGTCTCACCGTGCCCGGCAAGATCGAGAAGATGGGGTACAAGGGCGTCGACACGACCGAACTCATCCTCGAGGATGTGAAGATTCCGTCAAATCGCGTCCTGGGCGGTCAGAGCGGCCGCGGTTTTTACCAAATGATGGACGGTGTCGAGGTCGGCCGGGTCAACGTGGCGGCCCGGGGCTGCGGTGTCGCACAACGGGCCTTCGAACTGGGGATCGCGTACGCCCAGCAGCGGCAGACCTTCGGCAAGCCGATCGCGCAGCACCAGGCGATCCAGTTCAAGCTCTCCGAGATGGCGACCAAGGTCGAGGCGGCCCACGCGCTGATGGTGAACGCGGCCCGCAAGAAGGATTCCGGCCAGCGCAACGACCTCGAGGCCGGCATGGCGAAGTACCTGGCCTCGGAGTACTGCAAGGAGGTCGTGGAGGACTCCTTCCGCATCCACGGCGGCTACGGCTTCTCCAAGGAGTACGAGATCGAGCGCCTGTACCGCGAGGCACCGATGCTGCTCATCGGCGAGGGCACCGCCGAGATCCAGAAAATGATCATCGGCCGCCGGCTGCTCGAGGAGTACCGGATCCAGGGGTGAATGTCTGGGTTGTGACACTTTGTGCGAGCCAAAGGTCACACCCAGTCATCAAATACCGGCCACTGACTCGACTGCTGGCTTGCCCAGTTGCCGGGGACTCCCGATACCATTCACGGAAAGCCGCCGTCCCCTGCACCATCATTGCGGCACCCTCCGCTACGAAGGTCTTCCATGCCCCACAGCCATTCCTCTGCACAACGCGACAGCCGGGCCGGCGTACGCCTCGCGCGCGGAGCGTCGCCGTGGCTCCTCCCGACCGTCGCCACCGCGGCGGTCAGCCTCGTCCGCGCCCGCCGCTCCGGGCGCTGGGCGGCCGTGGCCGTCCCCACCACCGCCCTCGCGGCGGGCATGCTGTGGTTCTTCCGCGACCCCGAGCGCGAGATCGCCCAGGGCCGCGTCATCTCGCCGGCCGACGGTGTGGTGCAGAGCATCATGCCGTGGAAGGACGGGCGCACCCGCGTCGCGATCTTCATGAGCCCGCTGAACGTCCACGTGAACCGCGCGCCGCTCGCCGGCACCGTCACGTCCGTGGAGCACGTCCCCGGTGGATTCGTTCCCGCGTTCAACAAGGAGAGCGAGAACAACGAGCGCGTCGTCTGGCACTTCGACACCGAGCTCGGTGACATCGAGATGGTGCAGATCGCCGGAGCCGTGGCGCGCCGCATCGTCCCTTACGTGCCGCAGGGCACCAAGGTGGAGCAGGGCGAGCGCATCGGCCTGATCCGCTTCGGTTCCCGCGTGGACATCTACCTGCCGGAGGGCGTCGAGCCCGCCGTCGAGGTCGGCCAGACCACCGTGGCTGGGGTGACGCGCCTTGACCGTGATTGATCCCGACACCCAGGCACCGTGGGTCGCCTCGGTGGACGAGGACGACGACGATGACATGCCGCTGTCCACACGGCTGTCGATAGCGGACGGCCTCACCCTCGGCAACGCGATCTGCGGATTCATGGCGGTGTACTTCACCACCACCGGGGTGCTCGTCCCGCACCTGATGGGCAACACCGACGGCGGCATGACGCGGCACAGCGCCGCGACCGCGGTGCTGCTCATGCTCATGGCCTCGGTCTTCGACCTCTTCGACGGGCTCGTGGCGCGCAAGCTGCGCAGCTCGGCGATGGGCGCGGAGCTGGACAACCTGTCCGACCTGATCAGCTTCGGCCTGGCCCCCGCCTACTTCGTGGTCGTCTGGGGCCTGATCTCGGACGACGCCTACGGCAAGGTGTCGGCGGTGGCGGCCGTCGTGGTGCTGCTCGCGGTCGTCCTGCGCCTGGCCCGCTTCTCCTGCACGACCGTGCGGGAGGGGATCTTCCAGGGCATGCCGAGCCCCTTCGGGGCGATGACGGTCATCTCGGTCGTGCTGCTGGAGCTGCCCTTCATCCCGACGGTGCTGGCCATCGTCGGTGTGGCGTGGCTGATGGTCAGCCGGGTCGAGTACCCGAAGCCGCGTGGCCGGCTGGCGACGATCACCCTCGCCTGGATCGTGCTGAGCATGGGCTGCCTGGTCTGCTGGGCGTTCGCCGTCCCCGGCGGTGACGTGCTGCTGCAGACGGGCGCAGCCCTGCAGATCTGCGCCGCGGCGGTGATCCCGCTCTTCGCGACGACCCGCCGGGTCAACACGATCCGCAACAACCGCCGTGAGGCGCGTACGGCACAGCTTCCGTAGCCGTACGAGGCACATGCCAGGGGCCCCGAGCCGGGAAGGCTCGGGGCCCCTGGCGTTCCCGGGTCAGGCCGGCAGGTCGCGCGCGATGTCCGCGGCGAGCCGTTCCAGCAGCGGCCCGGCCTCCGCCATGCAGCGCGCCGGGTCCGGCTCGAGGTCGGTCAGGGCGTACGCCCGCCGGATGCCGGCCGCGCCCAGGGCGGCCCCGGACAGCGCGAGGCGACCGCAGACGGCGACCACGTCCACGTCCCGGGCACGGGCGGCGGCCGCGACACCGGCCGGGGCCTTGCCGTGCAGGGTCTGCTCGTCCAGCGAGCCCTCTCCGGTGATCACCAGGTCGGCCTGCTCCAGGGCGGCCGCGAAGCCGAGCATGTCCAGGAGCACCTGGACGCCGGGCCGGAAGGAGGCGCGCAGGCCCACCAGTGCCCCGAAGCCGACCCCGCCCGCCGCGCCCGCGCCCGGGGCCTCGGCGGCCGCACCGGCCCCCAGCACCTCCGCGTAGTGGGCGAGGGCGGCGTCGAGCGTCGCGACGTCCTCCGGTGTGGCGCCCTTCTGCGGGCCGTAGACGGCGGCGGCGCCCTTGGGGCCGAGCAGCGGGTTGTCGACGTCGCTGGCGAGGACGACCTCGGTGGCGGCGAGCCTAGGGTCGAGGCCGGACAGGTCCGCCGAGGCCAGTCCGGCGAGCGCCGCACCGCCCGGGCCGACCGGTTCACCCCGGCCGTCCAGCAGGCGGGCGCCGAGCGCGACGAGCATGCCCGCGCCCCCGTCGTTGGTCGCGCTGCCGCCGACGCCGAGCACGATGGAGCGCGCCCCGGCGTCGAGCGCCGCCCGCAGCAGCTCACCGGTGCCGCGGGTGGTCGCCGTCAGCGGCGCGAAGACGTCCGGCGGCAGGTGCCGCAGTCCCGATGCCTCGGCCATCTCCACCACGGCGGTGCCGTCGCGCAGCGCGTACGCGGCGGTGACCGGCTCCCCCAGCGGTCCGGTGACCTCCACCAGGCGCCGTTCGAACCCCGCGGCGACGGCGGCGTCCACCGTGCCGTCCCCGCCGTCGGCCACCGGCACGGACTCGACGACGAGACCGGGGGCGGCCCGTCGCAGCCCCGCCCCGAGCCGCTCCGCCACCTCGACGGCGGTGAGCGAACCCTTGAACTTGTCCGCTGCTATGAGCACCCGCACTGGCCGTGCGTCCGTCACTTTCATCTCCCTTACGGCAGGTCGCGCCGCTTGGACCCTATCCCGGGGCGCCCGGGCGGTACACCGTAGGCATGGCCCTCTCCGTCCTCCCCCTCGAAGACCGCGTCCTCGGCGGCTGGCTCGGCCGGATCGCCGGCAACATGCTCGGCAAGCCCGTCGAGCAAGGCGACCACTGGACCCGCGAGCGCATCGACCGTTACCTGCGCCGGGCCGGCGCGCTGCCGCTGACCGACTACATCCCGGCCCTGGACCCGCCGCCGGACCCGGCCGAGTTCGCGCTGCGCCCGGAGTGGCCGCAGTGCACCCGCGGCAACATCCACGGCAGCGCGCGGGACGACGACGTCGACTACGCGATCCTCGGGCTCGACCTGCTGGAGACGTACGGCCCGGACTTCACCACCGAGCAGGTCGGCGAGCTGTGGCTGCTGCGCCTGCCCTACCTGCAGACCTTCACCGCCGAGCGGGCGGCGTACCGCAACCTCGCAGCCGGGCTGAAGCCGCCGCTGACGGCCACGGCCGACAACCCCTACCAGGAGTGGATCGGGGCGCTGATCCGCGCCGACGTCCACGGCTGGACCTCCCCCGGGGATCCGCGACGGGCCGCCTCCCTCGCCCGCCGGGACGCCGTGCTGTCGCACACGGGCAACGGGGTGTACGGCGCGATGTGGGCGGCGGCGCTGATCGCGGCGGCGTTCACGGCGCCCGACGCCCGGGCCGCGCTGGAGTCGGCGCTGCAGCACGTGCCGCCGGGCTGCCGGCTGGCCCGCACGGTGCGGCGGACCATGGCGCTGCACGAGGCGGGGCTGGACTGGGCCGGCACCATGGCGGAGCTGGACGAGGAGACCCGCGGGCTGCACTGGATCCACACCGTCCCCAACGCCGCGCTCGTCACCGCGGGACTGCTCTACGGCGCGGGCGACTTCACCGCCACCATCACGCTGACCGTACGCGGCGGCCTGGACACCGACTCCAGCGGCGCGACGGCGGGTTCGGTGGCCGGGGTGCTCTGCGGCGCGTCGGCGATCCCGCCGCAGTGGACCGAGCCGCTGGAGGACCGCGTGCGCAGCGCGGTGTTCGGCTTCGACGGGGTGTCGATCGGCGAACTGGCCCACCGCACCGTTCGCCTGGTGCCGTAGGGTCACGCGTGTGCGATACATCGTTGTGGGAGCGGGCGCGGTCGGCGCGACGATCGGCGGCCGGCTGTACGAAAGCGGGCACGAGGTCGTCCTGGTCGCGCGTGGAGCCCACCTGGAGGCGCTGCGCGACCGCGGGCTGACCCTGCGGACACCGGACGGGACGCTGCGGCTGCCCGTCCCCGTGGCCGGCGGCCCGGACGGGCTGGCGCTCCGCGAGGACGACGTGCTGGTACTGGCCGTGAAGACGCAGGACACACAGGCCGCGCTCGACGCCTGGGCACCGGTGGCGGACCGGCTGCCGCTGATCTGCGCCCAGAACGGCGTCGCCAACGAACGCATGGCGCTGCGCCGTTTCCGCGACGTGTACGGGATGTGCGTGTGGCTGCCGTCGACCCACCTGGAGCCCGGTGAGGTGGTCGCCCCTTGCGGGCCGCTGACCGGGATCCTCCACCTGGGCCGCTACCCGCACGGTACGGACGACCTCGCGCGGGCCGTCTCCGCGGACCTGGAGAAGTCCTCCTTCGCGGCCCCGGTCGTGCCCGACGTGATGCGCTGGAAGTACGCCAAGCTGCTGTCGAACCTGGGCAACGCCGTGGAGGCGCTGTGCGGCGGCTGGGACGACACGGCCGCCGGCCTCCTCCGCCGGGCGAAGGCCGAGGGCGCGGCGGTGCTCGACGCGGCCGGCATCCCGTACGCGGGCGAGGAGGAGCAGGCGGCGGTGCGCGGGGACCGGGTGACCCTGCGGCCGGTCGACGGCTTCGCCCGGGGCGGCGGCTCGTCCTGGCAGAGCCTGACCCGGGGCACGGGGAGCGTCGAGGCGGACTGGCTCAACGGCGAGATCGTGCTGCTGGGGCGGCTCCACGGGATACCCGTACCGGTCAACGAGACGCTGCGGCGGCTCGCGAACCGCGCGGCACGCGACCGCCGCGCCCCCGGAAGCCTGGAGCCGGCGCAGGTGGCCGCCGCCGTCGAGGGCCGGGAACCCGTAGGTTGGGGCACGTGACGACCACCGAATTCTCCGCGTACATCGCCGGCCTGCCGAAGGTCCTCGCCGGGGCGAGCACACTCTTCCGCGACGCCGAGGGCCGCATCCTGATCGCCGAGACCACCTACCGCGAGGACGGCAAGTGGGTGCTGCCCGGCGGCACCATCGAGTCGGCCGACGGGGAGACCCCCCGCGAGGCGGCCCGCCGGGAGACGCTGGAGGAGGTCGGGCTGGACGTCGAGCCCGGCGCCCTCCTCACCGTCGACTGGGTGCAGGGGCCGTCGGGCCGGCCGCCGCTGACCTCGTACATGTACGACGGCGGGGTGCTCGACGAGGCCGCGCTCGGCGCGATCGTGCTGCAGGAGGAGGAGCTGTCCGCGTGGCGGATGGCGACGCCCGACGAGGCCGAGGAGTACCTCTCCCCCGGCCTCTACCGCCGCGTCCGTGCCGGATTGGCCGCGCTGGAGGACGGCGCCTGCCCCGTCGAACTGGTCAACGGCCTTCCTCCGGCGGTCGGGCAGCGGCCCACCGCGTAGCCCCGCACCCCGCGAGGTCCGGCGGTCCGCCCCTGGCGGGCGGGTCGCGAACCACGGCCCGCCCGCCGCCGACCGCCCAGGGCGCGACCGGCGTCCCGGCACATCACAGAGGGGCCGGTCCCACGGATAGCACGAACGGGCCGGCTCCCAGGGCCGGGGTCGGGCCCGGCCGGGACGCACCGTTGGTACCGGCGGGGCGACGCGCGTCCCGCAAGGGGCAACGGCGGGTGCACGCCCGGCGTCGGGGCACGGACACAGCCGACCCGACCCGCGCGGCCCCACCGCCCCCACGGGTGACCTCCGGGAGGATCCGGTCAGCGCCCCACCGCGTAGCCCTGCATCCCGCGGGGGTTGGCCGCGGAGGACAGCACGCCGGTCTCCGGGTCCCTGGCCACGGCGCACAGCCGGCCCTCGGACCAGGGGGCGGCGACGGTGACGTCGTGGCCGCGACCGCGCAGCCCGGCGATGACGGACTCCTCGAGGCGGCTCTCCACGGTGAGGCTGCCGGGCCGCATCTCCCGTGGGTGGAAGGAGCTCGGGAAGCTGTCGTTGTGCCAGTTGGGCGCGTCGACGGCGCCCTGGAGGTCGAGGCCGCCCCGGACGGGGGCGCGCAGGGCGACGCCCAGGAAGAAGTGCAGCGACCACTGGTCCTGCTGGTCGCCGCCGGGGGTGCCGAAGGCCATCACCGGCACGCCGTCACGCAGCGCGAGCGAGGGGGTGAGCGTGGTGCGCGGACGGCGGCCCGGGGTGAGGGAGTTCGGCAGCCCCGGCTCCAGCCAGGTCATCTGCAGCCGGGTGCCGAGCGGGAAGCCGAGCCCGGGGACCACCGGGTTGGACTGCAGCCAGCCGCCGCTGGGGGTGGCGGCGACCATGTTGCCCCAGCGGTCGACGACGTCGACGTGGCAGGTGTCGCCCCGGGTCGCGCCGTTGTGCGCGACGGTCGGCTCCCCGACGCCCATGGCGTCGAAGTCCGGTGCCGCGGCCGGGTCGTGGAGCGGGAAACGCGGCAGCCGAGGTGCGCGGCCACCCGGGCTGCCGGGGCGCAGCTCGTGGGAGGCCTTGGCCGGGTCGACCAGGGCGCGCCGCGCGTCGTTGTAGGCGGGCGACAGCAGTTCGGCGAGGGGGACGTCGTCCTCCGCGTCGCCGTACCAGGCCTCACGGTCGGCCATCGCGAGCTTGGTGCCCTCGACCAGGGTGTGCACGTAGTCTGCGGTGCCGTACTCCAGGTCGGCGGGATCCGGCGGCAGCAGGGCGAGTTGCTGCAGGAAGGCCGGGCCCTGGCTCCACGGGCCCGCCTTGCAGACCGTCCAGCCGTTCCAGTCGAAGGTCACCGGGTCCTCGTGGCGGGCCTCGTACGCGACGAGGTCGTCCCCGGTCAGGGTGGAGGCGTGGCGCTCGCCCGTGGTGTCCATCGCGGGACGGGCGGCGAAGGCGGCCAGCGCCTCGCCGATGAAGCCCTCGCGCCACACCCGGCGGGCCGCCTCGATCTGGGCCTCCCGGCCGCTGCCGGCGGCCTCGGCCTCCCGCAGCAACCGCCGCCAGGTGGCGGCGAGAGCGTGGTTGCGCAGCAGGGCGCCCGGACGGGGCGGACGCCCTCCGGCGAGGTACAGCTCGGCCGAGGTCGTCCACTCCGTCTCGAACAGCGCCTGGACGGAGCCGACCGTGGCGCCGACCGCCTCCACCGCGGGGTGGCCGTCCTCGGCATAGCCGATGGCGTAGGAGAGCACGTCCGCGAGCGTCTTGGTGCCGTGGTCGCGCAGCAGCACCATCCACGCGTCGAAGGCTCCGGGCACGGCGGCGGCGAGCGGACCGGTGCCGGGGACGAACTCCAGGCCCAGCGCACGGTAGTGGTCGACGCTCGCTCCGGCCGGGGCGGGCCCCTGGCCGCAGAGCACGCGGACGGGGCCGCCGGCGGGCGCGACGATGATCGGCACCTCGCCCGCGGGTCCGTTGAGGTGCGGTTCCACCACGTGCAGGACGAACCCGGCGGCCACCGCCGCGTCGTAGGCGTTGCCGCCGGCCTCCAGCACGGCCATCGCCGACTGGGAGGCGAGCCAGTGCGTGGAGGAGGCCATGCCGAAGGTGCCCTGGAGGGTGGGCCGGGTCGTGAACAATTCGGTACTCCTCGCGCCGGGGGTGCTCCTACACTCGCACGGTGCCCTACGAGCCCGAACACGTACCCCCTGTCTCGTCCATGGCGCACTCGCTCGCCCGGGTCCCCGGGGTGGTGGGGGTGATGCTCGGCGGCAGCAGGGCACGCGGTACGCACCGCCCCGACTCCGACTGGGACCTCGGCGTGTACTACCGCGGCGAACCGGACCTGGAGGCGCTCGCCGCACTGGCCGCCGAGGCCACGGGCGGCCCGGTGGAGATCGCCGGCCCCGGCGGGTGGGGTCCGTGGGTGAACGGCGGGGCGTGGCTGCGCGTGGACGGCCTGCAGATCGACTGGATCCTGCGGGACCTGGACCGTGTGCGGCTGGTGTGGGACGGCTGCCGCGCCGGCCGCTACGAGGTGGGCGTCCAGGCCGGCCATCCGCTCGGCTTCTGGTCCCCGGTGTACGCCGGCGAGGTCGCCCTCGGCCGGGTCCTGGCCGATCCGGCGGGCGAGCTGACGGCGCTGCGCGAGAGCATGCTGGTCTACCCGGAACCGCTGCGCGAGGCGCTCGTCGGGGCCTCCTGGGAGGCGGACTTCCTCGTGGTCAACGCCCGCAAGTCCGCGGGTGCCGGGGACGTCCTGCACGCCGCGTTGTGCCTGTCGCGGGCGGTCGGGGTGCTGGCGCAGTCGCTCCACGCCCACCACCGCGTGTGGTGCCTGAACGAGAAGGGGGCCCTCGCCGCCGCGGACGCCCTCCCGGACACCCCGCCCGGCTTCCGGGCCCGCGCCGAGGCGGTGCTGTCCGTCCTCGGCGACCCGGTGGCGGCGGTGGAGGAGGCCTCGGCCCTGGTCGCGGACGTACGCGCGGCACTGGGCTGACCCGCGGGAAACCCGATGGCCGGGGGCGGCCCGGTCTGCGTAACCTCGCGGCATGAGCGCGAAGAAGCCGCTTGTCGCGATCCTCAGCGGCGCGGGGATCTCCACCGATTCCGGCATCCCGGACTACCGCGGCCCGAACGGGCTGTGGCGGCGCGATCCGGAGGCCGAGAAGCTCGTGACGTACGAGCACTACATGGCCGATCCCGACGTGCGCCGCCGGTCGTGGCTGATGCGCATGGAGAGCCCGACGCTGGAGGCGCGGCCCAACGAGGCGCACGACGCGATCGTCCGGCTGGAGCGGTCGGGCGTGCCGGTGCGCGTGATCACGCAGAACGTCGACGGTCTGCACCAGATGGCGGGGCTGCCCGAACGCAAGGTGCTGGAGCTGCACGGAACGGCCCGGACCGTGGTGTGCACGCGGTGCCACGACCGGGCGCCCATGGACGACGCGCTGGCGCGGGTCCGGGCGGGCGAGCCGGACCCGGCGTGCGGGAAGTGCGGCGGGATCCTGAAGTCGGCGACCGTCATGTTCGGGCAGCGGCTCGACCCGGTGGTGCTGGGCAACGCGATGGCCATCGCCAAGGGGTGCACGGTCTTCGTCGCGGTCGGCACCAGCCTGCAGGTGCAGCCGGCCGCGTCGCTCGCCGGGATGGCGGCGGAGCACGGCGCGCGGCTGGTGATCGTCAACGCCGAGCCGACGCCGTACGACGGGATCGCGGACGAGCTGGTGCGCGAGCCGATCGGGAGTTCGCTGCCCGCGCTCCTGGACAAGATCGCCCGGGAGGCCGCCGCGGGGTGACGCGCGTGCCCCCGGACGAGATCGTCCGGGGGCACGGCTCACGACGGCGCTGCGGCTACCAGCGGTGGTGGACCTGGGCGCGGATGCTCCGGTCGTACAGGTCCCGCACGGCGTCCAGCGTGCTCTGCGGCAGCGCCGGCAGCGCGGCGGCGTCGGCGTTGGCGCGGGCCTGCTCGACGTTGCGGGCGCCGGGGATCACGGTGGTGACGCCGGGCTGCTGGATGATCCAGCGCAGGGCCGTCTGGGCCGGGGTCGCGCCCTCCGGGGAGAGGGCGGTGAACTCGGCGGCGGCCTCCAGGCCGGTCGCGTAGTCGACGCCGGAGAAGGTCTCGCCCTGGTCGAAGGACTCGCCGTGCCGGTTGTAGGTGCGGTGGTCGTCGGCCGGGAAGACCGTGTCCTTGGTGTAGCGGCCGGACAGCAGGCCGGAGGCGAGCGGTACGCGGGCGATGATGCCCACCCCTGCCTCGACAGCGGCCGGCAGCACCTGCTCCAGGGGCTTGAGCCGGAAGGCGTTGAGGATGATCTGTACGCTCGCGACGCCGGGGCGGGCGATCGCGGTCAGCGCCTCCTCGCAGGTCTCGACGCTGACGGCGTAGGCCGCGATGCGCTGCTCCTCGACGAGGGTGTCGAGGGCGTCGAAGACGGCGTCCGAGGAGTAGACGGCGGTCGGCGGGCAGTGCAGCTGCACGAGGTCGAGGGTGTCGACGCCCAGGTTGGCGCGGGAACGGTCGTTCCAGGCGCGGAAGTTGTCCAGGACGTAGTTCTCGGGGACCTGGGCGACCCGGCGGCCCATCTTCGTGGCGACGAAGATCCCGGCGTCCGGGCGCTCCCGCAGGTAGCGCCCGATCAGCTGCTCGCTGCGCCCGTCGCCGTAGACGTCCGCCGTGTCGAAGAGGGTCACGCCCTCCGCCACGGCCGCGTCCAGGACCGCGAGTGCGTCCTCCTCGCGGACCTCGCCCCAGTCGGCGCCCAGCTGCCAGGTGCCGAGACCCACGACGGACACCTTGCGGCCCGTCCTGCCCAATACGCGCTGCTCCATGCCGTCGATGCTAGTCGCTGCCCCGCCGGCCGCGGCGACGGGGCGGGCGCTACCGGCGGGCGGCCCCCTCCAGGTGGCGGCGCACGGCACGGGCCGCGTGGTGGCCGGACATGCCGTGGACACCGGGGCCGGGCGGGCTGGCGGAGGAGCAGATGAAGACCCCGGGGCGCGAGGTGCTGTAGGGGTTCCACTTCGGCTTGGGGCGGAAGGCCATCTGCAGGCCGGCGAAGGCCCCGCTGCCGATGTCGCCGCCGACGTAGTTGGCGTTGCGGGCGGCGAGTTCGGCCGGTCCGCTGACCGCCCGGGCGAGGACGAGGTCCCGGAAGCCGGGGGCGAAGCGCTCGATCTGCCGGTCGACGGCCTCGGTGGCGTCGCCGCGCCAGCCGTTGGGCACGTGCCCGTACGCCCAGAAGACGTGCTTGCCCTCGGGTGCCCGCCCCGGGTCGACGACGGAGGGCTGGGCGGTGATGAGGAACGGGGTCTGCGGCGGCCGGCCGCGCACCGCCCGGTTCAGGGCGTCGCCGATCTCACCGAAGGTGGGCCCGATGTGCACGGTGCCGGCCCGCCGGGCCTCGGTGGCGGTCCAGGGCACAGGGCCGTCCAGGGCGTAGTCGATCTTCCAGACCGCCGGTCCGTAGCGGTAGTGCCGGTACGCGTCGCCGAGCCCGGCGATGCGCGCCAGCGCGGTCGGCGAGGTGTCGAAGACGTACGCGCGCGCCGGCGGCAGCTCGTCGAGCTTGCGGACCATGACGCCGGTGTGGACGGTGCCGCCGAGCATCCGCAGGTAGGAGGCGAGGGCGTCGGCGATCGACTGGGAGCCGCCGCGCGGGACCGGCCAGCCGACCTCGTGGCCGGCGACGGCGAACAGCAGCGCCGTCGCGCCGGTGAGCGGGCTGGTCAGCGGCGCGATGGCGTGGGCGGCGAGACCGGCCAGCAGTCCGCGTGCCTTCTCCTCGCGGAACAGCCGGGCGAGCACGGCCACCGGCGGGAGCCCGGTCAGTCCGAAGCCGGCGAAGCGCAGCGGGTCGCGCGGCAGTCCCCGCCACTGGGGGCGCAGGAAGTCGTGGGCGAGGGTCGGCCAGCGGCCGACGTACGGAGCCAGTAGCCGGCGGTAGGTGCCCGCGTCGCGCGGTCCGAGCGAGGCGGCGGTCGCACCGACGGTGCGGTCCAGTACCGCGGCGGTGCCGTCGTCGAAGGGGTGCGCGAGCGGCAGCTCGGGGTGGAGCCAGTGCAGTCCGTGCTCGCCGAGCGGCATCGCGTTGAACGCGGGCGAGCCGGCGCCAAACGGGTGGACGGCGGAGCAGGGGTCGTGGCGGAAGCCCGGCAGGGTCAGTTCCTCGGTGCGGGCGCCGCCGCCGACGTGGTCGGCGGCCTCGAAGATCTCCACCGAGTGGCCGGCGCGGGCGAGTTCGACCGCGGCGGTCAGGCCGTTGGGCCCGGCGCCGACGACGATGACGTCCGTGACGTGTGTCCTGCTCATCGGTCACCTGCCATGAGGCCGACGACCCGTCGCGCGGTCGCCTCGTCACGCGCCACGGAGAAGGGGAAGGCGTTGCCGCCGCCGATCCGGAAGGGCACGCCCTCGGCGGTGACGCTGGCGCCGCCGGCCTCGGCGACGAGCAGCACGCCGGCCGCGTGGTCCCAGGGCGATTCCCAGGTGAAGGCGACGGCGTCGATGGCGCCCCGGGCGACCTCCAGGTAGTCCAGCCCGGCGCAGGTGCACTGCCGGGCCTCTACGCCGTCGGTGCCGAGCCCCTCGAACCGGCGCCGCTCCTGTTCGTCGAGGAAGGCGAACTGCGAGGTGGCGACCTTGAGCGCGGCCCCGCCGGAGTCGCGGGCGGTGCGGATCGGCTCGCCGTTGAGCCGGGCGCCCCCGCCGCGGCGGGCGGTGGCCATCAGGGCGAGGCGTGGGACGTACGTCCAGCAGGCGTGGACCTCGCCGCCGCGCGCGAGGGCGACGAGGGTGGCGAACTCGGGCCTGCCGGCGACGAAGTTGGCGGTTCCGTCGACGGGGTCGACGATCCACACGGGGTCGTCGCCGCCGATGCGGCGCAGTATGCCCGGGTCGGCGTGCACGGCCTCCTCCCCCACCACGACGGAACCCGGCAGCAGCGCCGGCAGTTCCTCGGCGAGCCGCAGTTCCGCCTCGCGGTCGGCGACGGTGACCAGGTCCCCCGGTCCGGTCTTGTGGCTGATGTCGGCGGCGCCCAGCTGTCGCCAGCGCGGCACGACCTCCGCCTCGGCGGCCGCACGCACCGTGTCCTCGACCGCCTTGAAGAGTGCGTCATCGATCACTCCTCCATCAGACCAGATCGGCCGCGGCGCCGCGCACCCGCCGTGGCTTTGGCGGGTTCACGCCGCCCGCGCGCCGGGTGCCGCCTTCCGCATCAGGGCGGTGTACAGCAGGAACGAGGTCGCCAGGCCGACCGCCCAGCCGTAGTCCGCGAGCGGCTTCAGCAACGGGATCAGGCCGTCGACGGGGAACGGGCCCTGCTCGCGGCCCTCGGCGTCCACGGTGGAGTAGGAGCCGCCGACCGCCAGCAGGCCGCCCACGAGGAGGGCGAGCACCGCCCGCCAGTTCCAGCCCCGGCGGTACCAGTAGCGTCCGGCGCCCGCCTCGTACAGCTCGGGCAGCGCCAAGTGCGTGCGCCGGACGACCCAGTAGTCGGCGATGAGGACCCCGGCCACGGTGCCGAGGACACCGCCGACCACGCCCAGCCAGGTGAAGATGTACAGCTCGGGGGTGGAGGTCAGTTTCCACGGGAAGATCAGCACCCCGACGACGCCGGTGATCAGCGCGCCGGTACGGAAGTCGACGTGCCGGGGCGCGAGGTTGGACAGGTCGTACGCCGGAGAGACCACGTTGGCCGCGATGTTGACGCTGAGGGTGGCCACCAGCACCGTGACCAGGGCGTACAGCAGGCCGAGGACGTTGTCGGTCTTCCCGGCCAGTTCGACCGGGTCCCAGATGGCCTTGCCGTACACCGCCTGGGAGCCGGAGGTGACGAGCACCGACAGGACGGCGAAGAAGGTCATCGTGGTCGGCAGGCCGAGCGTCTGGCCCCAGACCTGGGCGCGCTGCCCGGCCCCGAAGCGGGTGAAGTCGGGGATGTTGAGCGAGAGCGTCGACCAGAAGCCGATCATGCCCATGAGGGCCGGGAAGAAGACCTTCCAGAAGTCCCCGCCCCAGCCCAGTTCCGAGGGCTGGTCCAGCAGGTGGCCGAGGCCGCCCGCCTTGTTCGTCATCCAGACCAGCAGGACGACGGCCCCGACGAGGACGAAGGGCGCGGCCCAGTTCTCGAAGCGGCGCAGGGTCTCCATGCCGCGGTAGATGATGGCGAGTTCCAGCGCCCAGAAGGCGAGGAAGCAGACCCACAGCGTCCACGGGTAACCCGCCACGTGCGCGGCGCCCGCCCAGCCGCCCCAGATCTTGCCGAGCAGGACGAAGATGCCCTGACCGCCGATCCAGGTCTGGATGCCGAACCAGGCGCAGGCCACGGCGGCGCGCAGCATCGCCGGGAGGTTGGCGCCGCGCACCCCGAACGAGGAACGCGCCAGCACCGGGAAGGGGATGCCGTACTTGGGACCGGCGTGGCCGGTGAGCAGCATCGGGACCAGCACGATGACGTTGGCGAGGGCGATGGTGAACACCGCCTGCTTCCAGTCCATGCCGAGGGCGACCAGACCCGAGGCGAGGGTCCAGGAGGGAATGTTGTGCGCCATCCCGATCCACAGCGCGGTGAAGTTGTAGGTGGTCCAGTGCCGCTTGGCGATGGGGATCGGCAGCAGGTCCCCGTTGGCGTACGGGCCGTGCGGCACGGCCGCGTCGAGGCGGAGCTCGACGCGGCCGTCGGGGTGCGTGATCTGGGCGGGCGGCGTGGGGGCCGGCATGGGCGCGGTGCTCGCCCTCAGCCGCGGAGCGCGGGGATGACGGTGGAGCCGTAGACGTCGATCACGGACTCCCTGGCGTCCTGCATGTCGTACAGGGCGAACTGGTCGACGCCGAGG
>NZ_JBHYMQ010000056.1:0-60684 GCF_042742985.1 Streptomyces sp. NPDC058864 | reverse complement strand
GCGCACGGGCGCATCCGCCCGTGCGCCCGCCGTGCGCGGGTCACAGAATGAGACGCTGGGGCTACCGCCGCAGCCGGCTCGTCAGTGCACTCCACCAGGAGCGCCCGCTCGGCAGTACCGGGGACATCGGGGCGCGGGCGGGGCACTCGGGGGGTGGGGTGGTCACGATGCCTCCGTCGAGAGGGCGAGGGAGTGCAGGTATCGCATCAGGGCGAGCAGCACGTCGCGGCTGGAGTCCCGCATGCGGGCGTCGCAGTGCACGATCGGGACGTGCTCGGGCAGGTCCAGGGCGGCCCGCAGCTCCTCGACGGGATGCGGAGGAGCCTCCGGGAAGGTGTTGATGGCCACCACGAAGGGCACCCCGCGCTCTTCCAGCCGCCCTATGACATCGAA
Organism: Streptomyces sp. NPDC058864; assembly: GCF_042742985.1. Lineage (NCBI taxonomy): Bacteria > Bacillati > Actinomycetota > Actinomycetes > Kitasatosporales > Streptomycetaceae > Streptomyces > Streptomyces sp. NPDC058864. The sequence goes on along the minus strand of NZ_JBHYMQ010000056.1, from coordinate 60,291 downwards.
ACTGACCTCGAGGCGCCTGGTGTCGACGAGCACGACCGCGCCCAGCGCACCCTCGAAGAGCCCGTTCCAGAGGAACCAGAAACGCTGCTGGCCGGGGGTGCCGAAGAGGTACAGCACCAGTTCCCGGTTGATGCTGATCCGGCCGAAGTCCATGGCCACGGTGGTCGCTGTCTTGCGTTCCACACCGGCGGTGTCGTCTACGCCGACACCCGCCTGGGTCATGGTCTCCTCGGTCGTCAACGGCCGGATCTCACTCACCGATCGGACCAGGGTCGTCTTGCCGACCCCGAAACCCCCGACGATCACTATCTTGACCGCGGCGGCGGCGGTTTCGGGCAGTGCGTCCTCGCTCCGTGGCCCGGCGACGACGAGGGGGTCAGAGCTTCTCAAGTCCATGCATCACCGCCTCAATAAGAGCGACGTCGGGAAGGTTGGCGGGTGGGATCGGCGAACGCGCCTCCACCCTTTTCTCGGCCAGCAGATCGGTGAGGAGCACCGTCACGACGCTGACCGGAAGATTGAGGTACGCGGAGATCTCGGCCACGGAGAGGGGCGAACTGCACAGTCGCACGATCGCCGCCTGCTCCGGTGGCATCCCCGGCGGCGGTCCGGTACGCGCCCGGACCAGCGTGACCAGGTCGAGGGTGGAAGTCTCGGATCCCCCGCTCCGACCTCCCGTGATCACGTAGAGCCGCTCGGGGCTTCCTTCCTCCCATCCTTGACCCGATTCACTCATCCGGCCTGCTCATCACTGCGCGGCGGACTGCTCAGGTGCTCACCGATGCGCGCCACGAGATCGCGCATCCGCTGCCCCATCAGTCCGGCATCCACTCCCTCGTCGGCGAGTACGGCGAGGTACGCCCCGGCACCGGCCGCCATCAGGTAGAAGAAACCGCCCGACATCTCGATCACGACCAGCCTCATGCGGCCGTCACCCTGCGGGAACTCCGTGGCGACGGCCGCCGCCAGGCTCTGCAGACCCGCACAGGCCGCGGCGATCCGGTCGGCCGCGTCGGTGTCGGCGCCCCACTGGGCCATGCGCAAGCCGTCCGCGGAGAGCACCACCACCTGGCGGGTCTGCGGAACACTGGTCGCCAGGTCCTTGAGCATCCAGTCCATGTTGGCCCGCTGCTGAATCACGGCTACTCACCCTTATCTAACGACTCGTCACTGTTGCTGACGGGAGCGGCAGCGGGCGTCTCTCCTGACACGCCGCTCTGGAAGGCGGCCAACCACATGCCGGGCTGCACGGGCTCCTGCGCCGGCGGTTTGGCACGGGAAGCAGTGACGGAACCGGCCGTGGCGGGCGGGGTGCGCCGACGCCGCTGGGGCAGCCCGTTCGAGGTGCGCTCGTGGACGACGGGGATGTCGTCCGCCATGTCGGCCATCACGGGGGCCGAAGCCTGGGGCCCCGTGCTTCGTTTGGTGTCGGATCCGGAACCCGAGCCGGAACCGGCGCGGGGCGCCGGGACGGACCGCGGACCGGAAGCGGCACCGATGCCGTGCGCCAGGCCCGTCGCGTTGGTGGTGGTGGTGATCAGGTCCTGCGGGACGATCAGGACCGCGCGCACACCGCCGTAGGCGGAGGTCCGCAGCGAGACCTGGAATCCGTAGGCCTTCGACAGACGGCCCACGACGGCCAGGCCCAGGCGGGGCGTCTCGCCGAGGCCGTTGAGGTCCATGCCGGCCTGTGCCTGGGCGAGCATCTGCTCGGCCCGCTGCCGGGCCTCCTCGCTCAGGCTGACCCCGCCGTCCTCGATCTCGATCGCGATGCCGGACTGCACCTCGACCGCGGTCAGGTGGACCCGGGTCTGCGGCGGCGAGTAACGGGTGGCGTTGTCGAGCAGCTCGGCGACAGCGTGGATCAGCGGTTCGACCGCGGTGCCGACGATCGCGACCTCGGAGACCGAGTGCAGCTCGACCCGCTGGTAGTCGGTGATCCGCGACATCGCGCCGCGCAGCACGCTGAAGAGGGGAACCGCCTTGCTCCACTGACGTCCGGGGCGGGCGCCTCCGAGGACGGCGATGCTGTCGGCGAGACGGCCGATCAGGGCGGTGCCGTGGTCGAGGCGGAGCAGGTCGCCGAAGACCTCGGGGCTCTGGCCGTGGCGGTCTTCCATCTCCCGCAGGGAACTCGCCTGCTGGTGGACGATGGCCTGCACACGGCGGGCGATGTTCACGAAGGCGCGCTGCGAGGACTCCCGGATGTCCTCCTCGGCGGAGACGGCCGTGAGGACCGAGTGGAGAACGGCCTGGTGCGCGCTGTGGAACTCGGCGGTGAGGCCCTCGGTACGGGTCTCGACGCTCTTGAGCACGTCCTCGAGGAACTCACCGCGCTGGAGCCTCGCCATGGCGTCGGGCAGCTGTTCCTTGGCGAGACGTACGGTCTCGGCCTCCTGCTGGGCCAGCCTGTACCTCAACTCGGCATCGTGCCGGGCAACTTCGGCACGGAGCTCCGCGTTCAGGTGCCCTCGGCGCGCGACCTCGACGGCGAGGACGGCGATGGCCACCGTGGCGGTCACACCGCACCAGAGCACCGCCATCCTGGCGGACGAGGGGACGGTCCATACGGCGACGGTCGCGACCGCCGCGACTATGACGACCGGAAATAACCACGCGGACGTAGCGGTGGGCCGGTGGTCTCCGGGGGACGATCCAGCACGAACCATCAGCATCCTCAGGTGATCGCTAGTCATGGAACGAACACGGCACGAGCAGCGGATTGCGGCCTCAACGGAGTGGGCAACCAGCAGGCCGTGCCTGACCTGGCGTAATTGCTACAACACGCTGAGCCGCAAGTAGCATAGCCGCTTCCATTCGTGGCTGATGCCGCATCATGATGCCCTTGGCACATGCCGATTGACGTATGGTTATCGGTTCTTGCGCGTCGACGCAAACCCCTCCCGGAGGCTCCCGCACCATCTGTGCGGCCACGATTCGATCATGAGCAATGACCGATATAAACTGTTTAACCAAGGATGGCTCGATCGAGCCCGACGCCGGTCCCCGCACCCCGGGAGGCCCCCATGAGCGAGCAGGAACACGCCGGGCGGGCCGCCTCCGCGAGGGCCCCGGAGCACCGCTTGCGCACGTCACGCGGCCCCCACGAGACGCGTCCCGGCCAGTTCCCGCAAGGGCGGCGGGCGGTTCGGACGGGTGCGGCGCAGGACGCCGGAGCCCTTGGGGAGCGGTCGGCCCACCGGAGCCTGCCGGGCCCCTACGGCGGGTCCCCCGGGGGCGGGGCGCGGCGACCCCGGCGGGCGCCGTCCGGCCGTGCGGGATGCGCCCGGGCCGCGGGCCCGGGGAGGGGCGCGAAAATTCGCTTCACTCTTAAGAGTGATGGGGACTTGCGCCCGGCGCCCCCTGGGAGCACTGTCACGCGCGCGGGTACCGGGGACATCCGATGACGGGCCGGGAACTGCAGGGGCTCGCCGCGATCGTCACCGGCGGCGCCACCGGGATCGGGCTCGCCACGGCGGAGACGCTGGCGGCGCGCGGCGCACGGGTCGCCGTGCTGGACCACGCCCCCGGCCGCGCACCGGGGCACCTGCACGCGCTCGCCGCCGACATGGCCGACGACGCGTCCGTGCGATGGGCGGTCGGCCGGGCCGTGGAGGACCTGGGCGGGCTGGACATCCTCGTCAACAACACGGGCACCGGGGCCGTCGGCACCGTGGAGGAGAACCCGGACGGGGAGTGGCGCCGGGTGCTGGAGCTCAACCTCCTCGGCGTGGTCCGGGCGAGCCGGGCGGCACTGCCGTACCTGCGTCGTTCCCCCTACGCCTCGATCGTCAACATCTCCTCGGTCACCGCCACCGCCGGACTCCCCCGCCAGGCGCTGTACGCGGCGAGCGAGGGCGCCGTACTCGCGCTCACCCTGGCGATGGCCGCCGACCACCTGCCGGAGGGCGTCCGGGTCAACTGCGTCACCCCCGGCACCGTCGACACGCCCTGGGTGGAGCGGCTGATCGCGGCCGCCCCGGACCCGGCGGCCGAGCGGGCCGCGCTCGAGGCCCGCCAGCCCAGCGGGCGCCTGGTCACCGTCCAGCAGGTCGCCGACGCCGTCGCCTACCTCGCCGGGCCCTCGGCCGCCGCGGTCACCGGCACCGCGCTCCCCGTGGACGGCGGCCTGCACGCGCTGCGCCCCGCGCCCGCGCCCCGCCCCCCGGAACCGCTGCCCTGAGCGGCCCGGGCCGGGCGCCCCGGCCGCGGAGCCGGGCCGCGGAGCCGGACCACGGGGCCGGACCACGGGGCCGGACCACGGGGCCGGACCACGGGGCCGGGCCGCCGCCGCGCGTTCCGGCGCGAGAAGCCCCCGCCCACCGGACGTCCTAGCATTGAAGACACGTATCCGCGGACATGGGACACCCCACATGGTCACGCCGGAGGGAAGCGCGGCGGCGCCGGCGAAGGCGCCGTTCGACCTGGCCTACGCCGCGTCGGCGCTGATCGACGGCGTGGGGACGATCGTGGGCTGGACGGCCGCCGCGGAGCACCTGCTGGGCTATCCGGCCGCCGAGGCGCTGCACCGCCCCGCGACGCTGCTCCTCGCCGCGCCCGAGCAGGCCGCCAAGGCCGCGGAGCTGGCCGCGCAGTGGCGCGACCACGACATCTGGGGCGGTCTGGTGGCCGCCCGGCACCGCGACGGACGGCGGATCGAGGTGGGCCTGCGGGTGTCCGTCCTGATGGCGCCCGACGGGCAGGAGCGCTGGCTGGTGTCGGCGATCGACCTGGCCAGGACCCCGTCCTGGGCGGTGAGCAGCGCCATCCTGGAGGGCTTCCTCAGCCGGTCCCCGATCGGCATGGCCGTGCTCAGCCCCGACCTGCGGTACGTGTGGCTCAACGACACCCTGGAACACTTCGGCGGCGTGCCGCGCGAGCACCGCATCGGGATGCGACTGGCCGAGGCCCTGCCCGGGATGGACACCGCGGCCCTGGAGGCCGTCATGCGCGAGGTGCTGCTGACCGGGGAGCCGGCGATCGACCGCGAGTTCCAGGGCTGGACGCTCGCCTCCCCCTACTGCGAGCGGTCCTTCTCCATCTCCTTCTACCGCATGGACGACGCCGAGGGCCGGGTGATGGGCGTCTGCTACATGGCCATGGACGTCACCGACCGGTGGCGCGCGCGGGCCAGGCTGGCGCTGCTCAACGAGGCCGGGGCGTGCATCGGCAGCACCCTGGACGTCACCCGCACCGCACAGGAACTGGCCGACGTGTCGGTCCCGCGGCTCGCCGACTTCGTCACCGTCGACCTGCTGGAACCGGTGCTGCGCGGCGGTGAGCCGCCGTCCGGCGGCGGGCTCTGCAGGGTGCCGCTGCGCCGCGCCGGGATGCGCTCGGTGCATCCCGGCACCCCGGAGTCGGTCGTCGCGCTCGGCGAGCGGATCAACGCCGGCGACACCTCGCCGCACGTGCGCTGCATGACCTCCGGCCGGTCCGAGGTGGAGGGCGACATCACCATCGACAGGGCGTCGTGGCTCACCGACGACCCTGCGCGGGCGGCCAAGATCCGCGAGTTCGGCATGCGGTCGGTGATGTGGGTGCCGCTGCGGGCCCGGGGCACCGTCCTCGGCGTGGTGACCTTCATCCGGCACCGCCGGCCCAACCCCTTCGAGCAGGACGACCTGCTGCTCGCCGAGGAACTCGTGGCCCGCGCCGCGGTGTGCGTGGACAACGCCCGGCGCTGGACCCGCGAGCACGAGGCGGCGCTCACCCTGCAGCGCAGCCTGCTGCCGCAGACGCTGTCCGGAGGCTCGGCGCTGGAGGTCGCCTCCCGCTACCTGCCCACCGACATCCAGGACGGCGTGGGCGGCGACTGGTTCGACGTCATCCCGCTGTCCGGGGCGCGGATCGCGCTGGTGGTCGGGGACGTCGTCGGGCACGGGCTGACGGCGGCCGCGACGATGGGGCGGCTGCGAACCGCCGTCCACACCCTCGCCGACATGGACCTGCCGCCCGACGAACTGCTGGCGCACCTGGACGACCTCATCATCCGGCTCACCGAGGAGGAGAGCGCCGACGGTTCCGTGGCCACCACCGTCACCGGCGCCACCTGCCTCTACGCGATCTACGACCCGGTGACCCGCCGGCTGACGATGGCCCGCGCCGGGCATCCGCCGCCGGCGGTCGTCGACCCCCGCGGCCGGGTCACCTTCGCCGAGCTCCCCGCGGGACCACCACTCGGCCTGGGCGCCATGCCCTTCGAGTCCGCCGAACTCGAACTGGCCGAGGGCAGCGTCGTCGCCCTCTACACCGACGGCCTGATCGAGACCTTCGGCGAGGACGTGGACATCGGCCTGGACCGGCTGGCGCACGCCCTGGCCCACCCGGAACTGCCGCTGCAGGACCTGTGCTCGGCGGTGCTGGAGCATCTGCCGCACGGCCCGCCCGCCGACGACGTGGCCCTGCTCGTCGCGCGTACGCACGCGCTCACCACGGACCGGTTCGTCGCCTGGGACCTGCCGGTCGACCCCGCGGTCGTCAGCGAGGCCCGGGCGCTGGCCACCCGCCAACTCGCCGAGTGGGGGTTGGAGGAGCTGCGGACGACCACCGAACTGGTCGTCAGCGAACTGGTCACCAACGCCATCCGGCACGCCTCCGGGCCGATCCGGCTGCGGCTGATCCGGCAGTCGGTCCTCATCTGCGAGGTCTACGACGGCAGCAACACCGTGCCGCGGCTGCGGCACGCCCGGACCACCGACGAGGGCGGCCGCGGGCTCTTCCTCGTCGCACAGCTCACCCGCCGGTGGGGCACCCGCTACACCACCGACGGCAAGCTGATCTGGGCGGAGCAGGAGATTCCCGACATCCCCGGGGGCTGACCGCCCCGGTACCCGGCAAGGACCCCTTCGGCGGGGCCCGGCGGTCAGCCCTCCATCGCCGACATGTCCATGTACACGACCTCCCAGAGGTGGCCGTCCGGGTCCTGGAAGCTGCGGCCGTACATCGGCCCCTGGTCCATGGGCTCGTTCGAGGGCGACCCGCCGGTGGCCAGGGCCGTGTCGACCAGTTCGTCCACGCGCTCCCGCGACTCGACGCCCAGGCAGTGGATGGACTCGGTGGTCTTCGTGGCGTCGGCGACCTCCTTCTTGGTGAACTGCCGGAAGAAGGGCTCGACGAGCAGCATCGCGAAGATGCCCTCGCCGATCACCAGGCACGCGGCGTTGTCGTCGGTGAACCGGTCGTCGAAGGAGAAGCCGAGGCCGCCGAAGAACGCCTTCGACCTGGGCAGGTCCTGCACGGGAAGGTTGACGAAGATCTGGGTCGGCATGGTGCGCCTCGTTCCGTTCCGGGAGTTCTGTCAGTGGGCTGTGCTGAAGTAGACCCGTGGACGCTCCGGAACTCATCGGAAGGCGGAGGAGAATCATGGGCGATCTCACTGCACCCCCGGACGTGGCGCAGGAGCTGGAGCGGTACCGCGCGGAGCTGACCGGCTACTGCTACCGGATGCTGGGCTCGGCCTTCGAGGCGGAGGACGCCGTCCAGGACACGATGGTGCGGGCCTGGCGCGCGTACGACCGCTTCGAGGGGCGCTCCAGCCTCCGCTCCTGGCTCTACCGCATCGCCACCAACGCGTGCCTGGACATCCTGGGCGGCACCGGCCGCCGCGCCCGCCCGATGGACCTGGCCTCGCCCGGCAGCGCCGACGGCCCGCTGCCCGGCACCCTGCCGGAGACCACCTGGATCTCCCCCGCCCCCGACGGCCGCGTGCTGCCCGCGGCGGGCGACCCCGCCGACCTCGCCGACCAGCGCGAGAGCGTGCGCCTGGCCTTCGTCGCCGCACTGCAGCACCTCGCGCCGCGCCAGCGGGCCGTGCTCATCCTGCGGGAGGTGCTGGCCTGGAAGGCCGCCGAGGTCGCCGAACTGCTCGACACCACCGTCGCCTCGGTCAACAGCGCGCTGCAGCGGGCCCGCGCCACCCTCGCCGCGGCCGGCCCCACCACGACCGACCCGGCCCGGCCGCTCGACGAGGAACAGCGCGCCCTGCTCGGCCGCTACGTCGCCGCCTTCGAGTCCTACGACCTCGACGCCCTCACCTCGCTGCTCCACGAGGACGCCACGCTGTCCATGCCGCCCTTCGGCCTGTGGCTGCGCGGGCCCGCGGACATCAAGGCCTGGATGCTCGGGCTCGGCTCCGGCTGCCGCGGTTCGCGGCTGGTCCCGGTCACGGCCAACGGCACCCCGGGGTTCGGGCAGTACCGGCCCGCCGCCGACGGGGGCCACGAGCCGTGGGCGCTGCAGGTCATCGAGATATCAGACGGCCGGATCACCGGGCTCAACTCCTTCCTCGACACCGAGCGGCTCTTCCCGCTGTTCGGCCTCCCCGCACGCCTCGAGCCCGAGTCCCGCTGACGCGTCCAGCCCGGTGAGCGCGAGCAGTTCCCGCAGCGCGCCGCCGGCGCCGCGCAGCCGGATCCGGCCGCCGTGCCGCCGGGCGGTCAACTGCAGCCGCGCGAGGACGTCGAGCAGTACGACGTCGGGGGCGCCGTCGAGCCCGCCGACGTCGCACAGCACCGTGCCGCCGCCCCGCTCGGCCAGCAGCACGCGCAACCGCTCGACCAGCGGCGGGATGCCGGCCCGGTCGAGCCTCCCGGTCAGGACGAGCACGGCGGGCCCATCGCCCGGTCGGGACGCGGGCGGGGGCGGCGCGGGCCGGGCCATGGGCGACCTCCAGGGGCGGGCTGCGGATGTACGGGTCCCCGTACATCCCTAGGACCGGCGGCGCGGCCGTAATCCATCGGCCCCGCGTCACCGTCCGAGCAGCGCCGTGATCTCCCGGGCGTCCCAGGTCCCGTCCGCGCACTCCGCGAGGTAGGCCGCGATGCCGGGCGGGTCCCAGGCACCGGTCTCGGCGAGGCCCTCGGCGATGTGCCGCAGGTAGACCCCGGACGGCCTGACGTGTTCGGCCCCGCCGCAGCCCCAGGGCGCGGTGAGGGTGAGCACCGGGTGCCCGTCCACGTCACCGGGGTACAGCAGCGTCTCGTACCGCCCGTCGCCCAGCCGGGCCCTGCCGTGCCGCAGCACCTCTCCGAGGTCGAGGTCGGCACCCGGCGAGCGGTACATCTCCTGGGCGGCGATGTCCGAGAACTGACCGACCGTCAGCAGATGGGCCCGCGCGCGCACCCCGCCGCCCGGCACGTCGCCGTCGTAGAAGGCCCGGCCGCCCGACCAGACCGGCGACCGCGTGGCGAAGTACATCCGCCCCGGCAGGTCCAGCGGCACCGACCGCAGCGGCGGCCGCGCGTCCCGGCAGCCCGGGTACTCCCGGCCGCCACCGGGCGGCACCCCGCCGGCGAGGTAGCTGTTGAGGCGCACGAGATGGGTGTTGGAGCCGTACGCCGCGTACCAGACGAACCCGGGCGGCCGGTCCCGCCGGCCGGCACCCCGGGGCCCCACGCGCTGCGGTGTGGTCACCGCTCCATGATGCGGGTGCCGCGGGGTCAGGCGGCCGGCACCGTGCCGCGGATCTGCCGCAGGAAGGCCGCGTTGTCCGGGGTCGCCCGCAGCCGCTCCAGCAGCGTCTCGAAGCTCCCCGCCCCGCGCAGCGCCCGGCGCAGCCCGCGTGCCGCGGTCAGCTCGGCGGGGCTGAGCAGCAGTTCCTCGCGCCGGGTCCCCGACGGGGCCACGTCCACCGCCGGGAAGACGCGGCGGTCGGCGAGCCCCCGGTCCAGACGCAGCTCCATGTTGCCGGTGCTCTTCAGCTCCTCGAAGAAGTAGTCGTCGGCCCGCGACCCCGTGTCGACCAGCGCGGTGGCCAGCATGGTCAGCGAACCGCCCTCCTCCGCGAGCCGCGCCGACCCGAACAGCCGCTTCGGCCCCAGCAGCGCCGCCGCGTCCACGCCACCGGACAGCGTCCGGCCGCCCGAGGACGCCGCGTTGTTGTGCGCCCGGCACAGCCTGGTGAGGGAGTCCAGCAGCACGACCACGTCCCGGCCGGTCTCCACCAGCCGCTTGGCCCGCTCGACGGCCAGTTGGGCGACGGCGATGTGTTCCCCGGGGGTGCGGTCGAAGGCCGAGGCGACGACCTCGCCCCGCACCGACCGCCGCATGTCGGTGACCTCCTCCGGGCGTTCGTCCAGGAGCACCACCATCAGATGGCACTCAGGGTGGTTGTCCGCGACGGCGTCGGCCAGCCGGCGCAGCAGCATCGTCTTGCCGGCCTTCGGCGGCGCCACGATCAGCCCCCGCTGGCCCTTGCCGACGGGCGCCAGCAGATCCACGACCCGGGTCGTCAGACCGCCCTTCGGGCACTCCAGGCGCAGCCGCTCGGACGGGTGGAGCGGCGTCAGGTCCGCGAAGTGCCGCCGCCCGCGCGCCCGGTCGGCGGGCAGCCCGCCGACCTGCTCGGCCCGTACGAGGGCACGCGACCGGCCGGTCGTGGCGACGCCTTCGACTGCGTCGCCCTTGCGCAGCCCGTGCCGCCGGATCACCTCCGGCGGGACCGGCACGTCGTGCGGACCCTGCGCGTAGCCGGCGGTGCGCAGGAAGCCGCGCCCGCCCTCGACGTCGAGGACGCCCGCCACGGCGACGAGTCGTTCCCGGGCGGTGGGGGGCGTGACGGTGGTGGCGGTTGTGGTGGGGGTTGTGGACATACGTGGTCCTCGGAGGAAGGGCGCGCACGGCGACGGCGGCGGAATCGGCCGCCCGCCGCCAGGACACGCGGCAGAAGAGGCGGAGCCTCGGGAGAGATCGCCGGCGCGGGGCGCGGGCGACGGGGAACGCGGACCGCGGGGCGGTCACGCGGGGGCACGGGCGCCCAAGAGCGGCGCACAGCCATGCACTTCGCACTGTACCCGATGAAGCGCCCCGGGGAACCCCTCGCGGCCCGTCCTCGCACGCGGGTGCGTTTGTGGTTGCGGGTGGGGTTCTTTTTCCCGCCGCCCTCCCGTGGCCCCGGTGCGGTCAGTGACCGCCTCGCTGTGTGCGTCTGTGGGTCGGTGGCGCGCCGGCGCACGTCCTCAGCGCTCGCGGATTTGCCGGATCGTTCCGTCCCGGGTCCGCCGCTCGTCGCTTCCGGGCGCACCCCTGCACACCCCCTCCCGTCGTTGGGGCGACTGACGCCGGTGGGGGGTGACTAAGGCACTCGCGGCAACCCCGGACCGCTTCATCGCCCACCCTCCGGCCGTCTCCCGCCCTTGGGCCGGGTCGGCCGGTGGGGGTGAGGAGGGCGCTCGCGGCAACCCTGGACTGCTTCATCACCCCCCACCGGGCGTTGGTCGCTCGCGATACGGAGGGGGTGGGGGAGTTGGGGGCACCCCCGGCCGAAGGCTGGGGGAGGGTGGGCGTTCTGGACGCTGACGTGTATTTGTTGTGCGGCAGAGCGGTACCGAACCCGGATTGCCCGCCATGCACATAAATATGCGGTACAGAATGCCCACCCCGGAGGCCCCGCCCCCGGCCCACCCAACGGACCGGGCGAGACCCGCACCAACCGTCCCGGGGCAATCGGGCGGGCGGCGGGGAAAAGACCCAAACCGCAACCACAAACGACCCGCACACAACCACCGACCCCGCCAAAAGCCCGTCAGCGATAGGCCGCGTTCCGCAACCCCTCGACGACCCCCTCCACCGCCCCCTTCGCCGGACGCCGAAAACACGCACTGACCACCAGCCCGACGGAGGACGTGGCGTCCGGGTCCTCGGCCCAGGCCGAAAGCTCCTGCCGGCCGCCGAGCGCGCGGCAGCCCTCACCCGCGGCCGTCACGCCCTTCACCACGAACCGCCCCGGTTTGATGCCCTTGCCCGCAGGCTTCTCCACCTGACGGAAGGAGATCAGCGTCCCGCCCTCGGCCAGCTCGTCGACGGGCGGGCAGACCGTGTAGGTGATCACCTCCTGCTTCGCGCACCCGCTCCGCTCGTGGAGCGGCTGCGAGCCGGCGAAGCCGACCACCAGGCCGTCCGGGTCCGCCGTCACGAGGGACCTCCAGTAGGGACCCGGCAGCTTCAGCACCAGCCCGGACAGTGCGTCCACGCTGACAAGCACGTACGCGGGCTCCGTCGGCGACGGCACAGGGGAGGGGGACCCCGGGGCCGGTGCCCCGCGGGTGGGGGGCGCGGCGGGGAGGACGTCCTGCCCCCGGGGCGTGACGGGACCCGCGGGCTGCAGCAGCGCCGCGGCCGCCACCGCCGCCGCGGTGACTCCGCCGAGCGCGGCCAGCGCCCCGGCGGCCACCCGGCGCCTCCTGCGCCGCCGCACCCGCCGCCTGATCTGCGCCATCCGGTCGTGGGGCGCGGGGTTCTGCGGCACGACGCGCTCCAGCAGCACGCTGAGCTCCCACTCGTCCTCGGGCTCGGGCCCCTCCGGCTCGGGCCCCTCCGGCTCAGGCTCGGCGTTCACGGCGGTCACCGCCCCTCGCGAGGCTCGGCACCGCCGCGAGCTGACCCCGCAGCATGGTCAGCGCCTTGGCCGCCTGGCTCTTGACCGTGCCGGGCCGGCAGCCGAGCACTTCGGCGGTCTCCTCGACGCTCAGGTCCTCGAAGTAGCGCAGCACGACCACCGCCCGCTGCCGCGCGGGCAGCCGGCGTATCAGCACCGCGAGCGAGTGCTCCAGGTCGACGGAGGCGAACGGGTCCGCCGCCGCCGTCACCACCGTGTCCGGCACCTCGCCGTGCGGCACCTCCCCCCGCCAGCGGCGCTGCCACCACGACGAGGCCGTGTTCACCAGTGCCCTGCGCACGTAGGCCTCCGGGTTCTCGCCGGATATGCCCCGCCACTTCGGCCACACCTTGGCCAGGACCGTCTGCAGCAGGTCCTCCGCCAGGTGCGTGTCGCCGGTCAGCAGCCAGGCCACCCGCAGCAACCGCGGTCCGCGCGCGGCGACGAACTCCTCGAAGTCCGTCTCCGCATCCCTCACCGTGGTGTCCTTGCCATCGCGTTCCTGTCCGTGCTCCGAGCAGCCTCACATCCGTTCGAACCGGCTGGAACACCGGACCGGTTGCCAGGAATCCGGGATCGTCCTCGTTCGTTGCCGCCTCGGACGGGCGCGCGGCGCGTGACCGTCCCCCCAACTGACCGCAGAAGAAAGGGCGTTCTCCGTGACAGCCGCACCCGAGCAGCCGGAAGCAAGGGGGGCCAGCCTGTGAGCAGCGTCACCAAGGGCCTCGCAAAGGTCGAGGTCCGGCTCAAATGGGACCCCAGCCCGCTCGGCGCACCCGCCAGCGACCTGGACATAGTCGCGGCGACCTACAGCGCCGCCGACCCGCACGGCGCCCCGGCGTACCTCGTCCACTTCGACAGCCGCTCACCGGACGGCACCATCACGCTCAACCGCGACAGCAAGACCGGCAAGGGGCTGGGCTTCGACGAGATCATGACCCTCGAGCTCGACCGGCTCGGCGCCGCCTACCAGCGGGTCGTCGTCGGCGTGGTCGTGCAGCAGCGCGACGGCCGGATGACCTTCGGCGACGTCGCGGGGACCGGTGTGCGCGTGGTCGAGGGCCACACCGACCTCGCCGCCTCCGACCTGGGCGAGGTCGCCGGCGCGACGGCCGCCACCGTCGGCGAGTTCCGCCGCGGCGGCGCCGGCGAGTGGCGCTTCACGCCCGGCGTCCACGGCTACGACGCCGATCCGGTGTCCTTCGCCCGCGTGATGGGCGGCGGCGCCTCCTGACCGCCGCCCCGGAACGCCGGTGCCCTCCCGCGACGCGCGGGAGGGCACCGGCGCCCAGGGCGGGGCCTAGACGACGCCCTGGGCCGTCATCGCCTCCGCCACGCGCAGGAAGCCCGTGACGTTCGCGCCGAGGACGTAGTCGTCCGGCGTGCCGCCGTACGCCGCGGCGGTGGCCCGGCAGTGGGTGTGGACGTCGCGCATCACCTGTGCGAGCCGGGCCTCGGTCCGCTCGAAGGTCCACAGCTCCCGGGCCGCGTTCTGCTGCATCTCCAGCGCCGAGGTCGCCACCCCGCCCGCGTTGGCGGCCTTTCCCGGGCCGAAGAGCACGTCCGCCTCCCGGAACACCTCGATCGCCTCCGGGGTGCACGGCATGTTCGCGCCCTCGGCGACCGCCAGCACGCCGTTCTTCACCAGCGTCCCGGCGTCCTGCCCGTCCAGTTCGTTCTGCGTGGCGCAGGGCAGCACGACGTCGCACGGCACGTCGAAGACCGAGCCGCGCTCGGAGTACCGCGCCGAGGGCTTGGCCTCCGCGTACGCCGAGAGCCGAGCCCTGCGCACCTCCTTGATCTCCTTCAGCAGCTCCAGGTCGATGCCGGCCTCGTCGACGACGTAGCCGCCGGAGTCCGAGCAGGCCACCACCGAGCCGCCGAGCGCGCGCACCTTCTCGATCGCGTAGACGGCGACGTTGCCCGAGCCGGAGACCACCGCCCGGCGCCCCTCGAAGCCCTGCTCGCGGGTGGCCAGCATCTCGGCGGCGAAGTACACCGCGCCGTACCCCGTCGCCTCGGTCCGCGCGTGGGAGCCGCCCCAGGCGACGCCCTTCCCGGTCAGGACCCCCGCCTCGAAGCGGTTGGCGATCCGCTTGTACTGCCCGAAGAGGTAGCCGATCTCCCGGCCGCCCACGCCGATGTCCCCGGCCGGCACATCGGTGTGCTCGCCCAGGTGCCGGTGGAGTTCGGTCATGAACGACTGGCAGAAGCGCATGACCTCGCCGTCGGAGCGCCCCTTGGGGTCGAAGTCGGAGCCGCCCTTGCCGCCGCCGATCGCCAGTCCGGTCAGCGCGTTCTTGAAGATCTGCTCGAAGCCGAGGAACTTCACGATGCCGAGGTCCACGCTCGGGTGGAAGCGCAGGCCTCCCTTGTAAGGGCCGAGCGCGCTGCTGAACTCCACCCGGAAGCCCCTGTTGACCTGCACGCGCCCCTCGTCGTCCACCCACGGCACCCGGAAGATCACCTGCCGTTCCGGCTCGCACATCCGCTCCGCGATCCGGGTGTCCAGGTACTCCGGGTGCCGCTCCAGCGCCGGCGCCAGCGAGCGCAGCACCTCCCCCACCGCCTGGTGGAACTCCGTCTCGCCGGCATTGCGCCGGCAGACGTCCGCGTAGACGGCCTCGATGTGAGCACTGACGTTCATGCGCGCCTTCCCTCGTCCGATGTCCCGGACGCGCCCGCCGTGGCGCCGCGTCCGGCCGTTGCCGTGTCAACGAGTACGGACGGGAGGAGGCCATGTGTCAGTGGAGGGACGAATGTCCGCATCACCCGAAGCGCGAGGCACCTCACACAGGACACGAAATGATGACCGAAAGGCAAAAGGAGCAGGTCAACCGCAGTTACCCGAAGTCACCCGGGAAAGCGGTCACCTTTACTTTTAAACACAAGTTCACCGAACAATACCCTTGCATCGCACATGCATACGAGTATCGTGCTTCTGTTTTCGGCCAGTGGTTTAGGCGCCCGGGGGGGCTACTGAGCGGCCACCGGCCCGCGCCACAGAAGGCGTTGAGGGGGACGAAGCCCGGAAGACGAACACGTTCGTGGTGCCCTGGCGTGCCACGACCGGGGTTTCTCGCTGCCTCAACGCACCACCACACGCAGGGGAGTTCCACAGTCGTGATGGCTACGACACAGGTCGACGGGGGTGTGCCGCATTCCCGGCACAACGCCAAGCTGGCAAAACGTACCGCCGCATGGAGGCCCGGCATCATGCCGTTCCTCCTCCCTCTGGTGGCGCTGCTCGCCTTCAGCCTCTGGTCGTACACACCCAGCGACTCGCCACTGGCGTGGCTGATAACCATCTGCTGGGCACTGCCCGTCCCGGGCGTCCTCGTCTCGATCCAGGGCTTCCTGCTCATCCGCCGCCGGGCCCGCAAGGCCCATCTGATGACCCCGCCGGCCCCCGTCGAGCAGGACTTCCTCATCGTGCTCGTGCCGACCATCGGACGGCACGACACCTACCCGGCCCTGGAGCGCTCCGTCCTGTCCTACGTGGAACACCTCCCGGAGTGGTTCCCGTACATGCGCGTCGACGTCCTCACGGAGGAGGGCTGCGAGGCCGCCGAGCGGATCGACCGGCTGGCGGCGGTCAGCCCGCTGATCCGCGTGGTCACGGTGCCGAAGGCCTACGAGACCGCGAACGGCACCCGTTTCAAGGCCCGCGCCAACAACTACGCCCACGAGCTGCGCATCGCCGAGGGCGAGGCCCTCGACCACGTCTGGGTCCTGCACATGGACGACGACACGGGCGTCGGCCCGGACACCGCGGTCTCCCTCGCCCAGTTCATCAACCGCCAGCGGCGCGCGACCCCGGACGAGGTCAAGCACATGGCGCAGGGCATCCTGACCTACCCGCGCGAGAACGCGGTGAGCATGCTCACCTGGTTCGCCGACGCCATCCGCCCCGCCGACGACATCGCCCGGTTCCGCGCCTTCACCGGCCTCGGCACCCCGGCCGCCGGCGTGCACGGCGAACTGCTGGTCATCCGCGCGTCCGTCGAGGCCGAGATCGGCTGGGACTTCGGCCCCAAGGAGATCGTCGAGGACGCCCGGCTGGCCCTGACCTTCTGCCGCCTCTACCCGGGCCGCAGCGACTGGTTCAACGGACGCTGCTACGGGGCGTCGCCGGCCAACGTGAAGGACTTCGTCAAGCAGCGCGAACGCTGGTCCTGGGGCCTGGTCGCCCTCTGCTTCAACCGCAAGGTGCCGCTCCGCTACCGCTGGTTCCTGACCATCTGCGTGGGCAGCTGGATCCTGGGTCCGCTGCAGCACGTCGGCACGATCGTCTTCGTGGCCTGGTTCATCGGTGACATGAACACCTCGCCGGTGACCCAGTCGGTCGTCCTGCTGTGGTCGATCAGCTTCGCCTACGTGATCTGGGCGTACTGGGAGGGCTTGCGGCTCAACGCGATCGCCTCGGCGAACGGCAGGCGCAGGTGGTGGGAGCCCTTCGCGGTCATCCTCCTGCTGCCCCTGTTCTCCTTCATCGAAGGGCTCGGCGGCTTCAGGGGGCTCCTGAAGTTCATCCGCCGCGAGGAGAACAAGTTCGTCGTCATCGCCAAGCCCGCCTGACCCGGAAGAGACCGGCCTCCCATGAAGCACACCCGTCTGCCCCTGCTCGCCGTGCTGCCCGTCACCGTCATCGCCTTCGTGGTCGCCGTGCCCTTCGTCGCCGGTGACCAGCCGCTGCGCTGGGAGTCCGGCTCCCTCCTGCCGACCCTGGTGCTCGGGGACGAGGACACCGGGCCGTCGAAGGCCCCCACCGGCGGTGACGGCACCACCGCACCGAGCGCACCGCCCTCCCCCACGGCGGAGACCGCCAAGGTGGACAAGGAGTGGAAGAAGGGCATGCCCCAGTGGGGCATCCAGCTCTACTGGGAGGACCACCCCGACCACGCCCTCGAGTACATCGACAAGCAGGCCCGGGTCCAGGCCGACTACCTCGTCGGCCTGCACGCCAACTCCGTGAGCGTGAGCTTCCCCTTCTACACCGGCGGCCGCTCGTCGACGAGCATCAGCAGGGGCGGCAAGACGCCCACCCCCGAGCGGATCGCCCGCGTCCTGCGGATCTTCCACGAGGCCGGTCTGCGCACGACCGTCCGGCCGATCATGGACGAGAAGTCCCTCGACGTGAAGGCCGGCGGCTGGCGCGGCAACATCGCCCCCGCCGACCGCGACGCCTGGTTCGCCTCCTACGAGAAGTTCCTCACGCCCTACCTGGAGGCGGCGGACGAGACGCACGCGGCGACGTTCGTCATCGCCACCGAGCTGAACTCCATGGAGGGCGACTCCCACTGGGACGCGCTGGTGGATGACGCGGAGAAACGTTTCTCCGGCGAGGTCGCCTACGACTCCAACTGGGACGCCTACGTCAACGGCCCGGTCCACATGCCCGTCAACAACCTGGGCATCGACGCCTACTTCCCCGTCAAGGTCCCGGACGACGCGTCGGTCGACACGCTCGTCGCCGGCTGGGACGACTGGCTGGACAAGAAGGCCACCGGACCCCTGCCGAAGATCACCGTCGCCGAGGCCGGCATCGGCGCCATGGACGGCGGCTACCGGGCCCCCGGCGACTTCTACACCAAGCGCGCGGTCAACCCCGAGGTGCAGGCCAACTGGTACACCGCGGTCTGCAAGGTCGTCCGGGAACGCCACATGAGGGGCGTCTACTGGTGGTCGATCTACTTCGACGACGACCCCAGGACCGCGCCGGACGACAAGGTCGCCTCCCGGCTCGACTTCGCCGGCCGCCCCCTCACCGAGAAGGCCATCAAGTCCTGCTTCACCTCCGGGTACGCGGGCCCCGGCACCGACCCGGCGAACTGAGCGAGCGAGGCGATCGTGCAAGAAGCCATCATCCTGGTGGGCGGCAAGGGAACCCGCTTGCGCCCGCTGACGAACCACACCCCCAAACCGCTCCTCGAGGTCGCGGGCACCTCCTTCATCCGGCACCAGGTGGCCAAGCTGATGGACGCGGGAGTGGAGCACGTGGTGTTCGCCACCTCGTACCTCGCGGCCCTGTTCGAGGAGGAGTTCCGGGACTTCACCCGGGACCTTCGGATCTCCTACGCCGTCGAGGAGGTGCCGCTCGGCACGGGCGGTGCGATCCGCAACGCCGGACGCCTGCTGCGCGGCGGCGCGGACGCCCCGGTCCTCGTCCTCAACGGCGACATCCTCTCCGGCGTCGACCTGCGCGCGATCCTCGCGCGGCACGAGGACCGGGAGGCGGACGTGACACTGCACCTCACGCGGGTCCCCGACCCGCGCGCCTTCGGCCTCGTCCCCACCGACGGGTCCGGAAGGGTGCTGTCCTTCCTCGAGAAGCCCAAGACCCCGCAGGAGTGCGTCACCGACCAGATCAACGCCGGCTGCTACGTCTTCCGCCGGTCCGTCCTGGACGCCATCCCGGCCGGCCGCGAGGTCTCCGTGGAACAGGAGACCTTCCCGCAGCTCGTCGCCCGCGGCGGCCGCGTCTTCGGCCACACCACCGACGACTACTGGCGCGACCTCGGCACACCGCTGGCCTTCGTCCACGGCTCCGCCGACCTCGTCACCGGCGAGGCGGCCTCGCCCCTGGTGGGACCGCCCGCCGAGGCGCTGATCCACCCCACGGCCGAGGTCCATCCGACCGCCCGCGTCACGGGGGGCTCGACGGTGGGTCCCCGCGCCGTCATCGGTCCGCGCGTGGTCGTCGACCGCTCCATCATCGGCGCGGGCGTGACCCTGGCCGAGGGCGCCGTGATCCACGAGTCCGTGGTGGACCACGACTCGGCCATCGGCAGCGGGTGCGTCCTGCGCGAGGTCGTGGTCGGCTGCCACGCCCGCGTCGGCGCGGAGAACGAACTGCCCGCCCAGCTGCGGCTGGCCTGCGGCATCGACATCCCCGCCCGCGGAGTGCGCCTCAGCGGCACGGCCGCCGCCTGCCCGACGATCCACTGAACCCGCGTCTACCGGCCGGCTCGACGCCCGGCCACGGGAGAACCATGACCCACCACCGCGCAACGGCCCCGAAGGCGGACCGCCTCCGGAAGTACCGGCCGGACATCCAGGGCCTGCGTGCCGTCGCCATCATGATGGTGGTCAGCATGCACGTCGGCGTGCTCGACATCCACGGCGGCGTCGACGTCAGCTTCGTGCTGAGCGGGTTCCTCATCGGCAGCCAGCTCCTCGCCGAGATCGAGAAGACCGGCAGGGTGTCGCTGAGCAAGTTCTGGGCGCGCCGCATGCGCCGGCTCGCCCCGGGCATGGCCCTGGTCATCATCGCCACCGCGGTCCTGTCGTGGGTCTACGCCAGCCCGCTCAGGTTCCGCGACCACATGACGGACGGCCTCAGCTCGGCGCTGAGCTTCATGAACTGGCGGCTCGTCGAGACCGGCACCGACTACTTCGCCAACGACGGGACCCAGTCGCCGTACCAGCACTTCTGGTCGCTCGGCATCGAGGAGCAGTTCTACGTGGCCGCCCCGCTGGCGCTCATGGCCACGGCCTGGCTCAGCCGCTCCCTCTTCCGCAACCGCGCGCTGGTGGCGCTGTTCCTGCTGGCCGTGGCGGGCGGCTCCCTGTACCTGTCCGTCACGCAGACCGCGTCGAACCAGCCGCTGGCCTACTTCGGCACCCAGGCCCGCATCTGGGAGCTCGCCTCCGGCATCCTGCTCGCCCTCGCCGCCCCCTTCCTCTCCCGCATGAACCTGGCGCTGGCCGCCGTCCTCTCCTGGGCGGGGCTCGCCACCGCGATCGGCACCGCGCTCCTGATCACCAAGGAGACGCCGCTGCCGGGGTACGCGGTGGGCGGTCCCGTGCTCGGCGCCGTCATGGTGATCGCCGGCGGCTGCGCCGCCCCCCGCTACGGCGCGGAGGTCATCCTGATCAACCCGGTGACCAACTTCATCGGCAACGTCAGCTTCGGCTGGTACCTGTGGCACTGGCCGCTCCTCATCCTGTGGCCGGACATCACCGGGCACGAGCTGGCCTACTCGGACCGCTACCGGGTGGCGTCGCTGTCGCTGATCCTGGCGGCCGTCATGTACTACAACGTCGAACTGCGGTTCAGGAACAACAAGCAGCTGGTGGCGAAGCCCTGGAAGGGGATCTTCGCCGGCGGCACCGCCACCGCGGGAGCCGCGGCGGCCATGGCCGTCGCCCTCGTCGTCCCCCTGAACATCTCCGCGTCCGCCGTCGCCTCGAACGGTTCCGCCGCCGGGTACAGCGGAGCGGCCTCGGTGCGCAGCGCCGTACTGCAGAAGCAGCTCTCCGGGGTGACGGCGGGCGCCCTCCCGAACTCCCCCGAGGACCGCACGCACTTCGGCTGCATCGACAACACCGACGTCAAGAAGTTCGTCATGCGCGACAACTGCGTCGTCGGCGACCGCCAGGGGAAGTCCACGATCGTCGTCATGGGCGACTCGCACGCCTGGCAGTGGGGCGACGCCTTCCACGAGATCGGCAAGTCGCTCCACGTCAGGGTCGTGACCATGGCGAAGGGCGGCTGTTCGCCCGAGGTCTACGCCATCAAGAACCCGGAGCTGAACCGCGAGTACGCCGAGTGCGACAGCTGGCGGCAGTCGGCGTTCGAGGAGATCGAGAAGCTCCGCCCCGACGTCGTCGTGGTCACCAACCGCAGCCGCCAGGAGGCGACCGAGGACGGCGCCGAGGAGGCCTTCCAGGCCCTGGAGGACTCCGGCGCCGCGCTCATCTACATGACCGACACCCCGCAGCCCGGCAAGAACGTCCCGGACTGCCTCGCCACGCACACCCACGACATCTCCGCCTGCAACCCGCAGCAGCAGGCCGCCATCGAGTTCCCCGACTTCCGGGCCATGGAACAGAAGGTGGCCGTACGCCACGGCGCGGTGATCATCGACGTGCTGCCCGCGTTCTGCGCGAGCGGCGTCTGCCCGACGGTGATCTCCGACCAGATCGTCTACTTCGACTCGAGCCACATCACGGCCGGCTACGCGAAGTCCCTGGTGCCCTTCATCGAGCCCACCGTCAAGACGGCCCTGGCGGGCTGAGCCCGGCCGCCCCAAGGCCCGAGGGGGCTCCGCGGCCGTCGCCGCGGAGCCCCCTCGGGCGTCACGGGCCCCCGGCCCGCCGTGTGCGGGCTACCCCGCGGGAATCGGCCGGGCCCCGATGCGGGCGCAGGCCCGGTCCTGGCCGAGGCCGTCGGCGGGCCAGACGACCTTGCCGGCGGCACCCGGGTAGTAGCAGGCCGCGAAGGACGTGGGGACGGGCTCGGATGGGCCCCACATCTCCTTCCAGCGCCGGGCGCAGGCCTTGCCGGGGTCCTTGGGGTCGAACTCCTTGACCGCGTCGGACGGCAGACCGGAGAGGTCCGCGCCGCGCGACAGCGTCCGGGCGCACATCACCTGCGACCCGGCGTCCTCACCCCACGGCATCCCCCCTGCGACGGCCACGACTCCGCCCCCGGCCAGCGCGACGACGGCCGCGCCGCCGGCCACCACGACCCGCAGCGACCGCCGCCCCGTGCCACGCGGCGCCGCCTGACCCAGCACGGACCGCAGCGTCTCCCGCCCGCTGTCCGACCGCGCCCAGCCCTCGGCCCCCTGCGGGCGCAACTCCCGGACGGCGTCCAGGACAGGGTCGTTCGTCATGCGTGTACCTCCGAATCGAGCGGGGTGAAGGATGCGGGTCGTCGCTCCAGGGCGGCGCGGAACCTCTTGCGGGCCCGGTGGAGCCGCAGCGTGTAGGCCGCCCTGGAGCAGCCCAGGGCCTTGGCCGCCTGCTGCGCGCTCAGGTCGTACCAGCCGGTGAGCAGCAGCACTTCGCGATCGGCCTCGGACAGCGACATCAGCACCCGGAACACGCGCTCACGGTCGCCTATGCGGTCCTCGAAGACCTCCTGCGGAGCACGCTCCATCACCGCGGCCATCCGCTCCGCGAGCGCCTGCCGCCGCTGGTCCGACCGCACCCGGTTGGCGAGCAGCCGGCGCGCCGCCGCCAGCAGCCAGGGCAACGCGTCGTCCGGTACGGACCGCTGCTTGCGCCACGCCAGCAGGAAGGTCTCCGAGAGCACGTCCTGCGCGGTCTCGCGATCCGTCCGGTGCAGCAGGTAGCCCATCACCCTGTCGGCGTGGGCCTCGAACCACTCTTCCACCAACTCGTGCCCTCGCGGACCCTCACGTGCCGTCATGCGCACCCTTCCCTCCCAGAACAGGCTGTCACTGGGGAATGTCCGGCCGGGCGCCGACGATTACAGGCCGGGCTCCGGGGCCCGCGAGGGGATCACCCGCGGCCTGCGCATGACGAGGTGGTCCGGGGAGCGTTCAGGGGCGCTCGGCGGTCACGAGCCAGAGGCGGGCGGTCAGCACCACGCTCCCGTCCGCGGTCGTGAAGCCGCGGAACGCCCCCAGCGCGGCGTCCCGGGCACGGGAGCGGGCGGCCTCGTCCGCCCCGTCCTCGCGCAGCCAGTGCTGCACGGGCCCCCAGCCCATCATGAAGTCGGCCGCGTCCTCGGCGTCCCTCCCCCAGACCTGCGGAACGTCCACCGCGGTCGAGGTCACCCCGGCGAAGCCCGCCCCGGTCAGGATCCCCCCGGTGTACCCGGGGTCGCCGAAGGAGGCCGGCCCGGTGTTCCCGGCGAAGTCGGGCACGGACACCACCGTCCCGATCGCCCGGTAGATCCTCGTCTGGTCCATGCCCTCGTGGCCGCGCGAGCACACGAACGCCAGCCGGCCGCCGGGACGCAGCGCGCGGCGGAGGTTGGCGAACGCGGCGACGGGGTCGGCGAAGAACATCACCCCGAAGCGGCTCACCACCGCGTCGAATCCCTCCTGGGGGAACGGGTGCACCTGCGCGTCGCCGCGCTCGAAGGCGACCCCGCCGAGGCCCTCCCGCTCCGCGGCGGCGACCGCCTCCCGCAGCATCGGCTCCGACAGGTCCACACCGAGCACCGTGGCGCCACGACGGCCGGCGAGGCACGCCACGCGGCCGGTCCCGCAGCCCACGTCCAGCACCCTGCTGCCCGCGGCGACCGGAAGGTCGTCGAGCAGAAAGTCGTTCACCGCGTCGTTGAGCGCGTCGTACCGCTCGGGGTACGCGGCCCAGTGGCGTCCCTCGTACCCGTTCCACGCGTCGGACTGGTCCAGGTTCACGATCGGGTTGCCCATGGGACGAACCTACTGCGCACGGCGGCCGTACGGGCGGCCCGGCGCCCCTACCAGGGGGCGGGGCCGTCCTCGCTGAAGTAGCCGCCGCTGGGGCCGTCGTCGGGGAGCATGGCCAGCTTCACGATGATCCGCGCCCCCTCCTCGACCGTCCGGGAGCCGGCGTGGTGGGTGAGGTCGGTGGCGGTCAGCCCGGGCGAGGCCGAGTTGATCTTCACGTGCGCGTACCCGGGCTCCCGGCGGAACGCCTGGGCGTACTGGACGGTGAGCATGTTCAGCGCGGCCTTCGAGGACGCGTAGGGGAGGATGTGGTCGGCGTCGGCGTAGAGGGTGCCCGGCTCGCTGGTCACCGCCAGCGACGCGGTGGTGCTGGAGACGTTGACGATGCGGGCCGCGGCCGAGGCGGCCAGCAGCGGCAGCATCGCGTGCGTGACCGTGACCACGCCGAAGACATTGGTCTCGAAGGTGGCCCGGACGTCCGCCGCCGTGGTGCTCAGGGCGGGGGACTCGACGATCGCGCCGGCGTTGTTGACCAGGATGTCGAGGCGCCCGAACTCCTCCCGTATCCGCTCGGCGACCCGCCGGACGCCGTCCGCGTCGGTGACGTCGAGCGGTACCGGGACGACCCGGTGACCTGCGGCGGCGAGTTCGGCGGCGGCGGCCTCGCCCCGCCGGAGGTCGCGGCTGCCGAGCAGCACGGTCACCCCCGCGGCCGCGAGCTGACGGGCGGTCTCACGACCCAGCCCCTTGTTGGCACCGGTGACCAGGGCCGTCGGGTTGTCGATCATCGAGTTCTCCTGCGCACGAGACTAACCGGACCCACAGGTCCACTTACCGGAAACCGTAACCGGACCCTCGGGTCCGGTCAAAGGGACGTACGTCACGGAGGCCGCCCGGCACTCCCGCGAGCACGGGCGGAGTCACCGGGGCGGCCGCCGGGCAGGATGGGCGCCATGGTGGAGATCGGCTTCCTGACCGCATCGGACCGCGACCGCTGGGAAGTGCTGGCCCGCGGCAAGGACGCGCACTTCGGCGTCGAACGCGGCGACGACAGCTACGAACGGACCTGGCGTCGCCTGCTCGACGACGAGCGGATACGCGGCGTCGCGGCCCGGCTGGACCGCGAGATGGTCGGCATCGCGCACTACCTGTTCCACGCCAGCGTCTGGTACGCCGGGAAGTGCTACCTGGCGGACCTGTTCGTGGACGCGGGAGCCCGGCGGCGCGGCGTCGCAACGGCGCTGATCGAGTGGGTCGCGCGGGACGCCGAGCAGCACGACTCGCCGGGCCTCTACTGGAACACCCTGGAGGACGCCCCGGCCCGCACGCTGTACGACAAGGTCGGCACCTTCCACCAGGGGTTCGTCCTCTACACCTACCGCCGCGACGCGAACCGGCCCCCCGAGCAGGACTGAAGCACCTCCGCGGTCTGCTCGAATTCGGCCCGCCAACAGGAGAGTTGGCCGGCAACCCGCGATTCCGCCAACCCAGGGCAACGGCGGGATGAAGAGCCGGGCGAGTCCGGCCGGGATGCGCAACTCCCCGGATGAGCCCCTTGTCTGACGCGGGTGAAGCAACCACCGAATTCACCGAGCGTGGGGAAACCACACCATGCGCAGACGCGCCACTGCCGCCATCGCCTCCGCCGCCGCCTTCAGCGCCGTCCTGGCCGTGGCAGCCCTCGCCGCACCGGCTGCCGGGGCCGCCCAGGACGACTCGGGCACGAGGTTCTGGAACATCGACGTCAACCACAACCGCGACTACACCGTGGGCATCGAGGCCGCGCGGAAGAGGGTCTTCACGATCGGCGCGACGGTCACCGACCCGTCCGGAGTCCGGAGCGTGTCGTACGAGCTGTGGCACGGAACCGACCGGGCGCACGCCGACGGACTCATGGCCGCACCCGCCCACTGCGTACCGCTCAATGAGACCGCCTCCTACTGCGAGGCCCTCATGACCGCCGACCCGAACGTCAACCTCCGCAGCAACGCCCTCGCCGGCCTCTGGGTCATCACCCCCGTGGCCACCGACGGCGACGGCAACGTGACCCGCGGGGACGGCGCCTACTTCGCGCGCATCAAGCGCAACACCTACATGTCCCAGACCATCGCCACCCCGCAGCCGGTCAAGAAGGGCAAGAACCTCACGGTCAAGGCCCAGATGACCGTCGCCGGCTGGCAGACGCGCAAGAACGTGCCCCTCATCGGGCACCAGGTTCTGCTCCAGTACCGCAAGGGCACGAGCGGCCCGTTCGTCACGCTGAAGAAGATCAAGACCGACCGCAATGGCTGGGCCACGGCCACCGTGAAGGCGACGGCGGACGGCGCGTACCGCTACAACTTCGCGGGCACGAGCCTCACCACGGCCACGATCGGCTCGGCCGACTTCGTCGACGTGAAGTGAGCCCGGACCGGTGAGGTCACCGTCCGCCGCGACGGCACCGCGGCGGACGGTCATCGGGCTCCGGGGGGCGGCGGAACGCAGGCTCGGCACCCCGCCGCACGGCCGCATGACGCTCGGCGTCCGGAAACCGGGCGCCACAAGCCGAAGGGCCCAGATCACCGGAGTGATCTGGGCCCTTCGTCATGGAGCCGCCTAAGGGAATCGAACCCTTGACCTACGCATTACGAGTGCGTCGCTCTGGCCAACTGAGCTAAGGCGGCAAGCTGCGGAGACAGCTTGGCATCGGCAGCGGGCACAAGTCTACACAGTTCTTGAGGGGCCCCTGACCAGGGTGCGACCAGCGTCGGGCCGGGGCCCCTGGGGGCTCAGCAGGTCTTGCCGTCCGCCGGGGGCGTGCCCTCGAGGAGGTAGCGGTTGACGGCGGAGTCGATGCAGTTGCTGCCGCGGGCGTACGCCGTGTGGCCGTCGCCGTTGTACGTGAGGAGGACGCCCGAGTCGAGCTGGCCGGCGAGGGACTTGGCCCAGACGTACGGGGTGGCGGGGTCGCGGGTGGTGCCGACGACGAGGATGGGGTCGGCGCCGGTGGCCTCGATGCGGTGGGGCTTGCCGACCGGCGGGACGGCCCAGTAGGCGCAGATCAGGCTGGACCACGCGAGGTTCTTGCCGAAGTGCGGAGACTCGGCGGTGAACGCGGACACGGACTGCTCGGCGGCCTGCGGACCGGACAGGGCCGGCGGCAGGTCGAGGCAGTTCACGGCGGCGTTGGCGTACATCAGGTTGTCGTAGTGGCCGCGGTCGTCGCGCTCGTAGTACGTGTCGGAGAGCGCGAGCAGGCCGCTCCCGTCGCCCTTGTTCGCCTTGGTGAGCGCGGTGCGCAGGGTCGGCCACATCGACTCGTCGTACATCGCGGCGATCACGCCGGTGGTGCCGAGCGCCTCGGTCAGCTTGCGGGAGCCGCCGGTGTTCAGCGGCTTGCCGTCCAGCTGCTTGAAGAGGGTGTCGAGGCGGTGCCCGGCGTCGGCGGTGCTCTTGGTGCCGAGCGCGCAGTCGCGGTGGGTGATGCAGTCCGCGGCGAAGGCGTCGAAGGCGGTCTCGAAGCCGGAGGCCTGGCCGCGGCTCGCGTCGAGGGCCGAGATCGACGGGTCGACTGCGCCGTCGAGGACGAGCCGGCCGGCCTTGTCGGGGAAGAGCTCGGCGTAGGTGGCGCCCAGGAAGGTGCCGTAGGACTTGCCGACGTAGTTGAGCTTGCGGTCGCCGACCAGAGCGCGGAAGACGTCCATGTCACGGGCCGATTCCACCGTGCTGACGTGCTTGAGCAGCTTGGCGGAGCGCTGCTCGCAGCCGTCGGCGAACTTCTTGTCGGCGGCGACGAGGGCGTTGACCTCGGCGCCGTCGTCCGGCGTCACGTCGGTCGCCGCGAAGGCGTCCATCTGGCTGTCGCTGAGGCACTCGACGGGCTCGCTGCGGGCCACTCCGCGCGGGTCGATGGCGGCCATGTCGTAGCGGGAGGTGACAGCCGTCGGATAGCCGAAGGCCGCGTACTGCAGGTAGTCGATCGCGGAGCCGCCGGGGCCGCCCGGGTTGACCAGGAGGGTGCCGAGCCGCTTGCCGCCGTCCTCGGCCCGCTTCCGGGTGACGGCGAGCTTGAGGTCGGTCGCGGCCGACGGGTGCGCGTAGTCCAGGGGGACCCGCATGGTGGCGCACTGCATGCCGGGCATGTCCTTGCAGTCCCGCCAGGACAGGCGCTGCTCGTAGTACGGCCGGAGGTTGCCCTGGTCGTCCGCGGCGGCACCCGAGGGCGGCGGCCCGCCGAGCGAGCCCGCAGGGGACGAGGCGGCGGCACTGTGGGTGCTGCCACCGGTCGTGCACGCGGACAGCATCAGCCCGGCGACGGCGAGGACGGTGCCGGAGGTACGGAGCAGGCGCGGGGTGTGCATCGGAGCCTCGGTTCCCTCGTGGTGGTGATCTGGAGCGTATCCGCAGGACCGGTGGCGAACCGTCGTCCACAGTCCTCGTACGGGTGATTCCGGCCCGCGCCGTCAGGGACGGTCCGGGCCGTCGAGCTTCTCGGTCGCGTACCCGGCGACGAGCGCGAAGAGCCGCCGCCGCGGGGCGATGCCGTCCAGCACCCGGACCTCGGCGGACACGCCGCGCACCCGCCCGCGCAGGGCGAGCGCCGAGCGCCGCGCGTCCTCCTCTCCGGAGGGTACGGCGAGCAGCAGCGCGGGGCGCGGCATGTCCCGCCCGGCGTAGCCGCCGGCGGCGTAGGAGTACGGCGGCGGACCGGCCCGGTCGATCCCCTCGTAGCCGCCCGAGACGCCGATCGCCGTCGCGAAGCCCCGGGGATCGGTCAGCTGCTGCCGCACGACGCAGGCCGCGTCCCCGTCAGCGCCCAGCAGCGCCCGCGCGGGGCGGCCGGGCAGCACGCGGTAGAGCCGGGCGACCGCGGCCGGGACGGACGCCGGACGGGCACCCGGACCGGCGTCGCAGCGGGCGGGCAGCACGACCACGAAGGGGTCGGCGACGCCCCGCAGCGACTGGGCGGCGAAACCGGCGAACAGATCCGGGTCGGCGGGGTCGATGTGGGCCACGACCAGGGGGAAGTAGAGCCCCGCGGAGTCCGGGTAGTCGTACTGCGGGGGCAGCCAGACCCGCGTGCCGTCGGACAATTCCTGGAGCGTGCCTCCGGCCGGGTGACCGAGGGTGCGCGGCGGCACCAGCCCGGCCTCCGCCGGGTCGGACGGCACCGGCCGCGGCCGTGGCGGTGCCGACGGACGGGACGGCGGCGGCCCGGCGGCGACGACCTGGCGGGGCGGCGAGAGGGACGGGTCCCCGGAACCGGACGGCAAGCAGACCGCCAGCGTGATCGCCACCGCGGCGGCCAGCGCGGACCCGGCCCCGCGCAGCACCGTCCCGGCGCGCTCCACGGGCAGTTCGTACGCGCGGCCCGCACGCTGCTCCCACCAGTGCCGCAGTGCCGAGCGGGCGAGCGCCACCGCCACGGCCCCGGCCACAGTCAGCAGCGCGTACAGAACGACGACCTCGGCCACCTCGGGCACGTGCGGCACCACCTCGGGACGTCCCCGACGGTGCTTCGGGCACGGGTGTGGCACCCGCGCCGGAGGCAGGGGGAAGCGCGTCCCGTGCGCTGGGATCACCCCCGCGGGGACAGCGGCCGGGGGCACCGCACAGCAGCCTGCGGCAAGGCCGGGCACACCGGTGAGCGGCGACGCGCGGGCACCGCAAACGATCACCCATCCGCCGGATGATCAAGGGCTCGGGGGTGCTCCGCGCGACCCGTCCCGCGCGCCGGCGGTCAGCCCGCGCGCAGGGCCAGCGTCATCGCCTCGACCGCCAGCAGCGGCGCGACGTTCCTGTCCAGGGCCCCACGGCAGGCGAGCACCGCCTCGATGCGGCGCAGGGTGTTCTCCGGCCGCGAGCCCCCCGCGATCCGCTCGACGGCGTCCCGTGCCTCCACGTTCGCGATCGCGACCGAGGTGCCGACCTGCACGGCCAGCACGTCCCGGTAGAAGCCCGCCAGGTCGGTGAGGGCCAGGTCGAGGGTGTCGCGCTGGGTACGGGTGGACCGGCGCTTCTGCCGGTCGGCGAGCTCCTTCATCACGCCCGCCGTGCCGCGCGGCATGCGGCTGCCCGCCCCCGCGGCCGCGCCGAGCGCCGCCCGCAGTTCCTCGGTCTCCTTGGCGTCCATCTCCTCCGAGACCTGCTTGGCGTCCTCCGTCGCCGCGTCCACCAGCTCCTGCGCGGCCTTGAGGCAGCCCCCGACGTCGTCCACGTGCAGCGGCAGCCTCAGCACGGCCGCGCGGCGGGAGCGCGCCGCCTCGTCGGTGGCGAGCCTGCGGGCACGGTCGATGTGACCCTGGGTGGCGCGCGCGGCGGCCTCGGCGACCACCGGGTCGATGCCGTCGCGCCGTACCAGCACGTCGGCGACGGCCTCCACCGGCGGGGTGCGCAGCACCAGGTGCCGGCAGCGCGAGCGGATCGTCGGCAGCACGTCCTCGATGGACGGCGCGCACAGCAGCCACACCGTCCTGGGCGCGGGCTCCTCCACGGCCTTCAGCAGCACGTTTCCGGCGCCCTCGGTGAGGCGGTCGGCGTCCTCCATCACGATCACCTGCCAGCGGCCGGAGGCCGGCGAGAGCGAGGAGCGGCGGACCAGGTCGCGGGTGTCCTTGACGCCGATGGAGAGCAGATCGGTGCGGACCACCTCGACGTCGGCGTGCGTACCGACCAGGGTCGTGTGGCAGCCGTCGCAGAAGCCGCAGCCCGGCGCGCCGCCCAGGGCCCGGTCCGGGCTCACGCACTGCAGCGCGGCGGCGAAGGCACGGGCGGCGGTGTCACGGCCCGCGCCGGGCGGGCCCGTGAACAGCCAGGCGTGCGTCATCTTCGAGGCGGTCGGCAGCGCGGTGCCGGCGGCCGCCGCCGTGACGAAGGCGTCCGCGTCCCGCGCGGCGGCGGCCAGCTGCTCCGTCACCCGGTCCTGGCCGACCACGTCGTCCCATACCGCCATCGCGCCCGCCGTTCCTGTGGTGCCCGTCTGCCCTTGCGTCCTCCGGCTCCACCATTGTCGGGCACGCCACCGACACGGGGCCCTGCGGGGCGGGCCGTTTGTCCGTGTGCGGGTCGTTTGTGGTTGCGGTTGGGGTTCTTTTCCCGCCCGCCCGCCCGATTGCCCCGGGACGGTTGGTGCGGGTCTCGCCCGGTCCGTTGGGTGGGCCGGGGGCGGGGCCTCCGGGGCGGGCATTCTGTACCGCATATTTATGTGCATGGCGGGCAATCCGGGTTCGGCACCGCTCTGCCGCACAACAAATACACGTCAGCGTCCAGAACGCCCACCCCTACGACCCCACCCCCTCCCTATCGCGAGCGACCAACGCCCGGTGGGGGGTGATGAGGCAAACCGGGGTTGCCGCGAGCGCCCTCATCACCCCCACTGGCCGACCCGGCCCAAGGACGGGGGAGGGCAGGCGGGCGGGAGACGGCCGGAGGGTGGGCGATGAGCCGGTCCGGGGTCACCCCGGACCGCCTCCTCACCCCCCACCGGCGTCAGTCGCCCATACGACAGGAGGGGGTGTGCAGGGGTGCGCCCGGAAGCGACGAGCGGCGGACCCGGGACGGAATGACCCGGCAAATCCGCGAGCGCTGAGGACGTGCGCCGGCGCGCCACCGACCCCACGCCAACGGAGCGCAGACCCGCACTGACCGACCGGGGCCACGGGAGGGCGGCGGGGAAACAGCCCGCCGCAGGCGCAAACGACCCGCACACGACAACCGGCCCGCAGAAGCGACCCCGGTACGCGGCGTCAGCCGGAGACGCGGCGGTGCCGCCGGGAAACCGGCTTGCGGCGGAGCATGACGAGGGCCGCGATCGACGCGATGCCCAGCGCGGCCAGGGCGGAAGCCACCCCCGCGGTGACGTCGGAGGGGCCGGTGGAGGTCGACACGGACGTGAGCCCCGCGGCCGGCAGGCCCGTCCCCGGGCCGGTGGACGCCGCGGCCGTCACGCCGGGCACGGCCCCCGCACCCGCACCCGCTGACGGGGCCGCGGACGCGCCCCCCGGAGACGGCGTCGCCGTCCCGTCCGGGCAGGCCACGCTGAACCGCTGCGGCTTCGCGTCGGAACCGGCCCAGCGGAACCGGTAGGCCCCGTCAGCGAGGACGACGCGGTCGCTGCTCCCGGTGCCCCCGTCGCCGGTGACCAGCGTGCCGACGACCGCGTCCTCGCCATTGGCGTACGAGACCGTCCAGTTGACCGGCTGGCCGGGGCCGAAGCCCTCGGCCCTGAAGTAGAAGGTGCACACCGTGGCGCCGTCCTCGCGCGTCCGGCCCAGCGCCTCGTCGTAGAGGCGGACCCCGGACCGGTCGGCGGGCGCGCCGGAGGCGTTCGCGGCCAGTCCCAGGAGGGCCGCGGCGGCGGCAGCGGCGGCGAGGGCCGCCGCCGTGGTACGGATGCGCATGTTCAGAGTGTCCCGGAGACCCGCGTGGAGGGCTGCGCCGGGGTCCATTTCCGGCCGCCGACATATGTGGAGCAACGGCGTCCATATCCCCCCGGGCAGCGCACACATGGGGCGCACGCCCGCCCAAATTGGCTTATGCACGGGGCAGTTGCGCGGGTGACCGCTGCCGGTCTACAGCGACAGCCGCTGCACGCCGCTCGAGACCGCGCGCTGTTCCGGCACCTCCGTGCCCGTCCAGCAGGAGCCGCGCCGCGCCAGCAGGCGGCGCAGCCAGACCTCCGTGGCGACCAGGTCGGTGAGGCCGTCGACGGGCACCGGTTCGCCGTCCGCCGCCGCGCGCAGGGCGGCCCGTACGACCCGGGCCTCGACGAGTCCGGCGTCGGCGAGCAGCGGGGCCTCGAAGAGGTCGAGCAGGTCGTCGACGGCCGACCGCAGGCCCGCGCGGACGGCGACGGCCGTGGAGACGTGGGAGTTGGCGCCCCAGCCGGGCGGCAGTTCGCGGATGCCCGCGCCCGCCAGGACGGAGCGCAGGATCGTGGCGCGGGCCCCCGGCTGGACGCGCAGCGTCTCGGGCAGCGCCCGGCAGGCCCGCACCACCTGGTTGTCCAGGAAGGGCGCGTGGAGCCGCTGGCTGCGCACCTCCGCGGCCTGCTCGAAGACCCGGTGGTCGGCGGCGTGCCGGGCGAGCGCGGCGCGCGCACGGCGCTCGCCGGGGCGCTCCACCGTCGTGCCGGGCCGGGCCGCCGCATCTTGCAGGCGAACCGATACTTCGGCGAGCGCCTCACCGGTCAGCCAGCGCGCCGCGGGGCCCGGCCGGCACCACGCGAGGGCGGCCAGCGACGCGGCCAGCGCGCCCCCGTGCTCCTCGAAACGCCGGGTCAGCAGCCGTGCCGCGGCGTCCTCCACACCCTGCCGGTAGCCGGTGCGGGCCAGCCGCCGCGCCGCCCGGTACACGGTGAAGGGCACGAACACCGAGCGCCCGGAGGGCCCGTCCGCCCGCGCCAGGGCGGTGACGGGACGCAGCAGGCCGCGCCGCCGCCGGTCCATCAGCAGGTCCGCCAGCCGGGCCGGGTGGGCGTCCAGCACCTGCCGGGCACCGTGCCCCACGAAGTGGTCGGCGCCGCCCGCCGCCAGGCGACGCCGGTGCCGCTCCGCGGTGATCAGCGAGGGGCCCGGCTCGTCGGTGAGCGGCCCGCTGTCGAGGTCGGCGTACGGCAGGGACTCCGGACCGCCAGGCACGACGACGTGGTGCAGCCGGGGATCGGCGGCCATGCTGCGGGCGCGCTCCAGCTCCGCCTCGCGCGCCTGGACGCTGCCCGTGGCGAGGTCGTTGAAGGTCACCGCGAGCAGGCGCTGTCCCGCGGCGGAGCCGTGCCCGAGCGGTGTGCCGGGCATCCCCGGCAGGCCGGCGGCGAGCAGGGCGAGCGTGGAGGAGGCGCTGCCCCCGGACAGGTCGGCCCCGATGCCCGGCGCCGGGTCCTCGCCCGGGTCCGGTACGAAGCGGGGCTGGGCGAGCCGGGTCCGGACGGCGTCCACCAGCGCGTCGCGTATGCCGGCGATGGCGCGGTCCGGGTCGGCGGAGGCGGCCGGGGTGCCGGCGACGGCGAGCGAGGCGGTGGGCTCGTAGCCGCTCACCTCGGGCACCCCGTCGCGCATGATGAGCGCGTGCCCGGGCGGCACCCGGCGCACCCCGGCGTACGGGGTGCCCTCGCCGAGCGCCTCGGGCGAGTCCGGGCAGGCCAGCAGCGCCGCCAGGTAGGTCACGTCGAGCGCGGCCTCGGTGAGGTCGGCCAGCGGCAGCGCTGCCGTGCCGTACGCCGTGCCCCGCGCCCACTGGGTGTGGAACACCGGCCGTGCGCCCGCGAGATCGCCCAGCACCGTGATGCGGCGGCCGATCTGCAGGACGCAGGTGTAGCTCCCGGCCCAGGCCGTCAGATGGCGCAGCGCGCCGCCGCGCGCCGCGAACAGCCCCACGCGCAGGTCGGCGTCGGAGGCGGCGCAGCGGCCCAGCACGGCCAGCCGGGCCACGGAGCCGTTCTCGGCGTGGACGATCCGCACCTCGTCGGAGCGCCAGTCGCCCACCATCCACAGCGGATCGGGGTCGCCCCACAGGAGTTGGGCGCCGACGGGCTGCAGGGTGCGGTCGGCGCGCTCGCCGGGAACCTGTCCCACGGCAGCGCTGCTCCACCCCACCAACCACCGCATCGCCGCCTCCACAGGTTGTGGACAACGTGGGCCACCGTGGCCAACCGGCCCCGCGGCAGGCCGAACTGCCGCCCCGTCCGGAGAACATGCTGCCACGGAGCGGCGCACAAAGAGGCGCATGAGGACATGGTTGAGCGCCGGACCGCGCGTCACGCGCGGTCCGGCGCGGGCCGGTTCGGCCCAACTCCCCCCTGATCAAAGTCACTTGGAACGGGATGCCGGATTTCAAACGTCATTTTCCGGTCAATGTCCGGGGAGCCCGCATTCGTCCCTTGTGCGACGTGCGGGGGTCACGGTCCGGGAGGCGTGGCGCACCTCCCGGACCGGTCCGCCACCCGCGGGGATTGTGGTGGCGGAGCCCCCTGACCCGCCACTACCCCCCATAGCCGCACATGAGAGCCGCGGGCCAACCCACGTCACCATGGAACCCCTACCGCCCGAAACGGCACAGAGCGCGCGGATGGGCGCACGGCCGCATACGCCGGTAGCACGCGCCACCAGCAGGAGTCGCCAGGCCGCATTCAGGGCAGGAATCTCGCCATCCGGGACAACAGCTCTTAACGGGCGGGATACGGCGAACTACGCTGGGTTCACCCGAGAAGCGATGGTCCCGGCAGCTCGGGGCTCGGCGCATGCCCGTTGGCGGGCAGCGGCGGCCCCGGCACGCCTCCACAAGAGGCGCCGGGCCAGCCGTTGTTGTGCGTCGAGAGGGTGTGACAGGCGTGGCAGGCGTACGCGGCCCTCGCGCTTACGGCGAGAGGTGGTAGTGGTCATGACCAAAGAACCCCGAGGGCCCAACGAGAAACTGGGCACCCTTCTCGCCCTGGCCGGCATCAGCAACGCGGGACTCGCCCGCAGGGTCAACGACCTCGGCGCCCAGCGCGGTCTGACCCTGCGGTACGACAAGACCTCCGTCGCCCGCTGGGTCACCAAGGGCATGGTGCCGCAGGGCGCCGCCCCGCACCTCATCGCGGCGGCGATCGGCAGCAAGCTCGGCCGACCCGTGCCGCTGCACGAGATCGGCCTCGCCGACGCCGACCCCGCGCCCGAGGTGGGCCTCGCCTTCCCCCGCGACGTGGGGGAGGCCGTCAAGTCCGCCACCGACCTGTGGAAGCTGGACCCCGGGCGCCGCGGCCCGGGCGGCGGCGGCATCTGGCAGAGCCTCGCGGGCTCCTTCGCGGTCAGCGCGTACGTCACGCCCGCCTCCCGCTGGCTGATAACCCCGGCCGACGCACGCGTCGCCCGCGAGGACCCCGCCCCGGGCACGCACCACGTCGGCCACTCCGACGTCGCCAAGCTCCGCGAGGCCGCGGAGGACGCCCGGCGCTGGGACTCCAAGTACGGCGGCGGCGACTGGCGTTCCGGCATGGTCCCCGAGTGCCTGCGGGTCGAGGCGGCCCCGCTGCTGCTCGGCTCGTACAGCGACGAGGTCGGCCGCTCCCTCTTCGGCGCCACCGCCGAACTCACCCGGCTCGCCGGGTGGATGGCCTTCGACACCGGTCAGCAGGAGGCCGCCCAGCGGTACTACATCCAGGCCCTGCGCCTCGCGCGTGCCGCGGCCGACGTCCCCCTCGGCGGCTACGTCCTGGCGTCGATGTCCCTCCAGGCCACGTACCGCGGCTTCGCGGACGAGGGCGTGGACCTGGCCCAGGCCGCCCTCGAACGCAACCGCGGCCTCGCCACGGCCCGCACGATGTCCTTCTTCCACCTCGTCGAGGCCCGGGCCCACGCCAAGGCCGGCGAGAGCGCCGCCTGCGCCACGGCCCTGGCCGCCGCCGAGTCCTGGCTCGACCGCGCCCGCGACGGCGACGCCGACCCGCCCTGGCTCGGCTTCTACTCCTACGACCGGCTCGCCGCCGACGCCGCCGAGTGCTACCGCGACCTGCGCGTGCCCGGGCAGGTGCGCCGCTTCACGGAGACGGCGCTCGCCCGGCCCACGGAGGAGTTCGTGCGCTCGCACGGGCTGCGGCTGGTCGTCTCGGCGGTCGCGGAGCTCGAGTCCGGCAACCTGGACGCGGCTTGCGCGGCCGGGGTCAAGGCGGTCGAGGTCGCCGGGCGGATCTCGTCGGCCCGGACGACGGAGTACGTGCGGGACCTTCTGCACCGGCTGGAGCCGTACGGGAACGAGCCGCGCGTCGCGGAGCTGCGGGAGCGGGCGCGGCCCCTGCTCGCGGCCCCCGCGTAGCACTCCGGGGCGGACAGCGCCCTGCCGGTGTCCGGCTCTCCCGCCGTCTCGCGCCCTGCGGGCGCAAAGCGGCGGGCTGCGGATGGGGAGGGTGGGGGCGAGCCTTCGCGGCGGTGTGCGGGTTGATCTTCGGCGGGGGTCCAGGCGCCGGAGCGGGGCCGGTTGCCCGTACGGTTCCGGTCTCGTCGCCGTCCGCGCGTGCAGATGGCCGGTGACCACGCCCACCGTCCGTGGTGGGCGCGCCCGCCGTAACCCGCGCCTGCGGGTACTTCCCCTACATCGGGCCCTGTTCCGCCGACATACTCGGCGGAACAGAGCCCGATCCTCCCCAGCCCAAAGATCGGGCCCGCTTTCGCTGTGCATTTCGGGCGAAACAGAGCCCGATGTCCCGTGGAGCGCTCGACAGCACCCCGAAGCAGCCGCAGACGCAGGTAACGGCGGGCGCGCCCACCACACAGCGAAGGCGTGGAAGCGGCCGTCTGCACCCGCGGACGGCAACGAGACCCCCGCCAAGGGAGAGGCGACCCGCTCCGGAGCCCGAACCCCAGCCACCCGCCACCCGCACACCGCCGACCCGCCCCGGACCGGCACCCTCCCATCCGCAGCCCGCCGCCTTGCGACCGAAGGGAGCGAGACGGCGGGACAGCCGAACCAACAGCGCTTTCACAGGTTTGCCGCGCGCGCGGACGGGCCAAGCCTTACGCGGGAGGTGACCGCGCGCATGGACACCGCGGACATCGTCGTCATCGGCGCCGGCATCGTCGGCCTGGCGACCGCGTACGCGATCACCCGCACCTCACCCGGCACGTCCGTCCTGGTCCTGGACAAGGAGGACGGCCCCGCGCACCACCAGACCGGCCACAACAGCGGCGTGATCCACAGCGGCATCTACTACCGCCCCGGCTCCCTCAAGGCGCGGTACGCGACACAGGGCGCCGCCGAGATGGTGAAGTTCTGCGCCGGCAACGACATCCCGCACGACGTGACGGGCAAGCTGATCGTCGCCACGGACCGGGAGGAGCTGCCCCGGCTGCACGCCCTCGTCCAGCGGGGCCGGCAGAACGACATCCCGGTACGGGAGCTGGGCCCGGCCCAGATCGCCGAGCGTGAGCCGCACGTACGCGGGCTGGCGGCGATCCACGTGGGCACAACCGGGGTCTGCGACTTCACCGCGGTCGCCGCGGCCATGGCCCGCCTCACCACCGAAGGCGGCCGCGGCGAGGCCCGCGTCGCGTACGGCACGGAGGTCCGGGCGCTCCACCGCGACGGGCGGACCGTGATCGTCGAGCCCCACGACGGCCCGCCGGTCCGGGCCCGGGCGCTCGTGAACTGCGCGGGCCTGCACTGCGACCGCGTCGCCCGCATGGCCGGCGCCGCGGACACGAGCTCCCCGGACGGCGCCGCGGGCGTACGCATCGTGCCGTTCCGCGGTGAGTACTACGGGCTGCGGCCCGCCCGGGCCGGCCTCGTCCGCGGCCTGGTCTACCCCGTCCCGGACCCCGCGTTCCCCTTCCTCGGCGTGCACCTGACCCGCGGCGTCGACGGCAATGTCCACGTCGGCCCGAACGCCGTCCCCGCGCTCGCCCGCGAGGGCTACCGGCGGCGCACCGTGCGCCCGCGCGACCTCGTCGAGACGGCCGCGTTCCCCGGCACCTGGCGGATCGCCCGCCGCCACTGGCGTTACGAGGCAGGTGAGATCCGCCGGTCGCTGTCGAAGCGGGCCTTCGTGGAGTCCGTGCGGCGGCTGCTGCCCGAGGTGACCGCCGACGACCTGGTGCCCGCGGCGGCCGGGGTGCGGGCGCAGGCCGTGCTGCGCGACGGGACGCTCGTCGACGACTTCCTGATCACGGGCGACGGGCCCTTCGTCCACGTGCTCAACGCCCCCTCGCCCGCCGCGACGGCCTCGCTGCCGATCGGCCGGGAGATCGCCCGCAGGGCACTGGCGGTGCTGGAGCGTACGTAAAATCGACGCATCATGTCGAAGCCCCGCACCCCCCACTTCCCGGGCGGCCCCGCCTCCCACCCGCATCCGAACGCGCACACCGAGCAGCGCATCCGCACCTTCCACCCGCGGCGCGGCCGCGTCACCCACGGCCAGCGGGCGGCGCTGGAGCGGCACTGGGCGGACTGGGGCGTCGACATCGACGGCACACCCCTGGACCTGGACAAGCTCTTCGCCGACGCGGACCTCGCCCCGGACCGCCCGGTGGTCCTGGAGATCGGCTTCGGCATGGGCGACGCCACCGCCGCGATGGCCGCCGCCGACCCCGGCACCGGCATCCTCGCCGCGGACGTGCACACCCCCGGCCAGGGCAATCTGATCCACCTCGCCGAGCGCGAGGGCCTGCGCAACGTCCGGGTCGCCAACGGCGACGCCGTCGTCCTGCTGCGCGACATGCTCGCCCCGGGCTCGCTGGCCGGCCTGCGGGTCTACTTCCCCGACCCGTGGCCCAAGGCCCGGCACCACAAGCGCCGCATGATCCAGCCGGAGTTCGTCGCGCTCGCCGTGTCGCGGCTACGGCCCGGCGCCACCGTGCACTGCGCGACCGACTGGGAGCCGTACGCCGAGCAGATGCTGGAGGTGCTGACGGCGGAGCCCGGCCTGGTGAACGCCTACGCCACCCCCGGCGGCTACGCCGAGCCGCGCCCGGCGTTCCGCCCGATGACCAAGTTCGAGCGCCAGGGGATCGCGAAGGGCCACGTCGTCCACGACCTGGTCTTCGAACGCCGGTGAACGTGCCGGCGGTGCGGTAATCGACAACACCATCGCGCCGCGCGGTCACCGCCCCGTAAGGTCGTCGGGTGTCCTCGTACTCGCATTCGCCCGACTCGCCGCTCCCGAGCCCGGCGGCCCGGCCCGCCGTACCCGAGTATCCGGAACACCAGCAACCGCAGTTCGCGCTGCCCGCGCCCGGGCAGTGGCACTACAAGCCGCGCCGGCACTTCTGGGAGAACCGGACGTTCCGGCTGGTCGCACTCTTCTCCGTGCTGGCGCTGTGCGGGGTGATCATCCTGGCGCTGGTGCGCCGGCAGACCGGCACGGAGGGCTTCCTCGTCGGTCTCCTCCTCGCGGTCCTGCCCGTCCCGATCCTCGGCGGGGCCTTCCTGTGGCTGGACCGGGTGGAACCGACCCCGCTGCGCGACGCGGTCTTCGCCTTCGCCTGGGGCGCGTGCGCCGCCACGCTGGTCGCCATCCTCGCCAACGAGTACGCGACCGAGCTGCTCGTGACGACCTTCACGGCCAGCGACTCGCAGAGCGACACCTGGGGCGCCACCTTCGTCGCCCCCGTCGTGGAGGAGAGCGCCAAGGGCGCCGCCGTCCTGCTGCTCTTCCTCTTCCGCCGCCGCGACTTCACCGGGATCGTCGACGGCGTCGTCATAGCCGGACTCACCGCCACCGGCTTCGCGTTCACCGAGAACATCCTCTACCTGGGCTCCGGTTTCGCCGAGGACCAGGCGTACGGGACCGGCGGCGGCCTGGGCACGACCGCGGCGGTGTTCGTCGTCCGGATCGTGATGACGCCCTTCGCGCACCCGCTGTTCACCTCGCTCACCGGCATCGGCTTCGCCATCGCCGCCACCTCCCGCCCCGGCCAGGCCCGCCGCTGGCTGGCCCCGCTGGGCGGCTGGCTGCTCGCGATGGTGCTGCACGGCACCTGGAACGGCTCCGCCTCGTTCAGCCCGCTCGGCTTCCTCGCCGTCTACGCGACGGTGATGATCCCGCTGTTCGGCCTGCTGGTCTGGCTCGCGATCTGGTCCCGCTCGAACGAGCTGAAGACGATCCGCACCCAGCTGCCGCTCTACGCCATGGCCGGCTGGCTGAGCCTGCCCGAGCCCGCCGCGATCGGCTCCATGAAGGGCCGTGGCCTCGCCCGCTCCGTCGCCCACGCCGCGCAGGGCAAGGAGGCCGCCCGCACCGTCCGCGAGTACGTGTCCTTCGCGACCTCACTCGCCTTCCTGCGCGCCCGTGCGAACCGCGGAGCCGCCGGCGCCGACTTCCAGGCCCGGGAGCAGGAACTCCTCCACCACCTGTGGGAACGCAAGGCCGTCGCACAGCCCGCACTCACCCATGCGGCCCACGCCATCCGGCCCGCCTTCCCGCCCGTGTACCCCTGGGCGGCGCCCCCGCCGGGAGCGCCGTACGGGCCGTATCCGCAGGTCCAGCCCTACGGGCAGCCATGGCCGGCCGCTCAAGCCTGGCCGCAGCCCCAGGCCGGGCCGCACCCTCAGGGCTGGCCCCCGCCCCACGCGTGGCCGCAGCAGCCCCCGCAGCCGGGGACGCCCCCGCAGCCGGAGGCGCACCCGCAGCGGTGGGGCCCGCGCTCGCCCCAGGTGCCGCCGCAAACGGGGTGGTGGCATCCGCAGGACCCCTCCCCCCACCGGGACCCACGGGGCGGCCGCCACCGCTGACTCCGGTTGCCGGGGCACCCGGCCGGGCTTGCAATGGCCGTGTGAGCCCGCTGATACGACGTACGAGCCCATCCGGCCGCCGTGCGTCCGGCCGCACCAGCTGGACGCGGATGGCCGTCGTCCTCATACCGACCCTCGCCGTCGCCACCGCCGTGGCGGTCGGCGCGGGCGCCGGCGTGGTGCCCGTCTCCCTCGCGATCTCACCGACCACGACCGCCCTGTCCGGCCGGAACATCAAGATCTCCGCCGACCGTCTGACCGGCACCGGCTTCACCCAGTACGTGACCGTCGACCGCACCGCCGAGGGCGACTTCCCCCAGGCGGTCTCCGCCATCGCCTCGGCGGAGCTGTACGACATGTGCCAGTCCGTGGTCGGCTCCGTCCCCGGCCTCGGCCAGGTCACCCTGCTGATCAACGCGGGCGGCGGCGACCGGCCCGTCCATGCCGACCAGCTGATCGTCGACACCGACTACCTGTCGGGCGACGCGGAGTTCCACGACATCCGGATCGGTGTGGACGCCTCGAAGACGGACACCGAGGGCAGGGCCAAGGGCCCGGCCGGCGCCCTGGGGCAGCAGGCCGAGAGCCTCACCATCGACGGGCTGCGGCAGTCCGCCAAGTCCGTGAGCGCCGCGACGTTCCGGCTCAACGGCCTGCACATGACGGTCAAGAAGGGCGCCGACCCCTGCTTCTGACCCGAATGGGCGAGTGCGTACGACCATCGGGGTGATTGCGTACCGCCCCCGAGCGACCGATCAGACTTTCCCACGGTTGACGGGATGTGCTGACCACCGAGCCCACCGGGTCCCGGCCCGCCACGTCCCAGGCCGCCGTCGCCGCCTCCGGCCGCACCAGCTGGAAGCGGCTCGCCCTTGTCATGGTGCCGACCTTCGCCGCCGCGGGCGCCGTCGTCGCGAGCCTGGCCACGGGCGCGCTGGCCGCGTCCTTCGGGGTGTCCGCCAACTCCTTCACCGTCGCCGGAGAGAGCTTCCAGATCTCCTCCTCCCTCCTGGAGGGCGACGGCTTCGTGCAGTTCGGCGTCCTCGACCGGGGCCGTGACGCGGTCTACCCGGAGGCGCTGTCCGCCATCCGCCGGGCCACCCTGCACGACCTGTGCCAGTCCGTCGTCCAGCCGGTGCCGGTCATCGGCCCGGTCACGCTGCGGCTGACCGCGGACCCGGCGAGCGCCGACCGCCTCATCGCGGACGCCCACGACATCAAGGGCGACGCCGTCTTCGAGAACATCCACATCGGCCAGGACGCCTCGACGGTGGACCAGGTCCCCGGCGTCCGGGGCCCGGCCGGGGCCTTCGCGCAGCAGGCCACGACCATCCGCGTCCGCGACCTGCGGCAGACGAACCGGTCGGTCAGCGCGGCCACGTTCCGGCTGCCGGACCTGCACGTGCAGGTGCTGCGCGGCGACCACTCCTGCTTCTAGGAGGGGCCACCGTGACCCGCATGCTGAGCCGCGCCGGAGCCCTCCGGTCCCGCTTCCGCGCCTGGCGCCGCAGCCGTCCCTTCTGGGCCGGCGTCTGGACCCTGCTCGCCGGGGTGGAGATCCTCTCCATCCCGCTGGCCCCGCTCTCACTCCTGATCCACGAGGGCATCGCCGGTGTCTCCGGCCTGCTCATGGGCGTCTTCCTGGTCGTGCTGGGCCTCACCCTGTGGCTCGCCCCGCACCACCGCGCCTTCGCCGGCATCGCGACCCTGGTCTTCTCCGTCGCCTCGCTGGTGCTGTCCAACTTCGGCGGGTTCCTGATCGGTTTCCTGCTGGGTGTCATCGGCGGGGCCATGGCCGTCAGCTGGGTGCCGGACGGGGACGGCGACGGCGGACGCGGCAGACGCCCCCGGCCCGTTCCCGACTGGGGCGGCGGCGGACGCGGCGGCACCACCGGGCCCGGCACGGGCACACCGCAGGGCGGCACGCCCGACGGCGCCCCGGCCCCGGTGGCCCCGCCGGCCGCCCCCGCGGGCGGTACGGAGCCGGCGCCGCCCACGGCCTCGGGACCGAGCGGCGGCACCGCCTGCAGCACGGCGGTCCGCCAGGCCGTCCGCTCCCGGGCCGTGCGGCTGCGGGCCATCGGCGTCCTCCCGGTCGGCGGGGCACTGCTGGCCGGCGGACTGCAGCCGATGGCGCCGATGGCAATGGCGCACGACGCCGGCGCCTCCAAGGGCGACGGCACCGCGAAGTCCGCCGAGGGCTACCGCAGCGCGGGCGAGGCCGTGTGCGACGTACTGGACGGCCTCTACCACGCCCGCAACCCCACCGTGCACGGCACCGGTGCCGCCACGGGCAAGACCAGGAACCGGGCTTCGGGCGGACTCCACGTCGGCGTCGAGGCGCAGGCCCCGCTCCCGGTCCGCGGCTCGCTCGACATGTCGCCCGGCGGCACCCCCAAGGGCGGCGGCCCGGGCTCCGTGCCGGCCCAGCGCGCGGCCCCCCGGCAGCCGTCGGACGGGAAGCCGTCGGGCGGACTGCTCGGCGCGGTGGGCGACCTGCTGGGGCTGCGGGGCAAGCAGCCCTCGTCGCGGCCGTCGTCGCAGGCACCGGGGCCGCGGCGGCCGGGCGCCACCCCGTACGCGCCGACCGCACCCCGCGCGGGCGGGTCCGTCCGCCGTACCCGGCCCGAGGTCCCCGCGCCGTCCGCGGGCACGCCGCCCACCGGCCTGCTGTCCGGCAACAGGATCGGCCCCGACTCGCTGCTGGACCTGATCGCCCCCCGCCGCCCCTCCGACGGCGGCATGGACGAACCGCTCTCGCTGCTCCCCGCCCGCATCCGCCTGGGCACCCCCGAGTCCCCCTGGTGCCTGCCGAAGGTGTCCCTGGAACTCTCGATCGGCGCTGCCGGCTACCGCGACCGCGTGATCACCGCCGCGCAGCCCTTCCGCGTGCGCACCCCGCTGCTGGTGCTGACCGGGCTGACGTACCACGGCATCACCGCCGTCCCCACCCGCGCCGGCGCCGAACGCGTCCTGGTCTTCACCGCCTGGCGTGCCGACATCGCGAGCCTGCGCCAGACCGCGGGACTGCTCTCCCCCGCCTGCGCCGGCCGGCACGCCCGCGACTGGACCCCGCCCTTCCACGGCCTTCCCGGGCTCGGCCTGCCGCTGCTGGACATCGGGCTGCCCGGCGTCGGGCACGTCTCCCCCGAGCCACCGCCGTGGGCCCCCTGCCAGGGCGAACTCGAATCGGACGCCCGGCCCTGGAGCACCACGACCGCCACCGGCCGCCCGGTCGTCCTGCTCACCCGCGTCCTCAGCGGCAACCTCCTCGGCCTGCTCCCGGTCACCTTCACCCCGGACATGCCGCCC
Source organism: Streptomyces sp. NPDC058864 (assembly GCF_042742985.1). Lineage (NCBI taxonomy): Bacteria > Bacillati > Actinomycetota > Actinomycetes > Kitasatosporales > Streptomycetaceae > Streptomyces > Streptomyces sp. NPDC058864. The sequence continues at coordinate 16,293 of NZ_JBHYMQ010000056.1, read as the reverse complement.
CCGCTGCCGCCCGGGCTGACGATCCCCATCCCGCTCTTCTTCACGCAGGTCGTGACGTACAACCAGCTGCTGACCGCGCACCGGCTGACGATCCCCGGTCTGCACCAGACGGCGTCGGCGTCACTCCGCTGACTGGCACAGGACGGCGCCGGCCAGCAGCACGGCGGTCAGAGCGGTCACGACGAGGGCCCTACGGACAACGGACATGGCACACCTCAGTGCAGCGGCGGACTGGTTCGAGCAGGCCATAACCTACCGTCACCGAATCGCCACCCGGCGTCACGGCGCTGCGGGGAACCACCCGCCAGGGCTACGAAGTCCGCTGACCCCGCACCTGGATCCCGGCGAGCAACTCGCGCGTGGCCGCCGCCACGGCGTCCACCGCCTCCTCGAACGCCTCCCGGTTGTGCGCCGCCGGCGCACGGAACCCGGAGATCTTCCGCACGTACTGCAGGGCCGCGGCCCGGATGTCCTCTTCGCCGACCTCGGGCGTCATCGGCGGGCGCAGGGTCTTGATGCTTCGGCACATGGCTCCAGTGTGCCCGCGCCCACTGTCAGGCCCACCCGGCACGCGGCCGCCGGCACCACCACCAGCCGCCCCCGCCACCCGGCGCGGCCGTGTCCTCCACGGTCAGCTCGATGTACCGGCCGTCCACCTCCCCCAGCGACTCCCCGAACAGCTCCGCCACCGGCCCCGGCAGCCCCCGCACCAGCCCCGCCACCCCGTCCCGGCACACCAGTTCCCCCCGCGCGGTCCCCCGCCCCGCCTCCAGCCCCCGCACCACCCGCTCCCACGCCTCCAGATGCCCCCGCGCCTCCCGCAACACGCTCCCCTCCACCTCCCACAGCGCCTCGTCCACCTCCCCGTACGGCGCCCTCCGCAACGCCTCCATCGCCTGCTCGAACCCGTCCGTGACCGGCGTCTCGCTCTGTCTCATGGGGCCATGCTGCGCCCAGCAGGTGGGGACGGCAGCCCGACGCTCGATGGCTTCCGTTTCGCTTCCAGCCACTCTCTCGACTGCTTCGCAACGGGGAGATGAGTAGAGTGATCGCCCGCACGAGACCCGTGGCTGATAAGCCTTCAGCACCCATAGGTGGCATCGATGCTCTTTCGCCCGCCGCTCCCGCGAGCAGCCCTTGACGATGCCGCCCTCATGGCCGTCTACGACTACCTGGCCTCGCAGGACCCGGACGGTGCGCGTTTCGCCGGGGTGCTCCGCGACACCATCGACCAGCTGCTCGACGGCGAACATACCGGACGATTCGCCTGGCGGCAGCTCTTCAAGACGGAGAAAACCCACGCAGGAACTCTCGTCGAAATAAATTTGCAGAGGGAATTCAAATTCGTCGATGGCGATCTCATGGATTACTCCATCAGCGGCGTCGAAGTGGACTGCAAGTACTCTCAGACCTTCGGCGGCTGGATGCTTCCGCCTGAATGTCTCGGCCATCTGTGCCTGCTCGTCTGGGCAGACGACTACAAGAGCACCTGGAGTGCCGGACTCCTGCGAGTAGATCCCGATATTCTGACCCGCGGCGGTAACCGGGACCTGAAACTTCAGCTGCGGGCCGAGCACCGCTCCAGGATTGCGTGGCTGTGGCACAACGCCCAGCTCCCCGTCAACGTCTTGCTGCACCTCGACAAACATGACTGTGAGGCCATTTTCACCCCGGCGTCAGGGCAGTCGCGGCTCAACGAGCTTTTCCGCCGCGCCCAGAAGCAGCGCATCAGCCGCAATGTCGTGCGCACAGTGGCACAGCAGAAGGACTATATGAAACGAGTCCGGGGTAATGGCGGCTCGCGATCCGCACTTCGCGAGGACGGCATCCTGATCATCGGGGACTACGCAAACCACCAGGCGATCGCCACTCAGCTGGGCATACCAGTTCCCCGGGACGGTGAGTTCGTCAGCGTCCGGGTGGCTCAGGCTCACGAGCACCACGGAGACCGCCCGCGCGCCATGCTCGATGGCAAGGAGTGGGTCTGCGCTGACAGCGATGACCCGGCAGAGCCAGCACCCTCACTCCCCGCACACACCCGACAGTCCGAATCGCATCAGTGATCCCGCGGGCGCGGCAATCCAGAAACCCCGGGCGGGCATGACGCAGTAGCCAGCCCCGAGCGGCAGGAGACTGGGGGGAAAGCGACAGACGCAAGCGCCGTATCCTCCCCTCCGGGACTCCGTCCCGTCGGCAGCAGTCGTGACGAGAAGTTGCGTTGGGAGCAGATCTGCAGTGCCAGACGACGAGGAGTGGACCCCTCCTGCCGGGTCCTGGGCGTCTTCGGCAGCGAGGCGCCGCAACATGCAGGCCATCCGCAACCGGGACACCAAACCTGAGTGGCTCGTCCGCCGGCTCGTCCACGGGCTGGGGCTCAGGTACCGGGTCGCGGCAAAGCCTCTGCCGCAGCTTCGCCGGACGGCAGACATGGTCTTCCGCCCGGCGAAGGTGGCCGTCTTCATCGACGGATGCTACTGGCACGGCTGCCCCGAACATTACGTTCCCCCACGAACCAACCCGGGCTACTGGTCGGACAAGGTGGCAAGGAACGTTGCTCGTGACAGAGACACCGACGAGCAGCTCGCGAATGCCGGATGGACCGTGCTCCGCTTCTGGGAACACGAGTCACCCGAGGAGTGCGCCCTCAAGATCGCTGCTACTGTCAGCAAGCTCCGGTGAGCCGGAATCGGAGGCAGCATCCACCGGATCAATCAGAGCACCGCCTAGAGGCTGGGCCGCCCGCCGAACTCCTTCGATGAGTGCCTTCCTGATCTGTTCACCCACAGCCTTGGCAACAGGCGGTGGAAACGCGTTGCCCACCTGACGATAGGCGGCAGTCTTGCGGCCGAAGAACTGCCAGTCTTCAGGGAATCCCTGGATCACCGCCGCCTGCCGTACGGTGAGCATAGGGCCGCGATCGGTGTAGAGATCTCGTTCGGCCACACAATTCTCCGGATCATTGGCCACACCCAGGCCATTCACACCGAGCTGCTTCCATGCCTCCTTCGCCCGGCTCGGGCCGAGGTCGGCGCCCCCGTGCTTCTTGGAACCCCCGACCAGGGTTGGTGCGATGCCCTTGCTGGCGCTGTCGTACCAACTGCCGTAGGCCTCCTCCCAGCCCGGCCGCCCTTCGCCCTTGAAGCGCTCGCGCATGGAATCCTTCAGCGCCTTGCCCACCGTGACCATCTCGATCTGTTCCGGGTCAGGGCGCACGAAGTGCTCTGCGTAACCCGGGCGCATGGCAACGAGGATGGCCCGTGGGCGCAGTTGCGGTACGCCGTAATCACAGGAGTCGAGGACGTCCCACATGCAGATCTCGTACCCCGCCTCCTGGAGGCGCTTCATGATGACGTTCTCGCGGTAATCCTGGAACTTGGCCGGTGGCTCCAGAAGACCCCGGACATTTTCGATCATTACGGCCTTCGGTTCCAGGAAGTCCACAAGATCGAGCATCGTGGGGAAGAGATCGCGCTCATCATCGGGCCCCAACTGCTTGCCGGCCAGAGAGAAGGGAGGGCACGGCACTCCCCCGGCCAGCAGGTCGAGCTGCCCCTTCCCGAGGCCAAGGGTCTGCGGGTCAAACTTCGTGACATCTTGCTGGAGGACCTGGCAGCCCTCCCAGCCCATCCTCTTCACGTTGAGCTCAAGCGTCTTGCACGCGTTGTCATCGATCTCGATGAGCGCCAGATGCTGGAACCCCGCGTAGTGGAGGCCGACGGCCTGTCCGCCGGCTCCGGCACAGATCTCCACCGAGGTGAGATTGGACATGGTGCGGGTCATGCACCCTCCTTCCAGACTGGCTGCGGCGGACCTTCCCAGCAATCCGCCATCACTGAGGGTGACAGACCCCACTGACAATGCCGACCCACTAAGTGTGCGGCACACACCAGAGTGCTCTGACCACCCCTGAGTCCCACCGGGCACCCATACGATATGACCCATGCGAAGTCCGGCATGGGTCTGGGATGAACTGATGCTCACCTGCGCCGCCGTCGTGGAGAACGGCTGGCGGGAACTGAGGGAACGGGACCTACGCACCTCCGAACTCTCGGACCTGCTTCGTTCGCTGCCGCTTCACGGTGCTGCGGCACGGCATCTCCCCGAGTTCCGGTCAACTGGAAGCATCAGCCGTAAGTCGACAGATCTGGCAACTCACCACAAGTCATACAGAGGAAAACCGACTCGCGGCGGACAGCTCGACAAGGCAGTGATCGCAGCATTCACCGAGCGCCCGGACATCATGCTTGCCGCCGCCGCCGCCCTCAAATCCGGCATCGCCTCCGGTGAGCTGCACCGCCTCCCGCCGCAGACCGGCGAGACCGAGGACGACGGCGTCACCGCAGCGGAAGGAAGACTCCTGGTCCGCCGGCACCTGGCCCGGGAGCGGGATCCTAAGCTCCGGCGACTCAAGATCGAGCAAACCCTGCGCCGCGGACACCTCTTGGCATGCGAAGTGTGTTCGTTTCACTTCGCGAGCTTCTACGGGACTCTGGGTGAGGGCTACATCGAAGTCCACCACGTCGTGCCGCTCCACGCGTCCGGCACGCGAGAGACGTCACTCGGCGACCTGGCCCTGCTCTGCGCCAACTGCCACCGCATGTGCCACAGGAGCCGTCCCGGTGAATCATGGCGCTCCCCGGAAGCCTTGCGCGACGAAATCAAGAAGGTCAGCGGAGCGCACGGACAGCCAGCGCCGTAAGGCAGGGGCCCACTTCAGGCGTCCAGGCATGCCCTGAAAGCCCAGTCGACAGGACAGGAGCGCCGGGTTCGGTACAGAAGACCCCCTGTGCGCGGTCTTCGCAATATCTTCATCATTGACTACCGAAGTCATCGGGCTGGGCATCCCGGCCCGCCATGCCGCCTGCTCTGTTTGAGGAACCACGAGCACATGTCATCTTCTCCCGCACTGTCCGCCAGCTGGCAGTACGACGTCCCTACAAACGGCAGCACCCGTCTTCCACCGGACGCGGGGTACGCGAAGGCCCTGACCAATCAGGGCTACGGCTTCGAAGCGGCCGTCGCGGACCTGGTCGACAACTCCATCGATTCAGGCGCGGAGTCGGTCGTCGTGCACTTCCTGCGTGACAGTGAACGCATCGTGTCGCTGCTCGTCCTCGACAACGGCCACGGCATGGGCGACCAGGAGCTCGACGACGCCATGACCGTAGGCCGCCGCCGTGAATACGGCGGACAGGCGCTCGGCATGTACGGCACCGGGCTCAAGGCTGCTTCACTCTCGCACGCCCGCTCCCTCACGGTGATCAGCCGCACCAAGCGCAGCCGCGCAGCTGGCCGGAAGCTCACCGCCGAGGGCATCGAGGACGGCTTCCGCTGCGACACCGTTGATCCGCAGTTCGCACAGCAGCAGATCGACGTGTACGACGGGCTCATCGAGTGGCACGGAACTATCGTGCGCTGGGACCGGGTACGTGCCTTCGAGACCGTAGCCCGCGGACAGAGCGACCAGTTCCTGTCGGAGGCCATATCCCGCCTGGAGACGCACCTCGGACTCCACCTGCACCGTTTCCTGACCAACGGACTCAACCTCGACATAGCCGTCTGGGACGTGGAAACCGGGGAGGAGACGGATCACATCAGTGTCGACCCCCTCGACCCGTTCGCGTACAAGGTGCCCGGCAAGGCCGGCTATCCCAGGACGTTCACAGCCGAAGTCGAAGGCGTGGGTGAGGTCGGGCTGCAGGCACACATCTGGCCCGCCAAGTCGAAGCAGGCGGGGTTCCGCCAGATCGGCTCGCTCCTCGAACGGCAAGGCTTCTACTTCTACCGGAACGACCGGCTCGTGCAGGCCGGCGGGTGGAGCAACCTTCGCAGCCCCGAGGGCCATCTCGTCCTCGCCAGGATCGCGGTAGACCTGCCGGCCACTGCGAACGAGGTGTTCAGCCTGACCGTGAAGAAGGAGGGGGTCGAGGTCACCCCCGCCTTCACCCGGGGCGTCGAAAAGGCCACCGACGACGATGGAGCTTCCTTTTCCGCTTATCTCGCCGACGCGGAGGACGCCTATCGCGAAGGCGCGTCACGAGCGGTCATCGAACGTCCCTCCGTGATACCCCCAGGCAAGGGCGTCGACCCGAAGGTAAAGCGCGCGGTGGCTGAGGAGCTGCCTGTGAAGGGCGGTGAAGAACCGATCCGCATCGAGTGGGTCACGCTCCCCGACGACCGCTTCTTCGACCTGGACCGCGACGGTCACGCGATCCTCCTCAACAAGGCTTTCAGGGATGACTTCAACGACGGCAAGCGCGGCGGGTCGAACGACGCACCGGTCACCAAGACGCTGATCTACCTGCTCCTCCAGGACTCCTTCGGGCTGGGCCGCTGGGAGAAGAAGCGCGCCGACCGTATCGAGTACTGGAACAGCATCCTGCTGGCCTCCGTACTCGCACAGCGTGAGCGCCGCGCCCGCACGATCTCCTGACCACGCCACCAGCGGCCCCGTCGGCCGCGCACACCTGAGGAACCCCATTGAGCGACGCACTGCTTGAAGTCCATACCTCGGCACTCGCAGGGATGACAGCCAGTCCACGGCATTTCGAGAAATGGGCGGCACTCGCCGCCGATGAGGACTTCCCCGACGCCGACCTCAGCGAGGCTGCCTTCTGCGCACGCCTCGCGGTCGATGAAGCCGAAGGCGGGGCTCTGACAGCACTGTGGGCCCGCGCTCTGACCAACTGGGACTTCGAGGAACAGCCGCGATGGTCCCCCGGCACCGAAGCCCGTACGGATGAACGCCGCAGCGCTGTGTACGACCGCCTGCACCTCGGTGACGATCTGCGCGAGGCGCTCAGCGCAGCCGTACCCGTGGCGCACGTCGCACCGGTGACCGTCATCGCCCGCGAGCACACCCCCTGGTACGGCTCCGAGCGGGCAGCGGCGCGTTCCTTCTACTGGAAGGCCTACGAACGGAAACTCCGCGAAAAGGGCTGGTCCGAGACGGCGATCGCAAGCCTCGACGAGGCGAGCCGGGCGGTCGTGGAGAGGCTCTCCGACCCTGAGCAGACCGCCGTGCGCCAGGCCAAGGGTCTTGTGGTGGGATACGTCCAGTCAGGCAAGACGGCCAACTTCACCGGGGTCACGGCAAAGGCCATCGACGCTGGTTACCGTCTCGTCATCGTGCTAGGCGGCACGCTCAACCTCCTGCGCGCCCAGACCCAGCGCCGTCTCGACATGGAGCTGATAGGCCAGGAGAACATCCTCCGCGGAGCTGACCCCGAAGACCCTGACTCGCTCGTAGGCATCGATTACGCCGGCGACGACGACGACTGGCCCGACTTCGTCCGCCACGGTGACCGGCCGTCCGCCCTCCGGGCTTTCGACATCGAACGCCTCACCACCCGTGACAACGATTACAAGAGCCTCGCGCAGGGGATCCGGGCCCTGGAATTCGAGAAGCGCGAGCCAACACTGCCGCTCTGCGACCCCGTCAACCTGCACCGTGCGGCAGCGCGCGTGATGGTCGTCAAGAAGAACAAGAGCGTCCTGACGAAGCTGGTGAAGGACCTCAAACAGATCCACGGCATCCTTGGTGAGCTGCCTGCTCTCATCATCGACGACGAATCCGACCAGGCTTCCGTGAACACGTCGAACCCGAAGCAGTGGGAGCAGGGTGCGACCGAGCGCACGGCCATCAACGGCCTGATCTCTCAGCTGCTGAGCCTCCTCCCGCGCGGCCAGTACATCGGCTACACCGCCACGCCGTTCGCGAACGTCTTCGTCGACCCGGGCGACGCGGAGGACGTCTTCCCCAGCGACTTCCTGATTTCGCTGCCCCGGCCCGACGGCTACATGGGAGTCCAGGACTTCCACGACCTGGACTCCCCGCTTGGGCCCGATGAGCGCACCGTGGCCAACTCCCAGGAGAAGGCGCACGTCCGCAGTATCTATGACGGCACCGACGACCGCCTGCAGGAAGCCATGGACGCCTTCGTCCTCACTGGCGCTCTCAAGCTCTTCCGGATCGCGCAGGGAGTGGCTGAGAAGCCCTTCCGGCATCACACGATGCTGGTCCACGAATCGGTCAGGATGGCCGAGCACGCAGCCCTCGCGCAGCGCATCAACTCGATGTGGCACGCGGCCGGCTACTCCTCGAGTGAGGGTCACGCACGTATCGCTGACCTGTGGGCGCGCGATTTCGCCCCTGTTTCGGCCGCCAGGGCCGACGGTCTGCCGAACCCGGCGTCGTACGACGAACTCCGGCCCTTCATCAGCCGTGCCCGGCAGCTCATAGCAAAGGGTGGGAATCCCGTCGTCGTCGTCAACGGAGACTCCGACCGGGACTTCGAGCAGATCGACCTCGATTTCGACCGGACGCCGAACGTCTGGAAGATCCTCGTCGGCGGCACCAAGCTGTCCCGCGGTTTCACCGTGGAAGGGCTGACCATCACGTACTACCGCCGCACCACACGACAGGCGGACACCCTCATGCAGATGGGGCGGTGGTTCGGGTTCCGGCCCGGCTACCGGGATCTTGTGCGTCTCTACATCGGGCGCGAGGAGGCTCTGACGAAGACCTCGTCCGCGGATCTGTACGAGGCCTTTGAGGCAATCTGCCGCGACGAGGAGCTCTTCCGGCAGCAGCTCACGCAGTACTCCGTCCTCGTGGACGGGAAACCCCAGGTCACGCCTGCCCAGGTGCCGCCTTTGGTCGCCCAGCACCTCTCGTGGGTCAAGCCTTCCGCGCGCAACAAGATGTTCAACGCCGAACTGGTCGAAGTGCGCTCGCCCGGCAAGCCGGTCGAGCCCGCGGCGTATCCCGTGGATGCGGCTGCGCTGCGGCGCAACACGGAGCGGTGGCAGCCTCTGCTCAGCACGTTCTCCGGACAAGCCGCGGATTTCACCAATCCGCCGGACGGCAGCAGCGGGCTCACCCGGACGTTCTCGGCTCTGACGGCGTGCGTCACGCACTCGGAACTCATCTCCGTGCTCAGTTCGCTGGAGTGGGAGCGCCCGGGAATCTTCCAGCCGCACCTGCAGTACCTGGCACAGCTCGACGGGACGCTCGCCAAGGTCGACGACTGGCTGCTGATCGCCCCCCAGCTCACCCAGGCCAATCGCATGGAAGCCTCGGTTCTTGGCTCCACACCCTTGTCGCTGGTCCGACGCAGCCGACAGCCAGGAAAGCCGTCTTTTGGTCGCATCGCGAGCGTGGAACATCGCACGGCCGCACAACGGCTGATCGATGCGGCAGGGAATGCGGACACTGCTCCCATCGTCATCGGGGATGCGCATGTCGGACCGGACACGGGTGTCGCGCTGGTCTATCCCGTCGTCGAGGGCACGACAGATGGTGACGTGCGCGCGGCCATCTCTGACGGCCACGCTGACCCCGCGAAGCTGGTCATGGCCTTCACCCTGATTCCGCCCCGGTCGGCGACCGACTCGACCCGCCGCCTGGTGCGATTCCGGGCACGGAACTCACGTCACGCCGACGAACCGATTGTGGCAGCACCAGCCGAGTAATTCCCCTGCCTCTTGGGCCGGTCGGCCGGAACGAGTATCCGGCCGACCGGTCAGGTAGCGGGCCGCCGACCAGGCACATCCACCGGTGCTCGGTTGCAGAACTGTGGCTTAAAGGTTCCTGCACCACTCCCCCGAGCGACCTTGTGTCACCGGCACGCAACACCACGTATCGCCCGAATCGGATCCGCCGTTCCTGGTGCGTCACGACATCAAGAGCATCGGAGGGATCCCATGGGTCGAGCCAACGCAGTCACGCGCTACGTGTCGCAGGTCGCCCTGGCGACGTCCACGGCAGTCGCCACGGTGATCAGCTTCTCGACGCCCGCATCGGCGAGCGCCGTGGGGTACGGGAAGGTCACCGGCTTCTGCTTCGACGCCAAGGGCGTCGAACTGTGCCTGCCGACAACCTCCATCGGCCATTTCATCCAAGGTTCGGGACGCACCATCACCCGGGAGGAGGCATCCATTCAGGACACCCTCGGCGGTGACACAGCCGGCGGTCGCTGGTGCAACTGGCACATCGACTGGCGGTATTCGGACACCGACGGCCGCACGTACCTCGTCAGCAAGGGCCCCGTGCATCAGAGCTGCGCAGATCTGAGCTCGATGGGCCGCATCGACACGACGCGACGGACGTTGAAGCACTACGGAAAGGCGTGCGCCGACTTCTTCGCCGCCGGAGCCAAGCGCGGGACGCAGTGTCACAACATCATCAAATAGCAAGACCGGAGCGCCAGAATGAGCAATGGCATGCAGCCAGCGATGCGCAGCAGGATTCTTCGCAGCGTGCTGACACTCGTCGGGAGTTACATGGTCGCGGCCATCTTCGTACCAGTCGCCCTGGCTCTACTCCCGGACGCCACGCAGGCCTCATTCTCCGATGCCGAGGTCGGCTGGCTGGTGTTCGCGATCGGCACGGCGATCAGCGCGCTCGTCTTCTGGGTAACAAGGTCGCGCGAGCGGTGAGGCCGCGGCAGGGCACCCGCTGCCGCTAGCCCATTCACACCAGCCCCGTGTGCAACACCCGTGAATTCGTGACTTCGTACGCCCGTGTCGGGGACGGTGGGCGGGCGTTGAAGCACTGCGGAGGGGCCGGGCGTGAGCGGCCCCGGGTGTCGCGGCATCGTCGAGGAACAGGGCGGGATCCCCATGGGCAACAAGTCGCCGAACGTGCGGTCGGGCCGGTTGATGCGGTGGGTGCTGACGGCGGGGCTCAGCTACCTGGGGGCGATGTTCGTCGTGCTCGGGTGCCTGTCGCTGCTGCCGAAGCGGACGCAGACCTCGCTGTCGGAGACCGCCGTGGGGTGGGCCGTGCTCGGGGTGAGCGTCGTGCTGTTCACGCTGTTCGCGGGACGAAGCCGCGGGCGGTCCTGAGCCCCTGGCACGGATGGCTCACGCCTGCATCCACTCCCGGGTGCCGAACGAACCGCAGGAGCGCGAGGCGACGTCCGCCGCGAAGGCGAGGGCCGCGTCGAAGGCGGGTGGGGTGAGGCGGGTCGTGATGTGGGCGGCGAGGTGGTGGGCGAGGGCGCCGTGGAGGACGTCACCGGCGCCGAGGGTGTCGACGACGGGGGTGATCGCGGGGACGGGGATCTGCCCGTCGGGCCGGAGGATGGGGGACGGGCCCCGGGTGACGGCGGTCCAGCGGACTCCGGCGTCGCGGAGGAAGGCGAGGACCTCGGCCGGGGTGGAGGTGCCCGGGGGGTGGAAGTCGGCGGAGCACACGGCGACGTCGACGTAGGGGAGCAGGGCGGGCGTGGCGGGGCGCCAGCTGCCCGCGTCCAGGAGGACGGGGACCCCGGCGGCGCGCGCGAGGCGGACCGCAGGGACGGCGAGCGCGGGGTGGTGGGCGTCGACGAGGACGACGTCGGCGTCGCCGACGAGGACGGAGAGGTCTCCGGGCGGGGAGACGGAGCTCCCCGAGGCCGCGTTGGTGGAGGCGACGGCCCGGTCGCCGGTGGCCGCGGTGACCAGGACCGTGGAGACCGCGGGGGGTTCGGGGGAATCCGCGGTGAGGTTGATGACGTCGACGCCGAGCGCCGCGAGGTCGGCCTCGATCGCGCCGGCGAGGGGGTGGCCGCCGAAGGCCGTGAGCAGGACGGCTTCACCGCCGAGGTGGGCGAAGGTGGCGGCGGCGCCCGTGGCGGGGCCGCCGGCGGCGACGGTCTGGGTGCGGGCGGTGAGTTTCTCGTTCGGGGCCGGGACGTGGTCGACGAGCGTGATGACATCGAGGGTGCAGAGGCCTACGAAGAGTGCGCGCATGGGCGCATGGTGGCAGCAGGGGGCGTGCGTTTCCCGTCTTACGCGCCTCCTACGGGTGGGGGTGCACCATTTTTCCGGGAGACCCGACGCGCAGCGCGTCGATGCCACTACGCTGAGTGCTCGCAATGGTGCGCGGGGAATGCCGTGAGCAGGAGGACCGCATGGGGAACGCGCGACCAGGTGGGGCGGGGCCGGCGGACGTCGAGGTGGTGCTGGCCAGGGCGCAGAACGCCTTCGACGTCGACGACCGCGTGCTGGGACGGCTGGCGACCGCGCTGATGGGCTGCACGGAGCTGGCGTCCTTCCGCCAGCGCAAGGGCCCGCCGCGCAGGCTGAGCCGCAGGACGCTGCGGCACACGTTCCTGCTGGCCGACGGCAGTACGCAGCTGCTGTGGGAGATCGAGCACAACACCGGCCCCGGCAGCGGCGAACCGCTGTACGAGGTGTACTCCGACCCGGACGCGCTGGCCGTCGCCCAGCACACGATCGACGCGCGCTTCGGCGAGCCCTCCCCGGAGGAGCTGGAGGCGGAGGCGGCGGACTGGCTGGCCCGGCTGCCGCAGCTGGCGATGGACCTGACGCCCGGGCCCCGGCAGTACACGGAGGACCATTCCGCCGAGCACGCGTGGCGGGTGCTGCGGCGTGCCGAGAACACGGACGTGCCGGGGGAGGAACTGCGCAGCCGGCTGGGTTCGGCGGTGGGCCATGACATCGCGTACGTCACCGGCCGGCACACCCGGATCGGCACCGGCCGGGTCGCCGGCTGGACGCTGTACGAGCACGCCTTCCTGCTGGAGACCGGCGAGGAGATCAGCCTCTGGGAGGTCGAGCACACGATGACCCCCGACGGACGGCCTGTGTGCGAGGTCTACGCCGACGAGACGGCGGCCTGCGACTCCGCGGACGTCCGGCTGGAGGCGCTCTGACCACGCGCTCACCTCGCGTTCACCGCGGGATCGCGCTGTTCTGACCGTGCCCCCGGCCGCGTTCCGGATTGCGGCCGGGGTGCAGCCGGAGGAAATTGGGGCGTAGGCGTGTCGGTGGGAGGCGGGAGGTTCCCATGCCGGTCCTGGCGGAGGTCGAGTTCCCCGGTGTGACGGCCCTGCAGTACGAGGAGGCGAACCACCGCGCGGGGTTCGGGCCCGAGCATCCTCCCTCCGGGCTGCTCTCCCATGCCGCCGTGATCACCAACGAGGGTCTGCGGCTGGTGAACGTCTGGCAGTCCGCGCAGGCCCTCGAGGCCTTCATGGAGATCATGATGCCGGCCGCCAAGGAGTCCGGTTTCCCGGAGCCGAGCGGACCGCCGAGGATCTCGGAGCTCTACAACTTCGTCGTCCCGTAGCGCCGCGCGGCGCCCCGCCGCGTCCCGTCACACCCCGCGGAAACGGACCGGCGGCCCTGGGTGACGGGGGGTGTCACCAGGACCGCCGGAGTTCGTGGGGCCGGTCGTCGCCGGTCGCGGCCGGACGTCCCTCCGCCTCAGACGGAGAGGCCCTTGCTGCGCAGCCAGCCCATCGGGCCGATCGGGTCGCCGCCGCCGGGGCGCACCTCGAGGTGCAGGTGCGGGCCGGTGACGTTGCCGGTGGCGCCGACGCGGCCGATGGTGTCACCGGTGTTGACCTTGCCGGAGGTGACGATCATCGAGGAGAGGTGGCAGTACCAGAGCTCGGTGCCGTCGTCGAGGGTCAGGATGATCCGGTAGCCGTACGAACCGGCCCAGCCCGCCTCGGTGATGGTGCCGCTGTGGATGGCCTTGACCGGGGTGCCGGTCGGGGCGGCGAAGTCCTGGCCGGTGTGGGTGTTGGCCCACAGCGAGCTGGACTCGCCGAAGCCGGCGGTCAGCGTGTACGAGGAGACCGGCTTGACGAAGCTCTTGGCGAGCTCGGCCAGGCGCTCGGCCTCCAGCTTCTTCGCCGCCTCCGCCGCGGCCTTCTTCTTGGCGGCGGCCTCGGCGCGGACCCGTTCCTGCGCGGCGGACTTGGCGGCCTTGGCCGCGGCCTCCTGCTGTGCGGCGGTCTTGGCGGCCCGGTCGGCGGCGTTCCGCTGCTGCTGGGCCTGGTCGAGGATGCGGTTGCGCAGCGCCTCGCCGGCGCCCGGGCTCAGGGCCTCGGCGACGGGCTTGGCCTCGGGGGCGCTGTCGCCGTCGACGAGGGCGCCGATGCCGGGCAGTTGGGACGCGTCGGGCAGGTGCGGGAGGGAGACCGGGAGCGGGTTCTTGCCCTCGGCGGTGGCGACCCCTCCGACGCCCAGCACGGCCACGGCCGCGACCCCGAAGACCGCGGAACCGCGGCCCAGGGAGCGCTGCTTGGCGACGCGGTGCCGGCCGCGCACGGGGCCGGTGGACTCCTCGGTGGGGTTCCAGGGCTCGGCCTGCGGACCCTCGTAGGGCGCGGCCTCGACGTCTGCGACGTCCTCGGCGTCCGTGGTGCTCCCGAAGGCACCGAAGGCGTCGAAGGCCTGGATGTCCTCGTGGCGCGGGCTGGTGGGGGCGGGGGCGGTGTCAGCGGCCTCGTACGCCTCGTGCCCGGCGGCCTCGTGCTCCGCGGCGGCGGTGTCCTGGGGAGTGGTCTGCGCGGCGGCGGCCGCGTCGAGCCAGCCGGCGGCCATGTTCCACTGGCCGGTGTCCCAGCCGTCGATCGCGTTCTTCGTCGGCGGTGCCTGCTCGGCAGCCGGGGGATTCCACCCGGCGGCCATGTTCCACTCGGCGGTGTCCCACTCGGGGTACGCGGATACGGACCCCTGTTGCTGTCCGGGTATCAGGGCAGGCTCGTTCGACGCCACGCGGGCGCACTCCTTTCCTTCCTTCTCGCCTACCGGGTTAGCTGACGGGTTCGGAGCAGGAAGGTCTCCTACGAGGACCGCGGAGGGCCCCCGATTCACCCCAGGAAGTGGTTCCCCGGTTCCCGCGCACGGGATTCGGCAAGCGCACGGCGCCGCCCTGTCGGCGGAGGGACGACCGCGCTGCGTTATCGAACGTTAATAGAGGCGCCCGCCAATTCCAAGCCACTCAAGCGAGTTCATGACGGGAATCTATGGGGATGGACAGGACAGAACGGGACATTGGGCCGTGACTGCCGTGACCTACGGGAAATGTGAGTGTGCATCAGTCGTTATGCGGAAGGGAGTGCCGCGCTCACGAGGAGTGATGGTCACCCCGGACCGCGGCCGCCGAGCGCGCGTCCCAGACGGGCGTCGAGCCGCTCCGCCGAGGCGTCGGCGGAGCGGTGCGCCGCGAGCATTCCGTGCACCTCACGCTGCAGGACCCGGGTGAAGGTGACGTAGTGCGCGGTCGCCGGACGGGCCCTGGCGGCCTGCAGCGCGCACCACAGCAGGGTCGTGTAACCGGGGGTCGCGGCGGACGGCGAGGGCGAGGGCTCCGAGCCGCGGCCCGCGGGGCGGTCGTAGAACCAGGCGCGGGGGTCGTGAGGATCGTCACAGTTGACATCCCCGGCTCCGTATGCTGATTGCCGCGCCGGGGCGAAACCCGCTCTGAGCAGGGCATGTTGGGCGTCGGGTCCGGTCAGGAAGCGGATCAGGTCCGCGGCGTCACCGGGGCGGTCACTGGTGGCCGCGACGCCCAGGCTCTGCCCCCCGAGGGCGGCGACGCCGGGGAGCCGGGCCACGCCGAAGCGGACGCCGGGGGCGAGGGCGGCGTCGAGCCGGTTGTAGGCGTACGGCCAGTTGCGCATCAGCACGCTCTGCCCCTCGGTGAACTGGGCGAGGGTGACGGACTCGTCGGCCTCCAGGGACTCCGGGTTGAGGTTGTTGGCCGCGCCCAGCCGGCCGAGCTCGTCCAGCCCCTCGCGCAGCCCGTCCTCGGTGCCGGTGTAGCGGCCGTCGCCGTCGACGAGTTCGACGCCGGCGGTCCAGAAGGTCTCCAGGGTGTTGACCGTCAGGCCCTCGTACGCGCGCAACTGGGTGGTGTAGGCGGGGTGGCCGAGCGGGCGGACGTCGGCGAGCAGGTCGCCGATCTTGGCGTAGCCGCGCAGGTCGGCGGGACGGCGGCCGGCCTTGGCGAGGTCGTCGGTGCGGTAGTAGAGCAGGCCGACATCGGTGTTGAAGGGCACCGCGTAGGTGCGGCCCTTCCAGCGGCCGGCGTCCGCGGCCTGGCGCAGGAAGTCGCCGTCGACGAGGGCGGGGTCGAGCGGACGCAGCAGCCCGCTGTCGGCGAACTCGGGGATCCAGCTGATGTCGAGGTTGACCACGTCGTACGCGGCGGTGCCGGACTGGAAGGCGCCGATCAGTTCGCTGCGCTGCTCGTCCGAGGCGGAGGGGAGCTCGACCAGCCGGGCGGGCCGGTCCGGGTGGCGCCGGTTCCACTCGGCGATCAGGGCGCGGCGGACGCCGGGTTGCCCGCCGGCGGTGAGGTCGGCGTCGCTGGCGACGATCAGCGGCCGGGAGCGGTCGGGTTCCGGGGCCGGCGCCGGGGCGGGGCCGGCGCAGGCCGCGGTCCAGGCCGCGGTGACCGGCAGGAGCAGCAGGCCCAGGGCGCGGCACCGGCGGCGGCCGGATGCTGCGGGCGGCGGCCGGCCTGGCGGCCGCGTGCGCGAACGCGCT